>JBHJGR010000266.1:0-3332 GCA_050331615.1 Elainellaceae cyanobacterium
TACCTCGAACAATGGCTCAAGGCAGTTGGCAGTTTGCAAAGTCGGCTCCCTCGGATCTAATGCAGCAAGTTTTGGCAGAGAATATTGGCTCCCCTTCTCTGGTCGATGCAAGTCAGATGCGGGTTTTGAGAGTTCAGCAGTCAGGACAACCTACACCGCTGTATTTGATTGACACACGAACGGCTGATTCCAGTAACTCATCTGGGGGCAATCCCCTTTGTGGAGCTTTGGGATGTGCCTTCCTGGGATATCTCCCTGGGGACGAAGGCTATCAACAAGTTTTGGGGATCTACCTTAACCCCAATCTTCCGCCGGACATCCCACTGTTTCAGCTTTCTGAGGCACTTCACAACGAGCTGCCCATCCTGCAAGTGAACCAGCTTGAAGGCCATCAAATCCAGCAGTTAACTCTAACCTTCAACGGTCAGGAGTACGAAGTCACCCAGGCAGAGTTGCTGTCCCAGCGCTATGAGTAATCACCAGTCGAAACAGACAAATCAATCGGGGATACTCCAGTCTCTGCCGGAGCCGATTCAAGATGTCTCGAATGCCCTCATGGATTCGGGTCTGGGGACGATGCTGCTGGGACTGGTGCTCATGGCGATCGCCATGAGCCTTTTCGGCAACAGCAAGAAGGGCAAGATTACCTCCGGTCGCTTTGCGGGAGGAGCAGAGAAACGTAAGGCAGCAGCGATCGGACGGCAGCAGCGTAAACAGCGCAAGCCCAACAAGGTTGCCTTGAAAGCTGGAAATCTGGATATCCCAAATGCCCAGCAAAGCCTTGCAGTAGCCGGTGCGCCCGACTCAGGAAAGACCTTCAGCGTTATCGACCCAGCGATTCGCTCGGCGATTGAGCAGGGGTTTCCGGTAGTAGTCTACGACTTTAAGGGCAGTCAGCTTGAAGCGCACGCTGCCTGGGCTGCGGCTCAAGGCTACGAGGTTTCGGTGCTGGCTCCTGGTCAGCCTTATACAGGCGTCTGCAATCCCCTGGACTTCCTCAATGATGGGACCGCTGCGCTGATGGCTTCCCAATTAGCTCAGGTTCTCCAGAAGAACACCCAGCGCGATGGAGGCCGCCATGACGACGATTTCTTCACCAGCGCAGGCACCAACCTGGTCGAGGCGGTCATGCTCTTGGCCAAGCTGACGCCCTACCCTGACCTGCTGATGGCGAGCAAAATCCTCAACCTGCCAGAACTTCCTGCCCGCATCAGGCAAGGGAACGAAAGCGGCTGGATACCAGCCTGGACGATGACAAGCCTGAGTCAGCTTCTCTCATCAGAGGACGCAGACAAGCAGTTGGCGGGTATTGTGGCAACCGCTCAGCGGACTTTCAAGACCTTCACGGGTAAGCAGTTGGTGGCCAGCTTCTGTGGCGAAACAACTATCCCCCTGAAGCTCAAAGGAAAGCAAATTCTGTTTCTCCAGGTAGATATCCAGAAACGCGATGCAGTCAGTCCCCTGCTAGCAGCGGTGCTGCACCTGATTGTGACCCACAACTTTGCTCAACCCCGAAAAGAGCCGCTGATCATCGCCCTCGATGAGCTACCAACCCTGTACCTCCCGGATCTACCCAAGTGGATTAACGAATTCCGCTCCTATGGTTTTGTGAGCCTACTGGGCTACCAGAACTTTGCTCAGTTGCAGCACATGTATGGCAAGGATTTGTCGCGAGCCTTGTTTGCTGCCTGTGGCACCAAAGTCTTTTTCAATCCCAAGGACAGGGAGACGGCAGCGGAGTTTTCGAGCTACTTGGGAGAAAAGGAGGTGACCATTCACACTCGCTCTCGGGGGCGGGGCGCGAACAACACTCGTTCGGAGCAAATTCAGAAGGTGCCGCTGCTGACGACGGACCAGATTCTAAAGCTGGATCAGGGGGAGTGCGTCTTTATCAACTCGGCCTACAAAGGTAGCAATGAGGCATCGGTGCCTCTGCGGCTGAAGGTGAAGATTTCCCCTGAAGAAATTCAAAGGCAGCAACGGAGTGAGGAACAGTGGCACAGCCAGGTGCGCGATCGCCTGATTGCGCGTGTCCAGGGCAACCAGCGCTCTATCAACCTGGATGACGAGAGCGAACTGAGACAACAAATGGCGGAGCGGCTATTTCCCTTATCACCAACCACTAATGGGACGACTGTTCCGACTGGACGTTCGTCGTACTCGACGGACATTACCGAGGATGAATTCGATGAAGTCTTTCGTTAATTGATAACTGGAGGAAAAGATGACCATACCAACGCTACCAAATCCAGTCGAGTGGGGACTCTCAGCCCAGACTGTCCTACTCCTTTCCAAGGAGCCAGATATCCTGTTGGATTTAGCACAGGCACGCCTGTTGCCTCCTCTTCCACCAGGATATGTCCCAAACATCGTGGAGGTTTTGTTCGATGACATCCTCTACATTTGTTCCCAACAGGGCATCATCACCTACTTGCGGAACTGTAACCCCGACTATGAGCCAAACTTTGTCGAGTATCGCTTTGACGGAGAAATTGCCCTGTTTCAAGTAGGCAGCGAATGCGTGGTGAACCGAATTGAAGGTATTGCGCGAGTTGCCGTGCTTCAAGATTTACTGCATCAAGGAGGGATGAGCAATGGTACTCACAATTAATCCAGCCGATGCTCAGGCAATTCAGGAGGATGAAGTTCAGCTATTGATGGCGATCGCCCAGGCTGCACGGGGAATCGCCGTCACAGTGGGCAACGGCTACCGCCTGGCAACGGCAAACCGTTCTGAGGAGCGGCACGAGCCGGATGAGTCACTGAAGATCCAGATGGGACGACGCCTGCTTTATGGTCAGATGGCGCGAGGCGAGTTTCGCAATGAGCTGACCTCGGAGTCCATCAAAGCCATTACCAGTGCAATTCAAAAACCTGTTGATGAAGGTGTTGATCCAAGCCAGTATCGCAATAAAGTCCCAGCCATTGAAATCAGTCAGGGGGACACAGTTCTCTTTCGTCAGGAGGCCGATGGCGTTGTCACAGTCAACCATATTCGGTTAGAGCTGGAGCGAGAAGGGGATCGCCCACCATCGGATGTGAAGGAAGCTGTCACAACCCTAGACACTGGGGTTTCAACGTCACAAACAAATGGCCATCATCCAGAGAAAGGCACGAATGGAGGTACATGAACTTCTGGTACTGTCAAGTGGTCGCCGAACGATATTGCTCAGGCGGCTGAGTATTTGATCAATCCGCTGGGCAGTGAAAAACCCATCTATGATTCTGTCTCGATAGGTGGTTACGGGATTACGGCAAAAGACGACCAATTGACCGTGACCAGAGAGGATACAACTATTCTGGTGGTTCAAGATGGCGTAGTCACCTCAAAC
>JBHJGR010000267.1:0-3332 GCA_050331615.1 Elainellaceae cyanobacterium
AGGCCGGGGCGCTGATGAGGAAGGTGAACTGGATCAATGGTCAGGTTCAGCCGTGATTGCCGATCGCACCGGACGCAATGCCTGCTTGCCCCACTCCTCAGTTTCTCGCACCGGCTCGAGCCAGTGGGAAGTCGTCTCTGATTTGATGGGTGACCATCGGGATGTCAATGCAGCCTGGAGCCGCTGGCGGTTCTGTGCTGCCAATGCCCCTCCCCGCTACCTGAACCTGACTGGGGAAGAGGAAGACACGGGCATTCGCGACTCCCTCAACTTCCTCTATGACGAGCTGGAGAAGCTCCCCCCGCGAGACTACATTCTGAGCGACGAGGCCAAGCAACTATTCGAGACCTGGCAGCATCAACTGGTGCTGGCCGAAAAGCAGGAGCCAGTGGTGGGGCTACAGCGGGCTTACCCGAAGAACGAAGCATACACTGCTCGCTTGGCGTTATGGCTGCACGTCGTCAATGCCGTCCTTCGAGGGGAGCAACCAGGTCCAGCTATCAGTGGCGAGACCATGGCGAAGGCGATCGAGCTGGCTGCCTACTTCCTGTGGCAATGCCGTCTGATCCACACCCACAATGCCCCTGATTCAGGGCCAGCAGCGTTGGGGCTGAAGATTCAGAAGTACGCCGAGAAAGTCGGGGAGGTGACGGCCTCGCTGCTCAAGAGCCGACTGCGGCCACTGCGCAACATGGCGGTCAACCAGATTCGGCAACTGATGCAGATGATGGCAAAGGCGGGCTACGGTCTAGTTCGTGGGGAAGGTTCCAAGATGACCTATGTTCCCACACCTACAGACCAGTCAAGCGAGCCTAATCCATCGCCTCCATCTTCGCCTGCTTCTCCATCTCCACCAATGCCGCCACCGCCACCATCGCCGTCTCCTGCGCCGATGCGATCGCCCGCGCCGATGCCATCACCTCCACCTGCACCAGCTGAAGCTGCACCATTCTCGACAGAGGCAAGGGTTTCATCTTCACCAAGTAATGTGAATCCATCTCCATCAAGTGATGCAATTCCACCTCCATCCAATGGAATTGCATCACCTGGAATTGACAAAGTTGACAGTTTTGACGATTCCTTGACGCCAACCTTTGATTTTGAAAGCCAATCAGAGCAAACCTTTCAGAACTTTGTTGACGGAATTGACGAAATTGACGGCTTGCAAAATCACATGAATTCGGACTATCGACCGGGGTCTTCTCCACCAGGTATTTCTGCGATAGATGTCGCCACCAATACATCGATAGGCGCACGAGGAGAGCCGGAGCCACCTGTCCCAGGACAGCACTTGGCCCCCTCAGAGAACTCGTCACGGGGTGAGGATGTAAAAGCTCAAGGGCATTCCATGTCTGCTCAAACTGCTCCCAACGCGCCTCCACCAAATGCTTTTCCACGGCACGCTCCACCTACTCCAGGGCAGGCTCCGCCACTTTTAGAGCAAGCTCTGCCGCCTCTTGAGGTGAATCAAAGCTCAAGCGAGGGGCCTCCTTTGGGGACACCTCATCCTTCACCTCAAAACTATCCTCCAAATCAAATTCGCCCTCATCCTGAACCGATCCAGCAATTTCAAAAAGGGCAACTGGTTGAAGCCTTCATTGATGGCTGCTGGGTGCTGGCGAAGTATGTCCGTCCCGTCTGGCATTCCGTCTTCTCGCCGCAAACCGAGAAACTCCATGATGGCCACCAAGTCTCCCTTGTTAAGACAAAGCGCTACCCCAACTTCTTTAAGGTAGCCACGCCAGATTTGCGATGGCACATATCGTAAGGAGCCGTTCGAGTTTGGCAGCATCTGCCGATTGTCTGGTTGAGATAGTTGTCGTGAATTGACCTCGAATCATTAAGGAAGGAGGATGCTGGCCGTATGTCACAACTCAACCTGGTCGAGCTGAGCAAACGGCTCACTGTTCCCCTTTGCTGGGTGTTAGTCGCGATCGCATCCTGACCGAAACTGAGCGAGCCGAACGAATGCGGAGTTCCTGGAGCGCCTCGAATGGGAGGAGTTCGTGATTGTGGAACCCTCGGTAACTGAGACTGAGGAGCAGCGCCAGTAGCATTCTTCCTTTTTCAAGTAGCAAGATTGGGGCGATCGCCCCTCATCAGCAACACCTAAAGCGGCAACAATGGTCACTGCAATAGGAAGCCGAAATCTCTGGGGCAGCATCATGGCTTATTCCTTGATACCCTGTCAGTATGGCTATTTGGGAGAAATCGTCGTGCGATCGCCCTTCCCCGGCATGAATCCCTATCTGGAAAATCCGGAGCTGTGGTCTGAAGTTCACAGCCGTCTGGTCGTGGCGATCGCCGATGCAATTTCTTTGCCGCTACGCCCAAATTACTACGTTGCTGTAGAAAACCGGACTAATTGGGTGGAACCTGATGACAGCGTTTTAGTTAGCGTTCCAGACGTCTCAGTCTTCTCCAAATCAGCAACGAATCGCCAGGAACTGCCAGCCGCAACGGCTGTGTTGTCATCTGCCAGCGAACCCCTGACGGTCACAGTGCCGTTGATGGAGGAGGTCCAGGAACGGTACCTCGAAATCCGGGAGGTCAAAACGGGTGCGGTGATTACTACCCTTGAGCTGCTCTCCCCGAAGAACAAGCGAACTGGAGAGGGGCGAGATGCCTACCTGCGCAAGCGGCAGCGAGTGTTGGCGAGCTTTACCCATCTGGTCGAAATCGACCTGCTGCGGGCAGGAAAGCCCATGCCGGTTCAGAGTCTACCGCCAGAGGCCGATTACCGGATTTTGGTCAGTCGGGGCGATCGCCGTCCTACGGCACAGCTATACGCCTTCACCCTACGTGACCCGATTCCCAGCTTTCCGCTGCCCCTCAAGGCAGGAGATACAGGCTTACTGGTGGACCTAAACCCAATTCTGGATGGGGTGTATGAAAGAGCCGGATTTGACTTGCGGCTTGATTACGACCAGCCGCTCCAACCCGCTCTGGCTCAAGATGATGCGGCCTGGGTAGAGGAGCGATTGCGAGAATCGGGTGTGCGAGCATAACTCGAAAGCACGAAAAAGTGGAACGGGCTTCTCGTGCAGAAATACCTTGTTCATGCCAGTTGACCCACTGATTGACTTCAAGTTTCTCGCTCTCTGGAAAGTTGGGGCGATCGCTGCGACTGCCCCACCTGCAACGTTTGAATCACCTGCACCTGAGCGACAGTCCCACTGGCATACTGCTCAATGCTCTGATGCGCTACACGCTTCACATCCAGTTGAAACCGGGCATAAGGCCCCTGTTGTAGCAGTTGAGCCACCCCATTCGCACTCTCCCCAGCACCCAAAGCTGCTGCCGTTACTTTCTGATCCAGTTGAATGGCCGCA
>JBHJGR010000268.1:0-19099 GCA_050331615.1 Elainellaceae cyanobacterium
TTTTTCAACGCAGTTTTACTTATGGTTAATCAAAACAGACGAATGAACAACGTTGATGCGCAAGGGCGAGTTCAAACATTTCCCCCACCTCCACCCCCTCGCGCTGGATTGTCCTCCTATCGCTATCAGGCAGACGATAGCTTTGACGACGGAGCCTCACCAGCGGAGTTTGCGGATAATGACTTTGAAGTGGGCGATCGCCCCTCCCCCAACGGTCCCCGCATGAACGGCAGCGCCCAGGCAAGGTCTACTCCGCTAGAGTTTCCAGAGAGCGAAATCCGGTCGGCAAATCCTTTTCCCTGGCTGAAATTTGGTTCAAAGTCCTCATCGGCCCAACCTTTGCTGCGGCAGTTGGTCACCCGGCTGATTCCTGGGGTCATCCTGCCGGTGGTAGTTGTAGGAGCCACCGGCTACACTGTCTCTGCCGTCCGAACTGCCGAACAGGCAAACCGCGTATTGGCAGCAGAAGTGTTGAGTGTCGGCGAAGTGACCAGTAACCTGGTGCAAGATGCCCAGCAATATCCTGAGGTATTAGCCGTCAGCCCTTTGGTCATCGAAGCGGCACGGGATGCTGGGGAGTATGTGATTTCGGAGGAGTTGAATCGCCTCTCCGTTGAGCAGCTTGAGCAGCGATTTGCCAATACCAGACAACTGCGGCCCAATATTTCGCTAAACCGCTACCTGGAGCAGACCAAGGAGACGTTTGGACTGGCAGAAATCTTTTTCACCGACCAGCATGGGTTCAATGTCGCCTACAGCAATCTCACCTCTGACTTTGTGCAGTCGGATGAAGACTGGTGGCAGCGCAGCCAGGCAGAGCAGCGCCCTCTGCTGATCTTTCAGTTTGATGAGTCCTCTGGGACAGAGGGATTTGAGATTGCTCAGCAGGTGACGGATACCAACACAGGCGAATTTCTGGGCGTAATCAAGGCCGTTGTGCCGGTGGAGTATTTCCAGCGGCTGCTGGGGCTGGAAAGCACAGCGGGAACTTTCCGCTCTAAAGAAGTGCAAATCCTTGCCTTTAATGAGGAGCAGCAAATCATTCCGGTAGCGGTACTCGACCAAGAGGGGTTGGTGAGGGGCCAGGTCGAGCCGTTAGACGAAGCCGTAGCTCGGCGGGTTACTGACATCGCCCAGCTAGTGGAATCTCAGACCGACAATTTGCAGGCAGCGGCAGAGCGGGCCGACTTTCCCCTAGAAGTGGTGGAGCGTGTTGATGGTCAGCAGGGTCTGCTCTCGCAGGTTACCGTCCAGGGCCGGAAGTATTTTGTGACCAACGTTCCCGATACGAGCTGGATTGCTGTGGCCTCGGTGGAACAGAGCGAAATTCAGGCCGCCAGCCGTAATATTGCTCTGCTGTTTGGGGGAGCCTGCGTGGCGATCGCCACCGTCTCCTCACTTCTGATCATTCAAATAGCCCGCCAGCTCTCCCAGCCCCTGGCCCGACTGACGGGTAGCGCCAACCAGGTGGCGGCGGGCGACCTCAACGTGCTGGCGTTTGTGGAGGGCACCTCAGAAACCCAGACCCTGGCCACCAGTTTTAATAACCTGGTGAGTCGCGTTAAAGCGCTGCTGCAGGCCCAGATGGCAGAGACGGAGCGATCGCAAATTCTGCGAGACATCACCCTGCAAATTACCCAGACTGAATCCGCTGAGGAAATCTTTGGCCAGCTACCGGTGGCGCGGCTACGGCGGGCGTTGAAGTGCGATCGCGTGCTGGTGTTTCAGTTCAATGCCGACTGGTCGGGCACGGTGACGGTGGAGTCCATGGGCGACAACTGGCCCCGCAGCCTGGGCACCCAGATCCACGACCCCTGCTTTGAAAAAGGCCATGCCGAGCAGTACCGTCGGGGACGGGTCCAGGCGATTACCAATATCTACGAGGCGGACCTGAGCGAGTGCTATCTAGAACAGCAGGGACGCTTTGCCGTTAAGGCCAGCCTCATTGCCCCGATCAAGCAGGGGGAGCGGTTGATTGGCCTGCTAATTGCCCACCAGTGTTCCGGGCCGCGCCGCTGGGGCAAGCTGGAAACCGGCTTCTTTGCTCAGGTGGCTACCCAGATTGGTCTGGCGCTGGAACGGTGCGACCTGTTGGGTCAAAAGGAGATGGCGGCAGAACAGGCCCGCAAGCTGGCGGAAGACCAGCGCCAGCAGAAGGAAGCGCTGCAAATGCAGCTGGTGGAGCTATTGGGAGATGTGGAAGATGCGGCTCGGGGCGACCTTACGGTGCGGGCAGACGTGACTGCGGGGGAAATCGGCACCGTGGCGGACTTCTTTAACTCCATCATTGAAAACCTGCGGCAGGTGGTGACCCAGGTGAAGCGATCGGCCATCCAGGTGAACAGCTCCCTGGGAGAAAACGAAGGGGCCATGCGCCGCCTGGCGGATGAAGCGCTGCAGCAGGCGGAGGAGACCACCCGCATGCTGGATTCGGTGGAGCAAATGACCCAGTCCATTCAGCTTGTGGCCGACCAGGCCCGTCAGGCAGCAGAGGTGGCCCGCAGTGCATCCCAAACTGCCGAGGTGGGTGGGACGGCGATGGACCTGACGGTGCAAAACATCCTGGTGCTGCGGGAAACGGTGGGCGAGACGACCAAAAAGGTGAAGCGTCTGGGCGAATCCTCTCAGCAGATTTCCAAGGTCGTCTCCTTGATTAACCAGATCGCCATGCAGACCAACATGCTGGCCATTAACGCTGGCATTGAGGCGGCCCGTGCCGGGGAAGAGGGCGAAGGTTTTGCCGTGGTTGCCGAAGAGGTGGGTGAACTGGCAGCTCGTTCAGCGGCGGCGACCAAGGAAATTGAGCAAATCGTGGAGGTGATTCAGCGAGAGACGACCCGGGTGGTGGAGGCGATGGAGCACAGTACGGCTCAGGTCGTGGAGGGTACCCACCGGGTTGAAGACGCGAAGCAAAACCTGACGCAGATTCTGGAGGTTTCCCGCCAAATTGATGAGCTGGTGCGATCGATCTCAGACGCAACCGTTTCCCAGGCGCAAACCTCAGAGGCCGTTTCCAGGCTGATGCGGGAATTTGCTCAGGTTTCAGAGCGCACCTCCGACTCCTCCCGCCAGGTGTCTGATGCGCTCCAGGCAACGGTGGGCATCGCCCAACAGATGCAATCCTCGGTGGGAACTTTCAAAGTGGGTGCTGAACCGGATCAGTCAGAGGGTTGGATGTAGCCATAACTTAGTGACTTAGGCCCATGTCAGATGATAAGGAACTTGAAATCCGGCTACAGTTTCTCGATGAAGCTCAGGACTATTTGAGCGACATTGACGCGGCTTTGTTGGGCGTGGCCGATAACCGGGTCGATTCGCAGAAAGTCAACGAAGCCCTGCGCTCGGCCCACTCGGTCAAAGGTGGCGCATCGGTCATGGGCTTTATGACCCTGAGCGAGCTGGCCCATCGCCTGGAGGATGTGCTCAAGGTGCTGAAGCTCCAGCGGGATGCCCTAGAGATTGATGCTGAGGTGGAACACTTGCTGCTGTCAGCGGTGGACTGCCTCTACAGCGTTATTCGCCTGAACCGCCAGGGCAAGGGCGTCAGTCAGCAGTGGCTGCGATCGCACGCTTTGCCCATCTTCGAAAAAATCCGCCAGCACATCGGCGACCCCCAGCCCGAAGACGCCACCTCGATGCTGATGATGGAGGAAGAGCAGGACATTGTGGTCATGCTTTTTCAAACCGAGGTGGAAGGATGCCTGCAGCGACTGGAAACGGTTTTGGCCACCCATGCCCCCTGCCTGCGGGAGGAGGTAGAAATCTTGGCTCAAGAGCTGGGGGGACTGGCGGAAATGGCTCAGCTCACTGCCTTTGAGCAACTTTGTGAATCTATTGGCGGCGCTTTCGGTGCCCACCCCCACCGGGTGGAGGAAATTGCCCGCTTGGCCCTACAGACGTGGCGGCGATCGCAGGCCCTGGTGCTGGCCCATCGGTTTAACGAACTGCCGACGACCCTGGATATTCCTGAATCAAAGGCTGAGCCAGACTTTAGCCGCAATCTTGGAGCAGATTCCGAGACAATTACCTTGGAATCGGGATGGGCGATCGCCGACACTGACCTTGATGCCGTTCGTGACGAGACCTTTGATATTAATGACGTTGATGATATTCACTCCGACACGGATTCTGATACAGCCCTAAAGCTGGAGCAGTTGTTTGCCGATCTACCGGATGATCTTTCTATAGAAGCGCCGCCTGCCATTCTAGACACACGCCCTGCCCAAAAAGGTTCCCAGCAGTTTCAAGCTGCCCACAGCTCTCCAGTCGTGGACGACCAGGATACAGAATATCAGGGCGCAGAATATCAGGGTGCAGAATATCAAGGCGTTGAAGAACCGGCGATCGCCTCACCGACCTCACCGACTGAGAGCACCGTTCGTGTACCCACCAAACAGCTCAACCAGCTCAACGATCTCTTTGGCGAACTGGTGATTGAGCGCAATCGGCTTAACCTGGAAGTAAAGTCTCTGCGCAGCTTGATGCAAACGCTGACGCATCGGGTGCAGACCCTGAACCAGGCCAATGCCGAGCTACGGACGGTGTACGACAAAATTGCCACTCAGAGTGAATCGAGCCTGCGGCTGCCCAGCGCGGAGATGCGGCAAAACCCTCAGATCCAATATGCCGATCAAGCAGACTCCCACTTCCCTACTCTGAACGCTTTGACTTCTCCCGATTCCCATGTAGACAGCTTTGATAGCCTGGAGCTAGACCGCTACAGCAGTTTGCACCTGATGTTTCAAGAGGTCATGGAGACCGTGGTGCAAATCCAAGAGGTGACCAGCGACATGGGTTTGGAGCTAGACGAAACCAATCAAACGACGCGGGAACTCAACAAAACCACCAAGCAGCTCCAAAGCAGCCTGACGCAGCTCAGGATGCGGCCTTTGTCGGATGTGATCGACCGATTTCCCAAAGCGCTGCGGGAGCTATCCCTGCAGTACAACAAGCCCGTGCGCCTGCAAACCTACGGCGGTAGCACCCTGGTGGATCGGAACATCCTGGAGGCCCTAAATGAACCCCTGCTCCAAATCATTCGCAACGCCTTTGATCACGGTATTGAAGACCGGCAAACTCGCCAGGCCCGCGGCAAGCCGCCGGAGGGGTTAATTGAAATCCGCGCCTTTCATCGCAGTAACCGCACGGTGATTGTGGTCCGAGATGATGGACAAGGTATTTCCCTGGAAAAGGTGCGATCGCGCGCACTGCAAATGGGGCTAGATGAATCCCTGCTGGCGGTTGCCAGTGGCGATGAACTGCTTTCCCTCATCTTCGAACCGGGCTTCAGTACCGCGGAGAAGGTCACTTCCCTGTCGGGGCGGGGCATTGGCATGGATATTGTGCGCAACAAGCTGAAGCAAATTCGGGGCGAAATCAAGGTCGATACACAGGTTGGCCTGGGCACCACCTTTACGATTGCCGTTCCTTTCACCCTCTCTGTGGCCCGCGTACTGCTGGCGGAAAGCAACCACATGCTGCTGGCATTCCCAATTGATGTAATCGAGGAAATGATTCCCTTGCAGGCCGAGCGGATTGTGGCCATGTTGGGAAGCGAGACCTTTGATTGGCACGGCGAAATGGTACAGCTCGTGCGGCTTGCCCAATGTCTCAAGTTCAACGGCCACTCCCAGTTGGAAAGCCTGGAAACGCCTCCCAAAATTGATGCGCCGACGGTTCTGCTCGTGACCCACAATCGCCAGCGCATCGGCATCCAGATGGACCGCTGCTGGGGTGAGCAGGAGGTTGCCATCCGCAAAGTGGAAGGAGATCTGCCGCTGCCACTAGGCTTTTCGAACTGTACGATTTTGGGGGATGGTCGGGTAGTCCCAATGGTAAACGTGCCTGAGCTGCTTCACTGGATTGCCAGCCACGAGCGATCGGGCAGCGAGTTAAATGGCAGGAGTGCCGTCGCTACCAATGGTGATCAATACGCCGCCCTGCCCAGCCAGCGCTCCCCCTATCCGCCACTCCTTGCCAACCCTGATGCCGCCCTGCCAGCCTTCCCCGAGAGTAAGCCCGCCCTGATGGTGGTAGACGATTCCATCAACGTGCGTCGCCTTCTGGCTTTGACCCTTGAAAAAGCTGGCTACCGCGTCATTCAGGCCAAAGATGGCCAGGATGCCCTCGATAAACTCCTAGAAGGTCTGGACGTACAGGCCATCGTTTGCGACATTGAAATGCCCCGTTTAGATGGCTACGGATTCCTCGCCAGATGTAAGGCCAAGCCAGATTTGGAACCGCTTCCTATCGTGATGCTAACGTCG
The DNA here is from genome assembly GCA_050331615.1 of Elainellaceae cyanobacterium. GTDB lineage: Bacteria > Cyanobacteriota > Cyanobacteriia > CAKZMO01 > CAKZMO01 > JAYKGU01. The sequence continues at coordinate 6,267 of JBHJGR010000268.1, forward strand.
CGTAGCGGCAGCAAACACCGCCAACTGGCGATGAGTTTGGGAGCATCTGCCTATTTCTCCAAGCCCTATAACGAGCGGGTACTCTTGCAAACGCTAGAACAGCTCGTCAGTTTGGTTCCCCTAACGTGAGTTGTCCAATTCGCTCTCAAGAAAACGTAGCTAAAATTGCTCAAGCACTGAAGTATATGGCCACCAATAAAAGCCAGTGGAGTGCAACCCCGGCGGGGGGCGCACCCCATCATAGCTACGTTTACTTAGGAGATTTTTGAAAATGATCCTACCAGACGACGCAAGGGCCAATGGCCATTTGCCCCTACCGACCGTTCAACCACAGGTAAATCTTTTCCTGGAAATTTCCTTATGACCACCTACTTACTTAAACTATGATCACTTCTGCGTCAAAACGGTCTGAAAATCGCCAAGCCCAAGTTATCCAGAAACTTGTGACCTTTCAAATTCAGCAGGAGTGGTTTGCGCTGTCCATCCGACTCGTGCGCAAGCTCACGCTGATGGGGCCAGTTTATGGAGCAACTGGAAACGGTAGCATGGGGCTGACCCACTTTGAGCATCAGGAAATTCCTGTCATCGATGCACAATACCGCATTTTCGGTCAAGCCGCGAGCCGGAGCTTGCCCTCCAGCCAGATACCTGTATCACCAGCCGCCCATGCTGCCCATGCGTCTAGTGATAGTTCTCAGCGATACTTGCTCGTCATTCAAAATCGCCGGCGAGAGCTAGTGGGCATTCCCCTCAGTGCCCAGCCCGTTCTCCGACGGGTACCAGAGTCCGCCTTTGCCCCCCTACCTGCCGCCTACTCCGCTAACGGTAGTCTGCGCTGTGTAAGTGCGATCGCCGTTCTTGGACCAGACCAGCCCTCTTTATTTCTCCTAGATACCAGTCGATTAATAGCGGAATGAGAACGCTCAGCCTATTCGAGGCAGTTGGTCGTTAGCGTAGTGAGCGGCGAAATCGGTGAGGATAGTACTTCTTCACCAGGTCTTCGGTATTGGGAAAGCGGAGCAAAATCCAAACCAAATCCCGCCGATCGACCTCCATAATCAGGGTCTTCAGGGCCATTGCCCGTTCAACGGGGTCCTGAAGCTTGCGGGTTTCTCGCACTCGGGCGGCATAGTCATCATGGAGGTCGGGGGTGATGCGATCGCCCACTTCAAAGTAGTTCTCCAAAAAGTCCAGCCCCCGGGCAAAGTCGCTCTGCTGCCGCAGCACCTCCACCACGTCCGTCCAGAAGGCCGCCGATCGCCGTTTTTGACGATTTTCAATCATCTTATAGGCGATGCGCACGATGGCATCATAGACCGGCTTAACGCGGTAGGTGCTGCTGCCGATGGTGACTTCGGCATTGAGCAGCGCCACAAACCCCAGGCCGTAGACAATCACCGCCTTGGCCACCAGTTCCAGATCGATTGGAGGGCGATCGCCAATGGACTCCACCACCCAAAACAGCAGGGCGGGAAACGAGAACTGGATGATGGCCCACAGCCATACTCCCGGGCTGCGACTGGGTTCAAAAAACGGCAGCACACGGCACTTTTCATTCAGCTCGCGAAACGCCACCACGCTGTTAAACAGCCCCGGAACAGCCGTCACTACTAGCCACGGCCACCACTGGCTCAGCCAATCCATGCCGCTCCCCCTTAGCGCCGCGCCGTGATCAGCGGGTGCAGCCGAAAGTGCCCTTTCATGGTGAGGGTGAAGTAGGAATCCGTATCCGTAATCGTTTGAGGATGGCGTAGACGCGGCAGCATGGGCAGAATGCGGTGTACCAGGCTGCCGGTTGTCAAGTCAATATAGTGGGTGCGCCAGAGGGAATGGACGTTGGGACGAATCTGGTCGAGGGGATGGCCCAGCACGTGGGCGAGGTCGAGAATGGTCAGGGGATGGGGTTCCAGCGCCCTGAGGATGGGCAGGATCTGCTCGTCAGCCTGCTCGATGGCGCGATGCAGCGAGGCCAAGAACGCCTGATGGTCATCCGACAAGCAGCGATGGCGCGACTCCAGCCGTCGCAGCAGCTGCTTCCCCGCGGCCACAAAATCATCGGCGGTGAGGATCGAGGCCGTAATGTTTTCCAGCGGCGGTTCGGTCGAGGCCGAGAGGGCCACCATGTTTTGGTTCCACGGCTGTCTCCGCTGGGCCTGATGCTGCTTTTCAAGGCGTTCATAAGCCGTCGTAAAGGGCTGCTTGAGACAGTCGTAGCGCTCTACCAAATCAAAAATTGCCGCTGTGGCACCCTCAAGGTCCTGCTGGGTCAGGGCTTTGCCGACCCTATGGGCCGCCTGGCGGAGATCGTCGGGCAGCAGTGGTTCAAGCTGCGGCATCGCAGCGGTGAAGGCTTGAATCGCGATGGGATCGGCGGTACTCATGGGGGTAGATGGCTAAGGGGAGCAACGATGTCGGAATTTCTGTCTGCAAACTTTAGTAAAGTCGTCCGTGATATTTCTGACCTTTCTGGGAAATAACTGTAAATAGGGGATGGGAATGCCACCGCTTATGGTCTCTTAGAATCACCAGAGGCTTGGATACCAGGGCGATCGCCCCCTCTCCTAGAAACTTGCTCGCTCTGCTAGCGTGGGTTTCCCTAATCACCCCTATCCACTATTCTATTGCGGGATTTCTACAGTGCTCTATTGCCTTCTGCTGACCTGCCCGTTGATCAAGAACGCTACCCGTCTGATCGGGCCAACTCGCCGCCGCTGGCGCTGGCAGATGGGGCTCGCTGTCGGCATAACTGCCACGGCGATCGCCCCACTCATCGCCCTTCCCGCCGCGGCCCAGTCCATCCGCCCGGCAAACGACGGTACGGGCACGGTAGTCCGCCAACGGGGCGATCGCTACGACATCGGGGGCGGCAGCCGGTCGCGGGACGGGGCCAACCTGTTCCATAGCCTGGAGCGCTTTGGGCTGAATCGCAACGAAATTGCCAACTTCCTGGCCGACCCCCAGGTGCGCAATATCCTCTCGCGGGTAGTGGGGGGCGATGCCTCGGTGATTGACGGGCTGATCCGCGTCTCCGGCAGCGATGCCAACCTGTTTTTGCTCAATCCCGCCGGGGTAATTTTTGGCTCCAACGCTCGGTTGGACGTGCCCGCCTCCTTCACGGCCACCTCTGCCACGGGCATTGGCCTGGAGGGGGGCTGGTTCAATGCAGCGGGGGATGCCGACTATGGAGCGCTGGTGGGCACCCCCAACCGCTTCGCCTTTAGTCTCGACCAGCCAGGAGCGGTGCTGAACGCGGGAGAGTTGAGGGTACAGTCGGGCCAGTCCCTCAGCCTGTTGGGGGGCGTGGTGGTCAATACCGGCACTTTGGTAGCTCCGGGGGGACAGATTCTGATTGCCGCCGTTCCGGGGGAATCGCTGGTGCGGCTCAGCCAGGAGGGGCAGATCCTGGGGCTGGAGATTGAGGCGATCGCCCCTAACCATACCAACGCTAACGGGGTGACTGACTGGACCCTGCCCATCGCCTCCCTGCCCGAACTGCTCACAGGGGGCAATCTGTCCCACTCCACCCGGCTGGAGGTGCGACGGGATGGCACCATCGCCCTTGCGGGTTCAGGAATCGAGCTACCCGATCGCCCAGAGGTGGTGGCGATCGCCGGTGAGGTTGATGCGTCCGCCACAAGTTCCAACCAAGCGGGGGGGACGGTGGCGATCGCCGGACGGGAAATCGGTCTGCTGGAAGCCAACATTGATGTCTCTGGAACCGACGGTGGCACGGTGCAGGTAGGGGGCGCTTATCAGGGGCGGGGAAGTTTTCCTCGGAGCGATCGCACCTTCATCAGCCGGGAAACCTCTATCCAAGCCGATGCCCGCGAAACCGGCAATGGGGGCCGAGTGTATGTCTGGTCCGACCTGGAGACGGGCTTCTACGGCGATATCACGGCCCGAGGCGGCACTGACCGCGGTGATGGGGGCTTTGTGGAGGTGTCGGGGCGACAGCACCTGGATTTTCGCGGCACGGTCGATGTGGGTGCGGTCAACGGCGAAGCGGGCACCCTGCTGATTGATCCGGTGGACATTGTCATCCTCCCCGGCGAAGGCGACAGCAATGGGGACGGTACAGACACCTTCGCTGGATCTCCCAGCGGCAACCCCGGTGAAGTGGCGGCTGCCGACGTTACGCCTACTGAAATCTTTGAATCTGAGCTGGAGGGCATCACCGGCAATATCGTCCTGGAGGCGACCAACGACATCACCATCGAGGCCCTGTCGGATGGCGAGCTAACCCTCCAGCCTGGCGAGTCCGCCATCTTCCGGGCTGATGCTGACAACAACGGCGTCGGCTCCTTCACCATGAATGAGGGAGATGCCATTCTCACCTCCGGTCGCGACCTCACCATTGCCGGCGCTACCGTCGTCACCGGCGATATCAACACCCTTGGGGCCGGCAGTCTCGAGGGCTTCTTCATTCAAGACAGCGGCAGCATCACCGTCGCGGCGACGACGGGCAATGTGCAAACCGGGACCCTTACCACCGGCAGTTTTCCCTTCGAGGTGAGCGAGTCCGCCCCCGTCTCAGTCGGTATCCCTGGCGGCGAGGCCGAGCCCCGGACGGGCAGCGTCACGGTCACCAGCGACCAGGGCAACATACAGGTTGACGCCATCAATACCAGCCTGCCCGAGTTTGTGATTGCGGATGTTCAGGGGGGCGATGTCGCTATCGAAGGCGCTGAGGTTGAGGTAGACGGCGACATTTTGACGGGCGGGGGAAACGTGGCCGTTACGGGCACCTCGGTAGTCACGGGCGACATCAATACGCTGCAATTTGTCCGCAATACTTTCTATTCCTACTCTGGTGAATTCGATGGAGGCGGCACCTACAGCTACTTCAACCTGTACGACAGTGGCGACATCACGATCGCCGCGTCAACCGGCGATATTCAGGCTGGCCGCCTAACCACCGCAGATTTACCCCCTGAGGCGGCTACCGCAGACGGCATTTTCTTCTTTGACAGCGGCAGCGGTGAAGGTGGCCTTGGCACCTTCAGCACCGGCTCGATTACCGTTACCAGCGAGCAGGGAGACGTTGTGGTTGAACAGCTCGGCACGAATTTAGCCGAAGCGAGTTCGGCCAGCTTGTCCGCCCTGGGGGTTGAAGCGGGAGATGTGACGGTTGCAGGCGACTTAGTGCGAATCACCGATACCGACGCCGATGGGAACGCCATCAGCACCGCTGGGTTTGTCGCTATCTCCGGGGGGGAACTCGTGGGAAGTTTGGACGGCACGGTCAGCATTCAGCACGCCGGTGGTCCAGATAACGTCGACTTTGAAGTGGGTAACGCCGCCATTAACGGCAGCGCTGGTTCCATCAGCACCGGCAGCACCGTCCTGACCACGGGGGAGTTTCCGGTTGAGCCGGAGGGAGGACTGGCCGCGGGGACGCCAGCGGGCATTGCGATCGCCTCCGTCAACACTCCCCCCGCCCTCACCGGCAGCGCCAGCGCTGCCACGACCTCAAATGAACCGGTATCTATTTCCCTCGCCAGCTTCTTTGCCACCGATGCCAACAACGACAACACCGCCCTGGCGATCGCCAGCATCGCGGCGGGGGCAACCCTCACCAGAGATGGCGTCGTCCTAGCGGTTGGCGACGAGGTTTTAGCGACAGACACCCTGGTATACACACCGCCCCCTGACGAACTGGGTCCGCTGGAGGCATTTACCGTTCAAGCTAATGACGTCGTGTCGGTTTCGGACCCCATTGCGGTTGTGGTAGAAGTCAGCGCCCCCGAGCCACCGCCGGAAATCCCCGAGCCGCCGCCGGAGCCGCCCGAGCCGCCGCCCGGACCGCCGGAACCGCCCGAGCCGCCGCCGGGACCACCGGAGCCACCGGGACCACCGCCCCCCCCCGTCCAGCCTGATCCTGGCCCTGATTCGGAGCCAGACCTGGATGAGCAAGACCGCGATCGCCTATCCATCGACCTCGAAGCGAGAGTCAGTGAGCCGGGCTTTGTGCCTCCCAGCGAGCCGATTCTCAACAGCAGCGTCGGCAACGATCCGCTCACCCTGGCAACGCGCCTGTCTTCCCTGGAGCAGGAGTTTTTGCAGGACTTCACCGGTCACCTGGGCCTCAGCGCAGCGCCGGAACTGGTCACCCCAGACGAAGCCCAGGAAATTGCCCGTCTGATCGAAGAAGCAACCGGGGAAAAGCCCGCCTTTATCTATGTCAGCTTCATTCCAGCGGCGCTGTCGGTGCTGCCGGGAGACTACATTCCCCAGGACAGCGACCAGCTTGAGCTGGTGGTGATCACGGCGCGGGGCGGTTTGATGCGGCGGCGGGTGCCTGAGGCCACCCGGGGCGAGGTGATGGCGGCAGCGGAGGCATTCCGGCGGGAGGTGACGAGTCCTATTCGGAGCGATCGCTATCTCCCCCTTGCTCAACAGCTCTATGACTGGATTGTGGCCCCCCTCCAAGACGAACTGGTGGCCCGTGAGGTCACCAACCTGTCCTTCCTGGCAGATGTGGGGCTGCGATCGCTTCCCTATGCGGCGCTTCACGATGGCGAAACTTTTCTAGTCGAGCAGTACAGCGTGGGGCTGATGCCCAGCCTTAGCCTGACGGACACCCGCTACGTGGATGTCCGCGATGTGGACATGCTGGCCATGGGCGTGTCTGAGAGCACCCAGGGCCAGGAGCCGCTGCCAGCCGTGCCCGTGGAGCTATCGACCCTAATCTTCGACCTGTGGCGCGGGCAGCTCTACCTCAACGAGTCGGCCACGGTGGAAACCCTGCGGCAGGTGCGCGATCGCCAGCCCTTCGGCATCATCCACATGGCCACCCATGCCGACTTCATTGCCGGACCCATTAGCGACTCCTACATCCAGCTTTGGGAAGAACGCCTCCAGTTTGACCAGGTGCGCCAGTTGGGATTCAACGACCCGCCCGTGGAGATGCTGGTGCTGAGTGCCTGCCGGACGGCCTTGGGAGATGAGCAAGCCGAGCTGGGCTTTGCCGGACTGGCGGTGCAAACGGGGGTGAAGACGGCGGTGGCCAGCCTGTGGTACGTCAGCGATACGGCCACGACTGCCCTGATGACCGAGTTCTACAACTCTCTCACCACTGCACCCATCAAGGCCGAGGCTCTGCGACGCGCCCAGCGGGCCATGATTCGAGGCGAAGTCTTTCTGGAGGACGGGCAGCTTTTTGTTCCGGGTCTACCGGGTGGCATTCCCCTACCGGAGGAAAGCTTGGGGCTAAGTAGCGACGTCCTAGCCCATCCCTACTTTTGGTCAGGGTTCACCGTAATCGGCAACCCGTGGTAAGCCGGTGGTCATCAGTAAACGTAGCGATGGCGGGGTGTGCCCCCCGCCGAGGGCCGCACCCCACTAGCTTTTACAGCGCTTCGCGCTTTGATGGAATTAGATTTTTTGTTGGAAGCCGCGCAACGCCCGGCTTCCAACAAAAAATCTGTACCTCATGCACCTGAAAAGTGCTGTAAGGGGGCTGGGTGAATTTACGGGTGAATTGACCGCAAAGCGGGTGCTCACTAATTTAGATTCAGTAAATTTCGTTACAAGAGTTCATCGGACTAATTATTTAGTTGCTAAGGTAAAGCGGAGGAATGCTTTGCAGCGCTCAAAATGGCTCAGAGAAATGTTTGTGCGACAGAGTAATACCGGGTCACTGCGCCGTTCAGCGGCAGATGCTCAACCCAGTGAGAACCATTCTGATTTTGCCAAGCCTGATGCTGGAGCTCATTTCGCCAAGGGACTACAGGCGATTATAGCCTCGCTTGCCGTCAGTGCGGCGATCGCCCTCCCTACCATTGCCATCGCTCAACAACTGCGGCTCCCCGAAGAGCAGCGCTGGCTGGAGGTGCAGCAAATGCGCGGCGAGGTGACCTACTGGCAGGGGCAGTCGTCTCGTCCGGCCCGGGTGGGCGATCGCCTCCAGCAGGTAGATCACGGCCTCGACACCGCTAGCCAATCCGCCTCGGTGCTAGCCCTCGATACCAATATTGGCGTTGTGCGGCTGGCGGAAAACACCAGTCTGCGGGTGGGCAACCTGCTCCGCCTGGCGGATGGAGGCCGGGTCACCTCTCTCAACGTCAACCGGGGGCAGGCCCGGCTCCAGGTGCGCCGCTTCACCCATCCCAGCTCGGAGCTGGAAGTGGAGACCCCTGCTGGAGTCGCCGCCGTCCGAGGGACGATTTTTGGAGTAGACGTGGCCCCTGCCGGGAAAACCCGCATCGCCACCTTCACTGGGGCGGTAGAGGCTAGTGCTCAGGGAGTAACCGTCCTGGTCAATCCTGGCTTCGGAACCATCATCGTGCCCGGGGAACCGCCTACGCCGCCCCGCCGCCTGGATCGCGCCCTGCGGCTGCAGCCGGGCCGGGTAGAGCGCACTGGGGGGCGCATCATCGTGCGGGGGCGCGTTGACCCAGTCAATTCGGTAATAATTGGCGATAGCGTGGTTGAAACTGCTCCAGATGGCAGCTTTCGCGCTTCAATCGGCGATTCGCCAACCAATTTCTTTGCTAACTATTATGTAGAGGTCAGGGTGCGGAATCCACTGGGGGAGGAGCGGCTTCATGAAGTTTATGTTCCCGATCGCTCGTAGGTCATTCTGGCGATCGCGTTGTTTCAGCCCCCATCGAGACCCCGTCTGGAATTTTGCCTATGACTGCTCCACTGCCCCTGAAACGTCGCCCAAACCACTCGCCGTCTTCCCCCTTTAAGCGCCCCCTCCATCATCGGCCCAGTTTTAGGCTGGGGCTGGCAACTGCGATCGCAGCCCTAGGGCTGTGGTCCATAGGAGTTTGGCGATCGCTGGAGTGGCATGGCTACAACACCCTCTTCCAGACTCGTCAGGCCGTATTTCCCGCAGCAGGATGGGATTCGCGGATCACAGTGGTGGCGATCGACGACTTTACCATTGAGCAATACGGGCAGTTTCCCATCGCCAGACGCTACTACACCCAACTACTACGGCAGCTAGAGTTTTCCCTGCCGGCGGCAATTGGGTTTGACCTGCTGTTTTTGGAGCCCAGCGCCGATGATGGCGAGTTTGCCGCCGCCCTGGCCGATAGCTGGAATGGAGTGCTGGCAAAGGGAGCCAACCGTCAGGGGCAGCCCCTCCAGCTTGTGCCCGACTTAGCGGCGGTGACCACCCAGGGGCATGTGATGATTCGGCCCGATGGTGACGGCATCCTGCGCCAGATCCAGCCCTATGAGGGAGAGATGCCTGCCCTTTCGCTGGCCCTGTTTCAGATTTACGCCGATAGTCTCCAGGCGTCTGCTAGCCCCGACCTCCCGCCGCCACCCTCGTGGTCCCTATCCCAACCACCCCTGCCCCCGGATGCCCCCCTTTCGATTAACTGGCCTGGCCCAGTCAACACTCCCCCGGCCAACACCTGCACCAGCCCACCCTCCGGCGACTTGGCGGTCTATTCCCTGCCCTGCGTGCTGGCAGGCCGGGTGCCCGCGGCGGCCTTCACCAACAAAATTGTGCTGGTGGGCGTTACGGCAACCGGCGTTGACTCCCTCTACACGCCTTTTGAGCGATCGCTCCCCACGGGCAACGTGTTCCTCCATGCTGCCCTCATAGACAACCTGCTCAACCAGCGGCTCCTGCGTCCTGTCCCCGATTGGGTGCTGGCGATCGCCCTAGTCGCACTGAGCTTCACCAGCGTTTATCTCTATCGACGCGCCGGGGGCTGGAGCAGCGGTTTAATCCTGGTGGGCGGGTCGCTGGGGTGGTTTGTCCTAGCGCTGATAGGGTTAGCTGTTTACAGCGCGTGGCTGCCGGTAGCCGCCCCTATCGGCACTCTGCTCTTAGGCTTCATGGGTGTGCAGCTCTGGCATCAGTGGGAGAAGCAGCAGCTCATGCACCTGTTTAAAATCTATCTATCGCCCCAGACGGCCAACCTAGTCTGGTCTCAAAAAGAAAATATCCTCTACCGCCAGACCCAGCCTGTGCAGGAGAAAGTGGTAACGGTTCTGTTTATTGACATTCGCGGCTTCACCACTATCTCCGAGAATCTGCCGCCCAGCCAGCTGATCAGCTGGCTCAACCGCTACTTCACTTACATGACCGAGTGCATCACAGCCTACGGCGGTACCGTGGACAAGTATATGGGAGACGCGATTATGGCGGTGTTCAGTAGTTCAGACGATGGCAGCTCGCCCAACCCAGTGGAGGCCATTCAGCAGCAGGCCCTCAATGCGGTTGCCGCTGGGGTGGAGATGTGGCAGTCCCTCCAGCGGCTCAACCGGCAGCTCCGGCAGGAAAGCAAGCCGACTATCGAAGTGGGCATCGGCATTCACACCGGACTGGCGACCGCGGGTAATCTGGGCAGTGCTCAGCGGCTCAACTACTCTCTGGTGGGGGATGCGGTCAACGTGGCGGCCCGACTAGAGGCCATGAACAAGGTGGTTGTTAAATACAACCCCTATCAGCTCCTCGTCACCGATGCCACCTATGGTTATGTGTGCGATCGCTACAGTGGCCACAGCCAGGGACGGTTGAAGCTACGGGGCCGAGAGCAGGATGTGCTGGTCTACAGCATTACCGGGGTACGTTAACCAGCCTTCAGGCTGGACTATTCCTCCAAAATCCTGACTCCTACAACCGAAGTATTGAACCGGTAGGTCAGTCCTTCTAGCTCAATGGGGCTACCGATTTTCACCTTATTGTTGCCAAAGACGGCACTATCATCAGTGATTTGAGCTTCATCCGCCAAAGTAATCAGCATGTCGAGGGTGAAGTCCAGCTCTGGACGCGGGTCGGGAATGGGCTTCAGCGTACCGTCGGGTTGGGGGGTTGCGACCGTCCGGGGCAGCTCTGTGACGGATTTGATCCCCACCTGGCCAAACGGCTGGTTGCGAATAATAATGTTGGTTTTGCCCTCGTCGCGAATGGTCTGGATGAGGCCCTGGGGATCGGCCACTGTCAGTCCCCGCACCATCAGGTCAACCTCTACTGGCCGGGTGGTCGCACCAATCTGGGCCACTGACCCGGAGTTACCAGGAACTAGAAAAATGCCCAGAATTACCAGCAGCACCAGTAGTCCTGCACCGATGTCGAGGATGCTAACTCTGCCAAACAATCGACCCCTTGAATCAAGAATTGCCATAGGTCAGCCCTGCTTTGAATTGCCTAGCAAAATATCATAGCTTTTGTCGAGGCGATTGGGGCGATCGCCCCCAGACACCTGACCAACCTCAACCCGATCGCCAGCCTTCCCCTGTCCGAGAACCCCAATGGGGGTTTTGGGATTTCAACATCTAACCCAGGCAGGACTTGGACAACTGCACAACCGGAGATCAAAAAAGGGCCTGGCAGTGCCAAGCCCTTGCTTATTAAGGATGGAGGGATGTCAAAGGAGCGATCGCCCCTAGACGCGCACCAGGCTGGGGTATTGGGCCACCACCTCATCGGCAGTAAGGGTTTCCCCTTCTTGCTGGGGCGTCCACAGCACCTCCAGGGCCTGGAGATCTTCGCTGGAAACCGAGCCAATCTGACTCAGGGCGCGGCGCAGATCCTGCTCGCTGCTGATGCTGGGCAGCTCGACCTTACCCTGGGCTGCTACGAGGATGGTGGCGATGATATACTCACCCGGAGCTTCCGACAGGTTGGCCAGATCGCCAGAGCTGGGGAGCTCACCCGCCGAGGAAGCTTGCTGCAACTGGTTGTTGACGTTGGACATGGTTTCGGCAGTGAACTTACTGCGCTCGGTGAGGGCCAGGCGGTTGAACTCAGCCTCGGCCTGCTCGAAGCGGAGACGGCTGGAGCTGGCGTCGCCATAAATCCAATATTCAGGGTGACGCAGCAGGGAGAGGGTGGCTTCTTGCAGCACCTGGGTCAGGCCGCTGGTGGAGCTGGTGTCTGCCGATGCGGCAATGCGATTCAGGTCAGACTGGAGGTGACGGGCATCAGCCAGGAGACCAATTTGCAGCTTGGCGACCGAGTAGGTCGGGGTGCTGGTGGTGCCACCGTAGCCGTCGTCACCAGTGGCGTTGCGGAAGCTGCGCACCAGGAAGTTGGCAATGGAGATGAACAGAATGATAGTGAACAGTCCGCCAAAGCCACCACCAAAGCCGAAGAACGGCAAGAAGAAGAAGCCGCCTCCGCCTGGGTAGTAACCGCTTGGCCCCCGATAGGGCGTACTGCGGGGAATGGAGGTACGGGGAGCGCGGAAGCTACCGCCGCCAATTCGCCCGCCGGCACGCGCTGCCATAGCGGCATCGGCTTGACTGAATACGAGGGTGGCAATCAAACCGAAGACAAAAAGGGTTTTGAACAGGGGCTTGATGAATGCCAAAATTCGGTTTTTCATAGTGTGTGAAATTGTGTGTTTCGAGGGGCTGCCTTCTTCATTTAATGTATCGTCTCTGATCACCACAGCGGTTCCTTTTTAAGGGAGATTTTCGGAGGGATTGCCGAACTCCGATGGCGCAATTTCCCAGTCTGCCACCAAGCGCTATTAGCCGCCGCCGACAATAGTGACGATTTCGAGGCGATCGCCCTCTTCCATCCCCGTCTCCTGCCAAAACTGGCGGTGCAGAATCTCACCATTATACTCTACCGCCACCAGCCGAGGATTCATGCCCAGCTGCTGCAACAGTTGGGGCAGGGGGGTTTGGGCGGGGCATTGTTTGGGTTCGCCGTTGACGTGAATCGTGATGGACATTGGGATTTTGGATTTTGGATTCTGCCTTCTGGACTCCGCCTTTTGCCTTCTGCCCTCTGGACTCTGCCTTCTGCCTTCTGACTTCTGTCTTCTGTCTTCTGACTTCTTTATTCTTACTTATATCTTCTGTATTATTTCTACTGTCTTCTTAATTATAAATTAATAATTAATTATAAATTATTATTT
>JBHJGR010000269.1:0-4259 GCA_050331615.1 Elainellaceae cyanobacterium
CGGGAACTTTAACGCTTGGGGACATCAGCCCTCTAGCATCGTTGGATCCGTCCTGCGGTGTTACGGCAGGTGGATGAACCAAGAATCCCCTAGCTTTTAGCTATGGGGAGTGTCAACTCTTGAACGCTTTTGGTTCTAAAGTAGGTGAAATGATCGCAATTTGTTTCCAGGTGCACGGGTGCGGGCGATCGCCCCTCCCCAACCCTGGTCATGCTGTGGACACTGGCAAACAAATCATTCGGCTGTCCAAAAAAGACCAGGTTTGCCGTGTTGCCGACGAGCTTCTGTAGCAGCCGTTGCAGCAAGCTGGTGCCGTTGGCCGAAGCTGCGAGTGCCGCAGGCATAATGGATTGATTTCCGGCAATGATGGTATAGGGAACGCCGGGATCAGCGCTGGCCTCCAGGGACTTCAGCAGCTCCGAGCCGGGCTGCATTTGATCCAGCGTCACATCCACCGCTTCAATACCCGCAATTAAGCCACCCAGCACCTTCACGGGCCAGGCGGCGGTGGACAGGCTATTCAACCCGATCCCCAGGGCCGTTGTTGCCCAGGCCTGCACCGTTGACCAGGGAGTCCCCACGTTCGGCGTCCCCGCCATCACCAGATGCTGCACCATTTCGTTGCCGCCCTCCCGCTCGATGAACCAGCGGCAGATCAACCCGCCCAGGCCGTGGGCGACCAGGTGCAGGGTTTTACCGTGATTGGCGTGCAGCCCGATCGCCTCTAGCCGCTGTTTGAGCAGTCGGGCGTTTTCTTCAACCGAGGTGTGGATATTTTCATAGTCAAACGCCAGAATCAGGTCGTAGGGGTCGGTTAGCGCGGGCGATCGCCCCAGTCCCGATAACAGATCTGCGGCGAGCCTCTGGGTTTCCCCCAGCAGGTCATGGGTGATCAGCAGAATGTGGTTGGTCTGCGAAACCTTCGCCTGGGACAGGTCTTGGCTGTAGCTGACCTCCCCATCAGGTTGCCGAGTCACCACCGACAGCAGGGGGTAGTCAAAGGCCAGCCCCAGCTTCTGGCTGAGAATCTTTTGAAAGAAAATCCGAATCGATCCCTGCAGGCTGCGCTGCCCCTGGCTGAGGGGATGGGGGAGCCGCTCAATCAGCACCTCGGTCCTGCCGTCTGGAGTTCGTTTGGCACGACCCAGCGGTAAAAAGAACTCGCCATCAAAGGCAATGGGCAGCAAGTGTTCTTCGGTTCCAAGCTCAGCGTCAAGCGTGAGGCGGAGGGGCGATCGCGCCGTTACGGCTGTGAAGGTGGCTGGGTCAACCGCCCCCAGTTCCAGAACGCTCAACCCCGGATCAGTGCCGCGACTGGGGGATAGCTGCAGCGGCTGGCTGATTTTAGGGAAGTCCCGCAGCAGAGCAGGCAGCGCCAGTGTTCCTAAATCGCGACTGGCCTGGGTTTGGGTCGTGAGTCGGGCCTGGGCTTGCAGCGTCGGGTGGGGAAGCAACTGCACCCCTGCACCCAAATCGGTCGTCCTTTCTTTGGCAACGGCTGCTCCGTCCAGCGGACGCACGATGAGCAAAGCGACCTGGCTCGTGGTCCAGTCTTCGGCATCTGCAATCGTTACCGTGCGGGTCTGTTCCCGCTGTAGCAAGCGACCGAGTGCCGTTGTTGCCTGCCCTCGGGTCGTGATAGTAGCGGATGATGGCGCATCCAGGTTCCCCTGGGCCAGCAGCCGGGGGTCAAATTCAACCGTGCTGACCATTAGCTTGAGAATATCCTTGTACTCGGTAATGCCCTGCTGCCAAAGCTCCTGGGGCAGTTCCGCATTCAGTCGTCGGCCTCCCGCTGCCCAGGCTTCCTCACCGGGCTGTAGCCAGACGCCTCCGGCAGGGAATAGGCTAGTTTGCACAGCGAAAAGCTCCGTCAGCACCAGCACGGTGCAGTAAAGGGCCTCATCACTGGTATTGGTCAGCTTGATTTGAAAGGTCGGCTTTCGCCACTGTCCCGATAGGTTTTGATACTCCAGACGAATGGGAGCCGCCTGCATTGGCTGTTCATTCTGATAAATCTCCATCCGCACCGCATCGGGGAGGAGACGACTGGCCGCAGGAGCCGTGAGCTTGAGCAGCATCAGCCAGCGGGCAATGTGTTCCAGCCGATGGACAATCCGCAAGGCACTTTCGGGATTGAAACCGGCGATCGCATCAGTCAAAGGTCGCTCATCTGCCGCGCGAGTGATCCAGTACTGCCCATCCCGGCTCACCACCCGCAGTTCGGCTTCGGCTCGCTGGTCGACTTTGCGGACGTATAAGGACGTTGACTGCCCAGCGTGGGGGGCGATCGCCTGCCGAACGAACTCAACGCCCGCTGGCTCGCCTTCGAGATAAACGCCGATGGGCGACAGCGGCAGGCTGGTGACTACGGCCTTGTAGGTTGTTGCTGGGTCTAAGGTCACCTCACCTTCCCAACCCACTCGGCTGAGCTGAGGCAACACCTCCACCACACTGGCCTGGGCGATCGCCGCTGATCGCTGCCGCAGCTGCTCGGGAGTGCTGTCGAGGGGAAAGACGGCAAGCTGTGTGGTGTCCTGACCGGAGGGGGTGGGAATTCCGTGTACTGCGCCGCCTTCGATGACCCAACCGTAGTTGGTATGGTGGTAGAGGGTGAAATAGGGGCTGTGGTGGGCGATCGCCCCACCCAGAAAGGGACGGTCGAGGTCTTCAGGATGGGTCGCTTCCAGCTGGGGGGACTGGCTGATCACCTGATTGCGAATCAACACATCCGCCCGCTTAAACAAATTCCGATAGGTCAGACTACCGTTGGCGGTGCGCAGCGTTTCCATCAGGAAGTAGGAGAAAGCGCCGTGATGGTTCCCCGCCACAGCGTACTCCTTGGCGGTTTCGCTTTCGTGGCAGGCCGCCAGCAGCACATGCCGTCCCTGGGATATGACCGCGCCTGCTGAATTCTCCCCCGGAAAACTCCGCGTTAGCTGAGGAGCTCCGCTGGTCTCGAACGGAACGAGATAGCTGCTCAGGGGGCGATCGCGCGGATCGGGCGGAATGTGTCGGACGCGCACCTCCGGCAGTTCTTCGCGGGTTCCCGATCCGGAATGGCAGCAGTCCAGAATGACGGTAATTTGTGGTCCTTTGTCGGCCACTTCTGCAATCAATTGCGCCAGTTCCTTATCGGCCAAATCCCAGCCGCCATCGTTACGGCTATCCCAGCACACCAGGGTTTCATATCGCCGGTCGGGTTCAAGCCGCCACCATTCCGGTGGCGCTTCTTCCCAGGAGCCATGGCCGCTGTAGGAGAAAAGAACGATATCGTCTTTGCTTACTTGACTAAGGTGGTGCCGAAACCCGTCAATCACGGCCTGGCGCGTGGCAGCTTCGTTCTGCAGGGTTTGTAGATGAAGCTCATATCCGTCTCGGTTGACTCGCTCAGATAGGTAGGTTGCGATCGCCGCTGTATCACTAACACAGCCCCGCAGAGAAGTAACTGAAGCGGGATATTCGTCGATTCCAACCAGCAGTGCATACAGGTGTTGTGCCATTTACCTTAGCCACTCGGTGGTGAAGTACCACCTTGCGTGCTCCCAACGCTTCTGGCGTTGATTCTAGTTTCTATTCTTCAGATGTGACAGTACCCTAGAGGGTAATTTACAGTTTGAAAATCCCCAGATGGTGAAGCGTCACTGAACCCACAATGCCATCAACCAGTAGCCCTTTTGCATTTCGGTTCCAGAGCCGTTGAAAAGCTTTCACCGCTACGGGGCGTAAATCGATGGTGCCCCCACTTCCAGCCATACCTAGGCAGGATATTAAGCCAAAACTGAAAGTCAGGCGTATCAATCGCTAGCCCGCTCTGGTGCCTGCTTTCTCCGGGGAATGCCACTGGGAAAACTCGCCCGCACGTGCCCTGCTGCCGCTGGTCGAATAAAACCAACTGCTAAGCGATCGTGCGATACGCCGATGTGAGCTTGAGACGACGCCCTCCTGCTTGAATCGCTTTTCTAAGGAGGTTTCCGAGAAAGAAGTTACCACCTAAGCTGTTGAATGTAGTACAGTACTATTGATAGGCGAAAGGAGATTAAGCCGCGTCGGTTGTAGCCCCTGACCAAGAAAAAATAAGCAGTAGCCAAATCTCAGATCTGCGACTAGCGGCCTCCAAGCTGAGTGGAGCCAAGCGGCGCAGTTTTCAAGCCGAAATGTGTCTGAAATATTGCCATGGAAGCGCCCGGATGAGTGAAACGGTCTTCGGATGGGGTCGAGCAGCGGTTGAACTGGGATTAGCCGAGCGGCGAACGGGT
>JBHJGR010000270.1:0-6786 GCA_050331615.1 Elainellaceae cyanobacterium
GCGACAGGCTGAGTGATGCTGGGTCCGTTAGTGTCTGGTTGGGGCGATCGCCCTGGCGCAGTGCCTGTCTCACATCACGGGGCGGCCTCAGCGGAACGATGATTTGGGCGGGGCGCGGATGGCGGAAATTGGGCGATCGCACCACTGAACGGTAGCGCGCTGCCTGACCCCGCTCTGAGACTTCTAGCGGGGTCAGCTCAGGAGTCTCGGCGATCAGCACCCCAGCCAACGCCGGTTCTCCCGCTTCGGCGGGTACCACCTGGGCCTGCTTGACCATTGCCCCAATTGAGCCGGACAGGGACAGCAGGCTGCCGACATAGGAACCAATACATACAAACTTTAAGAAGCTCATGGATATATTAAAGATTTATGGTAGATGCTTTATTTTATCGGGAACAGTATTTTACTATAAACGGCTGTGGCCTCAAAACGTCTGTCTTAGGGTGGGTTTAAGATTCCATGAACCAGTGGGATCAGCTACTCCTGAATTTGGGAATCTGGGAAGGTTCCTTTACGCGGTTGTCTCCCAGCGGCAGCGTTATCGGTGATGAACCGAGCCGAGTTTTGCTGGAGGGGCTGAAGGAGAATCGCTGCGTCCGGCAGACCATTCAGCGCTTCGACAACAGCGGCATCGAGACGGGGTCCCCTACAGTGCTGGAATACGCCAGCCTGGGGCGGGGCGTGAAATTTTTTGATACTGGAGCCTTTTCCCAGGGGTCCATGCAATACGGCCCTTTTTCTGAGTTTGGGGCCGAGTTTGGCTTCTTGGCGGGCGATCGCCGCCTCCGATTAGTCCAGCTTTTCGACCGGGACGCTCACCTGTCCCAGCTCACCCTCATCCGCGAGAAACGACAGGGCACCGATGCTGCCGAACGTCCGCCCCTCTCAGTCGATGCCCTGGTGGGCACCTGGCAGGGGGAAGCCGTCACCCTCTATGCCGATCTACGCAATCCTGACCATGCTCCCACTGCGCTCATGATTCAGCGGCAGGGCGATCGCCTCAGTCAAACTCTCCAATCGGGCGACTTCCGCCTCGCCACCAGTGCCCAGATTAGCGGCCATCGGCTTCACTTCGAGCAGGGAGCCTATCCCTCCCAAATCTTGCTGCTTCCGGATGGAGCCTCCAGCCACACGCCGCTGACCGTGCCACGGCAGCAGTCCTTTCTCCTCGAAGCGGGCTGGCTCGTTAATCCCACCCAGCGGCAGCGACTCATTCGCCGCTATGACCAGCGGGGCACCTGGGTCAGCCTCACCCTCGTGGTGGAGCATAAGGTGGTCTGAAAATTTCCTGAAGCCAATCCGCCGTTTTCTACTGCGGGGATATCATGCAGGGCAAGCTTTGGTTTAAGCAAACCCTTATTACTGCGGTTGTCGCCTATGGAACTGTCTACCGTGTCTCCGAAGTTGACCGTGCTGGGGCTACCCGCCGAGCGCGGTCGATGGCTGCTCATTCCCTTGGGGATGGTCGTTCTGCTCTGCTTGGGGAGCGTCTACTCCTGGAGCATCTTCAGAAAACCCCTAGAAGGTGAACTCAACATTGGCGCAACCGAGAGCTTGCTGCCCTACACCTTTGCGCTGGTCTTCTACGCTGCCGTTATGCCCATCGCCGGATTCTTCATCCCCCGTATCGGTACCCGCACGATGACGGCCATCGGTGGCGTTGTCGTGGGGGCAGGCTACGTTCTTTCCAGCTTTGCCAGCAGCATCGGCATGATCACCCTCACCTATGGGGCGATCGCCGGTACAGGCGTCGGCATCACCTATGGGGTGCCAATGGCGGTGGTGGCCCGCTGGTTTCCCGACAAGAAGGGGCTGGCGGTCGGGCTCACCATTGTCGGATTCGGGCTGTCGCCCCTGATCACTGCCCCCCTGGCCAATCGCCTGATCGAGGCACATAGCGTCCGGCCCACGCTGCGGCTGCTGGGCATCGCCTTCACTGCCATTATTTTGGGAATCGCGATCGCCATGAAGCCCCCCCCCAAAGACTGGCACCCCCAGCGAACTTTGTTGGCCCAGTCAACTTCTGCCTCAGCTAAAACCTATCCAGCCAATCTCCTCAAAAGCCGGTCATTCTACGGGCTGTGGATCTGCTACGCCATTGGCACCTTGGTGGGACTGAGCGCCATTGGCATTTCCAGTCCGGTTGGCGAAGAAATTATCAACATCAACCCAACCCTGGCGGCCAGCAGCGTGTCCCTGTTTGCCCTGTTTAACGGCATTAGTCGGCCCCTGTTTGGCTGGTTGAGCGACACCTTCAAGCCCCAGCACGTGGCGATCGCCACCTATGCCTTGATTCTGGTGGCCTGTGTGCTGATGGCGAATGCCCAGTCGGGTCAGGTGATTACCTATATCGTGGCCTTCTGCCTGTTCTGGTTTTGTCTGGGGGGATGGCTGGCGATCGCTCCAACGACGACGCTACGGTTTTTCGACCCCGACCACTACGCTCAAAACTATGGCATCGTGTTCACTGCCTATGGCGTGGGGGCTTTGTTCGGCACTCTGGTGACCGGGCGCATCCGAGACTGGTTCGGCACCTACACCTATGCGTTCTACCCGATGGCGCTGCTGGCGATCGTCGGCATTGTCATAGCCAGCCTTTTTCTGAAGCGGGATCCAAAGGGGGATTGATCATGCTGCGACTGATCCCGCTATTGCTGCTGGTGGGCGTGGGAGCCGCCGGGGTTGCGATCTTCGGCTACTATGCCCTGGTGGACTGGGACGCCCTGGAAAAAGCCTACGGCAATTTTTCCGTCCTGGCCCAGGGTGCCTCGGCCCTGCCCACTCTCCTGGCGGCTGAAGCCCAGCAGAACATTCACCGCATCAACCTCTTTGCAGAAGGGGTTTGGGTGTTGCAGAGTGCCACGCTGGCGGCGATCGGCCTACATGGAATTTGTACGGTTCGCCGCTAGATTCAGCTTTAAAGGGCTGAGTTTTGCAGCACTTTTCAGGTGCATGAGGTGTAGATTTTTTGTTGAAAGCCGTGCGTTACGAGGCTTTCAACAAAAAATCTGATTCCATCAAAGCGCGAAGCGCTGTAAGTTTTGAGTGAGTAGCTCAGTTCAAGACTCGCGCCTAATGTGAATTACAGGCTGAACCTCTCGTCGCGCAAGCATCCTGCTTGCTTCTGGATCAGGGGTGCAGGCTAGAAGCCTGTGCGACGAGAGGTTTTAAGACAATTCGCGTGAGGCGTGGCGATCGCGTTTCCTTCTATCATGGCTGCTGCCCAAACCAGTTAGATGATTTAAAGTCTTTAAAGAGATGTTAAGAAAAAGATACTAAAACCTAATTCTGATGAACTTGTTTCTTTTGGCACTTGGAATTTTCCTGGCGCTGCTGATCCTGGGTACGGTCCTCTACTTGGCTACGGCTCGCCGCTATCAGTCCGCTGACTCCGTCGCCAATTCCTATGACCAGTGGACCGAGGACGGCATTCTAGAGTTCTACTGGGGCGAACATATTCACCTGGGGCACTACGGCTCACCGCCGCACCGGAAGGATTTTCTGGAGGCCAAGGCTGACTTCGTCCATGAGATGGTGCGCTGGGGCGGACTGGACCAGCTCCCGCCGGGGACCACCATTCTGGACGTGGGCTGCGGCATCGGCGGCAGCAGCCGCATTCTGGCGCGGGATTACAGATTTGCCGTGACGGGGGTGACCATCAGTCCCCAGCAGGTGGAGCGCGCCCGCCAGTTGACGCCCGAGAGCGTGGGTGCCCAGTTTGCCGTAGACGACGCCATGGCCCTATCCTTTCCGGACGAGAGCTTTGACGTGGTTTGGTCCATCGAGGCCGGTCCCCACATGCCCGACAAAGCCGTTTTCGCCAAGGAGCTGCTGCGGGTGCTGAAGCCAGGCGGCCTGTTAGTGGTGGCCGATTGGAACCAGCGGGACGATCGCCAGAAACCACTTAACTTCTGGGAAAGACCCGTCATGCGCCAGCTTCTGGACCAGTGGTCCCACCCCGCTTTTGCCAGCATTGAGGGCTTTGCCGAGCTGCTGGAGGCCACCGGCTGGGTCGAGGGTCGGGTCGTGACCGATGACTGGACCGAGCAAACCCTGCCGTCCTGGCTAGATTCTATCTGGCAGGGGGTGGCTCGACCGGCAGGCCTAGTCAAGTTTGGCCTGCCGGGGCTGATTAAATCACTGCGGGAAGTGCCCACGCTACTGCTGATGCGGCTGGCGTTTGGCACGGGGCTGTGTCGGTTTGGCATGTTCCGGGCGGTGCGGTCAGACTCGCCCAGTTTGTCTCAATCGGCGGAGGTGGCTGCGTCCTCGCCGGAGCTGGTTCAAGGCCGGAGGGACTGAATTTGGGCGATCGCCAACCCGGTCACCTGGGCCACCTGCGCCTCATTCATGCCGGTCTGTAGCAAGTTGCGGGCAATCTGGATCACCTGCGCCTCGGCCTGCTGTTTGAGTGTGGAACCCCCGCGTCGCGCGGGTTCCACACCTCTTAAGCGTCCTAACGCAAAAGCGTAGCGCTATATCTACCTGCGTCAGGAGCCGATTAGCGGGAGATGAATCGTTGCGTGGCCCGTCGCCACCAGCGATAGCAGCGCGGTATCAGCAGATAGAGGAGAAATCCCAGATTGGCGGTTTGTTCAAATAGCTGAAACGTTTGGGCATAGTAGCGATCGTCCCAGTAGCTGACGGCGCTCCGGAAGCGAGTCTGCCAGTCGAAGGGAAAGAAGATCAAAGGGCCATCGTCAACATGGGTAAGAATGTCTACCCCCGAGTGGAGCAAACAGGCCAGGAGGAACCAGAAGCACCAGCGCGATCGCGACCCAATATTGCGGCGGGCAGGCCAGACAATTCCCAATCCTACCAGCAGCACCAGCGGGGCGTGGAGCAGGTTGTGGGGCACAATCCACAGCGGATGCTGGAAAAACAATTCATCAAACATGCGGTGGAAGGCAGCCGCGGTCTCCCATTTCAGCAGGTAGCGGTAGTAGACTAGGCCGCCGATAGACAGCAGCCAGAGGGGCAGGTCGGGAGCCACCGACCCCAGCAGGAAAGCGCTTTTGACAATGGGAATGCGACGACAGGTCCGGTCTAGAGCCACAGTCATCAAGAAGTGGGAATGGGTATTCATGCGATCGCCCTTTGCTTTACCTACGGCCAGACACTATCTTCATAACGCCGTCCTAGCTGCCGCGATAGGTGCTGTAGGACCAGGGAGAGGCCAGCAGCGGCACATGATAGTGGGCGTTGGCGTCGGCAATGCCAAACTGGATCGGGACCCGATTTAGGAAAGGCGGGTCGGGCAGAGCTTCGCTAGTTTTTGCAAAATAGCTGCCCACCACAAATACCAGTTCGTAGACGCCAACCGTAAGCCCACCCTCAGCCAGCAGTGGTTCATCGGTGCGTCCGTCGCCGTTGGTGATGGTGGTTTTGAGCAAAGTGCGATCGCCCGACTCAGGGTTGAGAGACCACAGTTCAAGAGCCATACCAGCGGCTGGACCGCCCCGTACTGTGTCTAAGACGTGGGTTGTCAGCTTGCCTGCCATCGTTACGGGTGACCTCAGACGCAGAATCGGTGCGGAATTCGGGCTTGGAGCCTGTCGGACAACAGCCAGTCTAGCAGAGTGACCGTCCGCTCTCCCGTAGAGACGCCCGACGAGATTGACTGCCCTACTGCATCGGGCCAGCCAGAATGACTTTGGCGATCGCATCCGTTACGGCGCTGGGGGGCTCCTGGGCAAGCTGGTCGTACCACTGCTGGGTCACAGCAGGGTCGATGCCGTGGATTTGCTCCGCCCGCTGGCGAGCTTTGTAGACGACAGCGTTAGCTCGCTCGATGCGCTCTCGCTCATAGCGTTTGAGGGCATCAGCCACGGGGAGATTGGTGGTGACCAGACATTCACTGAGCACCAGAGCATCTTCTATCGCCTGACAACCTCCCTGCCCCAGATCGGGACAGGTAGCGTGGGCGGCGTCTCCCAGCAGCGCCACCCGCCCCCGGACGAAGCACTCGATCGGGCCAACATCATGGATTTCCGGACGGGCAACCTCAGCGGGATTCAGCCGCTCGATCAGCGTTTGGACTGGGTCGGCCCAGCCTTTGAAGTAAGTTTTGAGATCATCCCGGTAGGTGTCGGGATTGGCGGGAGTTCCCTTGGGCAGGGGCACATCCAGAAAGAAATAGAAGCGATCGCCCCCCACCGGCATCATCGACGCCCGCTGATGGTCGCCCACGTAGATCACCCAGCAGTTTTGGGGAGCTAGATCCTCAGCGGCGGGCACCAGGCCGTTCCAGTTGACATAGCCGCCATACCTGGGCTCTACCTCCCGACCCAGTACATCGGTGCGCAGAATTGAGCGAACCCCGTCTGCCGCCACTACCAGATCGCCACGGGCCGTGTGGCCATTGTCGAAGAGGGCAGTGACGCCGCTGGCGTCTTCGTCTAACCCAATGCACCGATGCCCCAGATTTACCTCCCCCGCAAAGGCCCGCAGCAACATCTCTTGCAGGTCATGCCGCGCCACCGGATAGGGTCGCTGCCCCACGGTCTGGATCAGGGGAGCGAGGTCGATGTGGTTCAGCAAGGCTCCCGTTTTAGTGCGGTACTCCATAGAGTTCATCTGGCCGCCAATCTGCGCGATTTCGGCCCCCAGCCCCAGCCGATTGAGCACCTTTACGCCGTTTGACCAGAGGGAAATGCCCGCCCCCACCGGACGCAGTTCTCCGACGCGGTCGTAGATCTCCACGTCGTAGCCAGCCTGCTTCAGGGCAATGCCTGCGGTGAGTCCGCCGATGCCCGCACCGATGACGAGGGCTTTCAGGTTTTCCAT
>JBHJGR010000271.1:0-4216 GCA_050331615.1 Elainellaceae cyanobacterium
TCCGCCCCCTCACATCTAATCCAGACTAGAGAAACATCTGGAAGTGTTTACTCGCTAACCGCTCTTGGCTCTATTCGCAGCTACGGGGAGGTGATCTCTCCCCACTCCCCCACCTCACGAAGTAGGTGGGGGTCATTGAAAAAAGGACACCGCCAGGAACGCAGGAACGGCGGCCACCGGTTGGGGGATGCTGGAGAAAATGGCCCACAGTACGCAGCGTCAAGTGGCGACGCCCTCGGCCTTGAGGGGTAGGGCCACGGCCAGCCCTTCAGGAATGTTCTGAATGGAAATGGCCACGGCCAGCAGTAATCCTAGCTGCGTCCCCTGCTGGGTGCCCTGGCCCTCCGCTCCGTAACCCACGCCAATGGCCACTCCCTCCGGAAAACTATGGATAAACAGGGTGCCCAGAATCAGCAATATCCGTGTAATGACGGCAGCAATGAGGGCTGTCAGCAAGCCTTGAAAATTCATAGGGATGCGGTTGGTCGGGCGACATGAAACATCGGTAGCATAGCAGCGCCCCAGGATTTTTGGGCAACCTCCTGAAGGCTGAGCCCGAAAATGGGTATCAACTTAAGGCGGGAAATCCTGGTTGGACAGGAGTCGGAATCCAGGAGTCGGAATTCAGGAGAGAGGTGACTTCTGGCTCCTGACTCCTGAATTCTATTCTTGGGAAAGCGTCTCGCTTTACGTTGATATCCCCCGAAAATCATGCCGGTTAGATACCCTGGAATCTTAGCGCCTTTATCGCCCTACGGGCTAAGGTTTGAGTGTGGAACCCCCGCGACGCATGAGTTCCACACCTCTTGAGTGTCCACCGCAAAAGCGTAACGCTATACCAGCATGAGTCCTATGAATCTTCGCACCAGGCTAGCACGGCAGGTTCAGACAACCGTATCTGAGCTGGGTATCGTCAACCTGCTCGCGCCGGATTATCCCTTCTCGCCCCGAGCAGTGCCGGTTTTCTATGGGTGGGTCATTCTCGCCGTCGCTACTATTGGGATTTTGATGAGCATCCCTGGGCAAACGGCGGGCGTCAGCGTCTTTACCGATCCCCTGCTCGAAGCGCTGGGCATTTCGCGGCTCACCCTCAGCAACGCCTATCTAATGGGGACGCTAACCAGTGGCCTGCTGCTGCCCCTCGGCGGTACGCTGATCGACCGCCTGGGGGCGCGCGTGATGGTCATCCTGGCCTCGCTCTGGCTAGCGGGAACGCTGTGCTATCTGAGTTTGAGCGATCGCCTGGCGCAGCTACTCACGGCACTCATCCCGGTGCTGCCCGACTCAGCCGTTGCCCTGACGTTGCTGATGATAGGCTTTACCAGCCTGCGCTTTAGCGGGCAGGGCATGCTGACGCTGGTTAGCCGCACAATGCTAGGCAAATGGTTCAATCGGCGGCGGGGCTTTGCGTCGGGGACATCTGGTATTTTTACCGCCTTCGGCTTTTCGGCTGCACCGCTGATTCTCAGTCTACTGATCGACGCATTTAGCTGGCGGGGAGCCTGGCTGGTGTTGGCGGCAGTGGTCGGCACGGGCATGGGGCTGATTGGCTGGCTGTTCTACCGCGATAATCCCGAAGCGTGTGGCCTGGAGATGGACGGTCTCCGGACGCAACAGCCCGCTGCCGATGGCTCCCAGTTCCCAGTTCCTCCCCAGATGCACGAATTCACTCGGGGGGAGGCGCTGCGGACCCTGGCATTTTGGGGCGTGACGCTGGCGCTGTCAACACAAGCCCTGACAATTACAGGCATCACCTTCCACATCGTTGACATCGGCGCAACGGTAGGCCTGCCTGAAAGGCAAATCGTTGCCATCTTTTTGCCGATCGCCATTTTTTCCACCGTTGTGGGCTACCTGATCGGCATTGCCTCTGACCGCATGCACTTGAAGACCCTATTCCTCGGCATGATGGTGTTTGAGGCGATCGGCGTGGCCAGCATGGCCCATCTGGGGACGGGGTGGGTCTGGGGACTGGCGATCGTTGGCCTGGGTGTCAGCGGTGGCTGCTTTGGCACCCTGGCAGCGGTGGCGCTACCGCGCTACTTTGGTCGGCTCCATCTAGGCTCCATCTCTGGAATCCAGATGATGAGCATGGTGATTGCCAGCGCCATCGGTCCATCGCTGCTGGCGGCGTTCAAGGAGGTTTTTGCCTCCTACCAGATTGGCCTATACGTGGCGGCGAGCTTGCCGCTCATGGTCTTTGTCCTGCTGCTGTTTATGCGCAACCCACAGCGATGAGCCGATAAGCACGCACGGTTAAGAAAGATGCTTACAAAGTTGACGGGTAAGTCTCTGGAGTTTCCCCATCGGCAGGCTGAACCTGATCTAATGGCTCCACGGCTCTGGAGTTATCGATGTGAATCACCGCATCAAACTGGTCGGGCAGCCAGGCGTCAAAGTAGTGGCTGGTCCGCTCCGTCTCGGGCCGATAGATCACGCCGATCGCCCGCTCTAGACGGGGATGGCGCAAAGCCTGGCTGAGTTCGCTGCGATCGCCCAACGGCAGCCAGAACCGATCCAGCCCCACGGCATGGAACAGCGCCTCGTAGCTGTCGGGCAGTCCCGGACGCACCCGCTTGATCTCCACCGGCGCATCCCAGTTGGAAGCCGCCGCGACGGTGCCCGTGTAGGTGCTGAAGCCAATCAGAAAGGCTTGCTCAGCGTGGCGCTGCCGCACCAGTTGTCCTACGTTGAGTTCGCCCCTGGCTCCCATTTCCGTAGCCCGCGCATCTCCCAGATGGGAGTTGTGCGCCCAGAGGACGATTTTGGGACGGTCGATCATGCGCCCCAAGTGGGCCGTTAGCTGATCCAGGGTTTCCGCCATGTGGCGATCGCGCAAATTCCAGGAGGAGCTGCGCCCCTGAAACATGCTGCGATAGTAGGCTTCCGCGTTTTTCACCAGGCGAGCGTTTTGCTCGGCGTAGAAAAACTCGTCCTCTGGTACCCGTCCGTCCTGCTGGGCGTAGTCCGCTGCCTGCTTCTGTAGCTCCATAAGCTGGTTCACCACTTGATCTTCGCAGGACTGGGTCAGGCCAAAGCTAGTGGCATATCCATAGCCCTGGCTGTCCTCACCAAAGTGCTCAAAGCAGGCGTAGCGATACCGTGCCCGCTGGGCAGCCTCTGGATCAATCACGTCCAGATACTTGAGCACCGCTTCCATCGAGCTGTAGAGGCTGTAGAGGTCCAGCCCGTAGAATCCAGCTTTGACGGCATCCGGTGGGAGCGAGTCGTTGTAGCGCTGCAGCCAATCGACGAATTTCAGAACATCCGTATTCCGCCACATCCAGGTGGGAAAGCGACGAAATCCATTCAGGGATTCGGTGGCCGTTGGGTCCTCGCTGGCTCCCCGGACAAAGCGATTAATCCGGTAGGCATCGGGCCAGTCGGCCTCTACCGCCACTGCCGTAAAACCTTTCTCCTGAATCAGCCGCTTGGTAATTTCAGCCCGCTCATAGTAGAAGTCGTGGGTCCCGTGGGATGCCTCCCCAATCAGCACAAACTGGGCACTGCCAACGCGCTCCAGCAGCGCATCATAGTTGGTGGTTGCTCCCGTCAGCGGGTGAGCGGTCTGTCGGATCGCGTCACTCAAGTTCAGGCGGGTGGGGTTCATCGTAGTTTAACTCCGAAATGCTGCGTTATGGCCCTACGGGCTAAGGTTTGAGCGTAGAACTCCCGCGTCGCGGGGGTTCCACACCTCTTGAATGTCCTGACGCGAAAGCGTAACGCTATGGCGATCGCCCTAGACGCTGCCCGTCAGGGTCTTGTGCTGCACCTGGGCTTGACGGAGCAGATCGCAGACTTCCTGATCGGTCGTTTGGGCAAAGCTGGTGTACCAGAGACCAACGGCGTGAAAGGGCCTTGGGGTCTCGGCACAGACGACTTCATCCGCCTCCTCTTCAAAGATTTGGCAGGTTTCGGCGGCGGCAATCGGTACCGCCACCACGATTTTTCGGGGAGACTGCTGCTTGAGCGCCGTGACGGCAGCGAGCATGGTTGCCCCCGTCGCCAGGCCATCGTCTACCAGGATTACGGTGCGATCGCGCAGTTCCAGCGGCGGGCGGTTGTCCCGATACTCCCGCTCCCGGCGCTCCAGCTCCCGCTGCTCTTTGCGGGCCACCCGCTCGATGGCCTCATTGGGAACGTGCAGCCCTTCCACCACCAGCGGGTTGATGTAGCGTACGCCGCCTGTGGCGATCGCCCCCATCGCCAGCTCTTC
>JBHJGR010000272.1:0-2215 GCA_050331615.1 Elainellaceae cyanobacterium
CGTCAGCCCTGCCCCGCTATTCTCATCGGTGGGCCACCCAACAGCGGCAAAAGCGTCTTTGCCAGTGCCCTGCGTCGCTGTCTCGTGCAGCGATTGCCCGAGCGGCGGCTCTTCCTCCATCGGGCCAGTTGGGATGGGGAAGGCAACTGGGCCTACGAATCCCCAAATCTGGCCCTGGTTGACCAGCTTGTGCAGATGAATGAGTATCGCATCCATGAAGACCCGGAAACGGCAAAGCTCATTCCCGACTACTTCCGCTATCACGCTCGCGCCGTCGCCAACCTCAGGCGGCTGGTGGATATCCTCTTGGTAGACGTCGGCGGCATGCCCCAGCCGGAGAAGAAGCCCCTGGTGGAGCAATGCACCCACTACGTCGTCATCAGCCGTATCCCAGATGCAATTTCCGCCTGGCATCAGCTATGTCAACCGCTCACGCCAGTTGCCGTAATTCACAGCGTTCTTGAGGAGAGCGCAGCGGTTCTGAAAACGAAACCACTGTTTGAAATCACTGCAGGTCCATGGACAGAAGAGCAGCTTGCCCAGGTCCCCCAGGTTCTTGCAAATGCCGTCATCGAGCATCTCTAGCAGCCTGTGACATTTATGCTGAACGTTTGTCCTTAAACAGATGCCCCTGCCGCTGGTGAGCAGGGATCAGTTCCGCTCGTAGGGTTGCTGCTGCCTGGGGCGACTTGACCTACGGCACTCACTACCGCAATATCCAAGATCCCGAGACAGGGCAGCCGATCCGGCAGGTCCACGTTGCCGCCTTTGAGCAGGTGCTGGGTACCAACTCAAAGCGGGAAGCTTTTCCAGGGACAGAATTCAGGAGTCAGGAGCCAGGAGTCAGCCCCATTCAGTCTTCAGTCTTCAGTCTTCAGTCTTCAGTCTTCAGTCTTCAGTCTTCAGTCTTCAGTCTTCAGTCTTCAGTCTTCATATCCAACCAGGATTTCCCGGCTTAAACGGATACTCCAGAAACGCCTGTGCTACCGTAAAGACATCTGGCAGGCAGGATAGGGCAGATGGTCGCACAGCCACAGGCACAAACACACACCTCCGATACAGTTTTCTACCCCGACAGTGATGGGCGACCGATGGCGGACAATACCCGGCAGTTTCGATGGATTGTCACCATCAAGGAGAACCTAGAAATCCTGTTTGCCGAGCAGCCCGATGTGTTCGTGGCGGGTGACCTGCTCTGGTATCCGGTGGAGGGCAGCAATCGGTTATGCCAGGCTCCCGATGTGATGGTGGTGTTTGGGCGACCCAAGGGCGATCGCGGTTCTTACCAGCAGTGGAAGGAAGACGGCATCCCGCCCCAGGTCGTCTTTGAGATTCTTTCCCCTGGGAACACGTTGAGCGAGATGACCCGCAAGCTGCTGTTCTACATCCAGCACGGTGTCGAAGAGTACTACCAGTATGACCCCGACCGCAACGAGCTGGTCGGCTCCCAGCGGACAGAAGCGACGTTGATGGAGATTCCCGACCTGCAGGGGTGGGTCAGTCCGCGCTTGGGGATTCGCTTTGAACTCGGTGACGAAACCCTGGCAATTTATACGCCTGATGGCGATCGCTTTTTGACCCCTACAGAGCTAGCCCAACAGCGCGACCAAGCTCGTGAGCAGGCAGCAGCGGAGCGTCAGCGGGCGGAAGAGGAACGTCAGCGGGCTGACCGTTTGGCTGCTCGTCTGCGGGAGTTAGGAGTAGACCCTGATCAGCTTTGAGCCTTTACAACGGCTTCCTCAAGGCAGGCTCCAAATAGATTGAAGGCAGGCGATCGCCCATTACTCAAAGAACGGCGATCGCCCCCAACCCCGCACCCTGAACCCTGACGACTCCTCAGCAAGGTTGTAGGGCGGAAAGCCCACGCTGAGCGCTGAGACCAAGGTATATCAGGGATTATAACGGAGAGGGGGGGATTCGCACCCCCGTTAGGTTTGACCCTAAAACAGATTTAGTTACGGCAGCATGAGTGGGGCGATTCTTTGGGGCGATCGCGCTCGATAGTGAGGTCGCTTTTCGGATCTCCTCCCAGCGACTGCACTCAGGTATGATCAGGGGTACAACGCTAGGACGAGTACTGCTATGACCCAAGCGCCCCTGCGACCTTCACCTGCGACTGACCAGCGGATCGTCTACTCCGGGATTAGCTGGCAGCAGTTCAAGCTGATTCAGGCTGGTTTCGCTGAGTCTCCAGGCATTCGGCTAGCCTACTTCG
>JBHJGR010000273.1:0-6136 GCA_050331615.1 Elainellaceae cyanobacterium
GTGGCCAGGAGGTTGTAGAGCGATCGCACCTGGGCCAGCGGCGGCGCGTAGCGCTCGATGTAGGTCTGCCGCACCCGATGCTGGTCCCAGGCGGCCACTACTCCCACCAGCTCATTGTCTCGGATGGCCAGGTAAAAGTCCTGGGGCGTCAGTCCGGCGAGGCGAGGTGTGCCAAAGTCCGCTAGCGTATGGCATGGGGCCAACTGCTTTGGGGACTGCCAGCGATTCACAAAGGCCAGGATGGCAGGCAGGCGGGTCATGGTGCCTCGCTCTAGGGTGATGCCGGGAAGCTGGAGCGGCGGTTTGGGCAGATCCAAGTGGATAGCGGGGGTGAGGATGCGACCTGCTGGCTCGTACTGGGGCAGGCCCGCCCGTCCCCCCACCAGCGACCCCAGGGCGGCCTGGTTGCCCTCCAGAATGACGGAGTAGTAGAAGGGCACCGGCTCCTGCTCGTGGAGCGATCGCAGCAGCCCATAGCCCCGCGCCAGCAGGGAGCCGCGTCGGTAGTCGGGGTGGCCCCGCAGATCCGCCAGATACCCAATCTGGGTTTGCTGACCGTTGACCCAGGCGGTTTTGAGGGCACGACTGCCCAGGCCGATGATTTCTCCGGTGGCGCGATCGACGCACTTGATCACCTGGACGCGATCGCCCTGCAAATGGCACCCGGCAAAGTAGCTGGGTTCCCGCCGAAAGCTGACGGCTACGGAACCTTCCATCCAGTCTGAGGCCATGCGGCGGCGCAGTTGGGCGTCGTCATCGGGGGTGGCCAGGGAGAACTCGAAGCGGCTCATAGGAGTTGGGCGTCAGGTCTTCAGGGACGCCAGGACGTGGTTGAGTTTGTCCAGATTGCTCTGGAGGAGCTGGAGCTGGTAGGTCTGGGGTGTGACGGTCTGGGGCGCTGTCGTCACCTGCGGCAGAGGGAAGCGAATCACCGGGTTAGCAGCAATCACATAGTTCTCCAGCGCCTTGAAGCCAGCGGCGCTCACCTGGCTGAGGTAATCACGAATGGCCACCTCATAAAGTCGCTCCAGGACTTCGCTGGATGGCGGCGGAGCACTACTGCGGCTGGAGCCATCCATCTGGTTGAGCAGATAGCTGGTGCCGCCAAAAACCGCAGCTCCCAATGGCCCACCCACTAGCCAGCCCAAGCCCGTGGCGATCGCCACCGGAGCCGCATCACCGGGGTTGGGCAGGTTTGGCCCGCTGGCGGCGGCGTCGGGTGGCCGCACGTCAGGCTCTGGCGGGAAGGCCAGCCATAAGTCCACCGGGCGGGGACAGTTGAAAAACTCGCAGGCTTTATACACCCAGCCCACCACCGCCCGCTGCCGGGTCTTCCAGGCGGGGCGCAGGGTTTGCTCTTCCCAGGTTTTGAAGTCAAAGCGGCGCAGTGCCCCTGCCGCTTCTGTCCGATAGGCAGCCAGCAGGTTGGGCAGGGCCAGCCAGCTTTCTAGCTCGGTGATGCTCTTGTCAAAGCCCTGCTGAATCAGGGTTTGGGCCTTGCGCAGAATTTCAATCTTCTGGCGATCGCGTCCTTCCCCCAAATCTGCCACCGCCCGACTGATCACCTGAATTTGGGACTCCAGGGCTTGCTTCACCTGGGGGGCGATCGCCAGGGCGCGGGGCAGGCGCGTGTCGAACAGGTGCGATCGCTGATGCTCGACGATCCGCTGCAAAGCGGCTTCCAGATCCGGTAGGCCAGTAGTTTGGGCCGCTGCCCCATCCCCCTTGAGCCGCGCCCGCAGGGCAGGCAGAGCATCCACTCGATACAAATTGCTCACCCCGGCTGGCAGAGCCGACCGGAAACTCTCGGCCACAAACCGCATGCGGCGAGTGACCTCCTGCTGCTCCTCCGGCCCCAGCAGGTTCAGAAAATTCACCACAAAGACAATGGTTTCGATGCCCCGATCCATCAGCCAGTCCCGCAGATGCTCCCGCTCCGCCAGGGTCATTAGCTTGCGTCCGTCCAACACCTGCACCACCAGATCGGCAGTGAGGAGCTGTTCCCGCACCAGGGCTTCTTGGGCCTCCCGGTCATCGGTGCCGGGCAGATCCAATAGCTCGATGCCCCGCTGAAGAAACGGGTGGGGACAGGTCACCTCCACGGCAGCCACGTCCTCCCGCATCCGCCGGTCGTCGCTGAGTACGGCAAAGGATTTCAGCACGTCAGTTCCCGGCCTGGAGACCTCGCTGCCGTCCATCAGGGCAATGCGGGTGGTCAGCTCTGCACCATAGCGCACCCGAATCGCCGCCCCCGTGGTAGGAATCAGGTCGATGGGTAGCGCCTTCTCCCCCAGCATGGCGTTAAGCAGGGTGGACTTACCGTAGTTGAAGGGGCCAAACACGGCGATGCGAAATTCGGAGCTAACGAGGCGATCGCACACAAACCCCACCTCTCGCCGCAGCCGCTTCACCTGGGGGTCGAGGCTGGAATCGAGGGAACCGACAGCGCTGCGCAGGCTGCTAACAATCTCGTGATGCGGGGCTGACACGTCCATCCTGGAGACCTGAAACGGGGTTAATCGAACGACTCCTGGGAGTCTCTGTCTACCATAGCAAGGGAAGCCAGCAGGGTTAAAGTCCCTCTGCACTAACCCGTCGCCAACCTTATTTTTGAAGAGGGCTGCTGTGACACATAAGGCGGTAGATAAGTAGTTAACGCCATCGAAAGCTTCTGACAGGGCGATCGCACAGCAAGTGCTAGCTGGTTCACGAGCCATATTAGCGATTTGGTAAAGCTCATTAACACCATTGATTCGATGTCTTAAGTAGGTGGTCACAAGTAAACATAGCTATGGTGGGGTGCGCACCCCACTAGCTTTTATCTATGGCCATGTACTTAGCCGGAATTGCAGCATCGACTGCCACACTGTGACCAACGCTTGAGTTGCCGACACAACTCCGTATCTTCGCTTATAAAAATCAAAATCAAGGTACTTTTCTGTTGAGGAAGATCGTCTTACTCAGGAAATTTATACTACAAGTTTATTTCGTTTTGCTTCCCCAGATGGTTTTATGGAGATAGGTGAATTTATGTTTTCTACCTGTCCTTATGGGCGCTAAAGACTCTTACAAAAATAACTTGAACGACCGCTGAATCGATTGGTCTACCTGTAAGGCTCACATAGTTTCAACTATGCAGGTTAAATTTGTAAGGCTCCTGAGCAGCCACGTTGTCGCCGAGATGTACAGGAGCAAGTCAACATGTCTGAGATTAACTTTAGCTTTCAAACTGGGACACCCTTAGAAACTATGACGAATTTGACCGAGTTTTTGAAAGCGATATTACGTCCTGGGACGATAGTGTTGCATCCAGGCAGGGAGTAGTTGGCAGCCATGAGTTCCTGGCCGGAACCGAGTATCTTTCAACACAATTTGACACAGAAGCGCTGACCTTGACGCGCGCCAACGTTAAAGCGATGGGCCAACTCGGCCAAAATGAGCGCCTAGAGGCAAACGCCCTAGATGGATACATCCTCATCAGCGACCTGAGCAACCTGGAGATGAACCAGGACAGCAACGCTAGCAATGACATTACTTGGAACTCAGGTATCCTGGCTGCTCCGAACTCTGAGTCGTTGGATTTATTCAGCGTGGCTTTGCACGAACTGGGCCATATTTTAGGATTTGTCAGCGGCACGGATCGTTCCACATGGGTCGAAACTATCCAGGATTTGTTTGACCTCGACCCTGCCTTCGACGCCCAAATGACGAGTTTGTTCCTTAGTTCTTTCTCAGATCGAAGCATATTCAATGAACTCGAGAATTTACACAATGCCAAAGACGCTCAACTTCAGAGTCTGGCAACCCTGAATTTAGCTTCACCACTGGACTTATATCGCTTTTCTGATTTCGATCGGCTAGCCTTTCCCGGAGGCTTCCCCTCGTACAGCCGGTCTTATTACACCAATTCTAGCAGTGAGCCTTTGCTAGACCCTGAACTATCAATCTTCGGCAGCAAGTATTTCTCCATCTATGGTGGGCGAGTAGCCCTCGCTGAATTCTCCACCGGCCAGGACACGGGCTTACATGGAGATAGCTATCAGGGCAGCCACTGGAAGCTCTCTACAGCCGGCGATACCGTCATGAGTCCAGCCCTCGCTGCGGGGGAACGAAACCAGGTTTCCCTCCTGGGTTTGCGAGCCTTTGACGTTATTGGTTGGGATCTGGCTCCTTCCCTACTTTAATCGGCAAAGATGACGCCTTGCTGATGGCGTTGCGTCAAGTGCAGTCAGAAGCAATCACTGCTGCCGATTTCATTTAGCAATCACCGGAGTCACCTGCAGAGAGGTTTCCCATGAGGTCTGGGAAGCCTTTTTTGTGGGCGTTCATCTGCAGGCTGCAGCTACAACTCCGTGCATTCACGTACAAAAAAACAGGACCGAGACGGTTTTCTATCAAGGAAAGTTGTTTGATCCAGGAAATCAATACAGCAAGTTTATTGTATTTTATTTTCCCGGATGATTCTATGGAGATAGGAGCAAGTATGTTTTTTACCTAGATTTGTGGGTGCAGAGTAATCACGTTGTCACTGAAATGTATGGGAACAGGTCAAGATGTCTGAGATTAACTTTAGTTTTCAAACAGGGATGCCCCTGGAATATATGGCCGTTTTTGAGGCAGCAGGGCGCGTTTGGTCTTCCTACCTGACCGATGATGTCACGATTAACATTCATGTTGATATCTCCGATAGCCTACCAGAGAACGTTATCGGCGGTGCCCTACCGGCCTTTGTCGAAAAGGACTTTGGAAGTTTCAACAAGTATTTTGAAAGAGACATTAGCTCTTGGAACGATCAGACTGCTTTTGACACTGGCTTGTACGACGGTCAAAAATTTCAAGCGACTGTTGATGGCTTTCGACTAGGCCATCTCCGAGAGCTGACCATGACCACCGCTAACGCTAAGACCCTAGGAAAGTTGGGCGAAGAGGAGCGGGAAAACACGCAAGCCTTGGACGGCTACATTCTGATTAGCGACTTGAGTAACCTAAACGTTCATCAAGATCGCACCACTAGAAATAACGTTACTTGGAGTACGGCGATCGCATCTGGCCCAGGAAGCCAATCCCTGGATTTGTTTAGCGTTGCCCTTCATGAAATCGGACACGTTCTTGGTTTTGTGAGCGGTACGGATCGCTCGATCTGGACAGAGACCCTGGAAGGGCTGCTCAGTCAGAATTTGGATATTGATGACCGTGACCGCCCCGACTCGGCAAACCCAGGCAAAAACCGGGAACACTGGGACTTAGGTGACGCTGACCTGACTGCTCCCCTTGATCTCTACCGCTTTTCTCCCGAAAGCGCCCAGTGGGAATACGCCGATCTATCCATCGGCGGAACCAAGTACTTCTCTATTGATGGCGGACAGTCCGCCCTGGTTGAGTTCTCCACCGGGCAAGAGACCCATCTGAGTGGTGACGGCTATCAGGGCAGTCACTGGAAGTTTGACGGCGCAGACAACGGCATTATGTCGCCGGTTTTGGCTCTAGGGGACCGGAATCAAGTTTCTTTGCTAGACCTACAGGCCCTTGACGTGATCGGCTGGGATTTGGCCTCCTCCGTCCTCGGCAGCGACGGCATTGCCAGCGATTGGGAAATTCAAAAGACCTTTAATCTCTCCGACTCAGCAACCCTATTCGCACTGGAGAACCTGGTGCTAACGGATATGGCCAACCAGTTGGGCATTTCTATCACCCAACTGCTGTCTGACCCAGCCACCTTCTCAAACCAGCTTAGCCAGGATCGCTACGCTGATGTCAATACCATGCTTGAAGAGAGCGAGGTCTATAACCGCAAGCGCAAGAGGGTGAAGAGCAATGGGCGATGGCAAGAAATTCTTGACATGTTTAACCAGGAAGCCCATTTCTCCACGTTTTGGATGGATGAGACGGAACAAGAGATTGGGGAAGTAGACAGCGTTGTTCCAAGCCTAAGTCCTTTGGAGGAGGCGATCGCCTCAGTCGTCTCCCTGGATGATATTGAATCCGAAGCTCCCGTCAGCCAGGACGGTCTCCCAGCAGTTGCCGGAGATGATCCTCAAATCGCGCCAGAGATAGTCCTGGAGGACATCGACCAGGGAGAAGCCATATCGGATGCTTATCCCGAAGATATCGTCCCTGAAGATATTGCCCCTAAAGA
>JBHJGR010000274.1:0-19975 GCA_050331615.1 Elainellaceae cyanobacterium
GCGAGTAGCCACCCCCCCGGGCGCCGACGTACGACCCCCCACCCCCCCCCCGCCACTCCTCTCTCCCAACCCCCTGTTCCTAATAAAAAAATGATTTTTTTGGCGCCGCGCCCCCCGGGGGGGGGCCCCACACCTCCATAATTTATTAAAGTTAATTGTGCTTGAGCACTTAGATAGTTCAAATGGCCTTCAGGTTGAATCAGCCGAGAAATCCGCGACGTTTTGGGAAGTATAGAGACAAGGGTTGAATCTATCGTCAGGTTCGATCTGGAAACGCTGTGTGGGGCGATCGCCCCCACTACGGCCCCATGCTTTTCCTCTCTAGAGGCACCTGCATTCCCACCGTTGAGGATATCCGCTATGCTGCCTGTTCTAACCCTGCTTGGCACCGGGTTTTGGATGCTGATGATTTTTGACTGTGTACGCAATGACCCGGAAAAGGGAACCTGGCTGTGGATTCTGATTTTCCTAAACGTACCGGGAGCCTTTATCTACTTTCTAGTTCGACGTGCCCCATACCTGAACCTGCCGATGCCCAAGGCCCTGAAGCAGTGGACCCAGCGGGATAAGATCTGGGATGCGGAAGCCGCCGCCCGCAACATCGGTAACGCTCACCAGTTTGTCAATCTAGGTAACCTGCTGCTGGAGATGGGGCAGACCGAGCGGGCCACTCACGCCTATGAGCAAGCCCTCAGCAAAGAGCCGCAAAACACCCATGCTCTCTGGGGGCTAGCGACCATCGACTTGACGGCCAAGCGATATGCCCCTGCCAAGGAGCGGCTGGAAATGCTTGTGAAGCAAGAGCCGGACTACAAGTTTGGCGCAGCTTCCCTGGCCTACGGTCAGGCCCTATTTGAACTGCGTCAGTGGGAGCTAGCCCAGCCTCACCTGATCGACGATATCAAGCGCTGGAGCCATCCCGAAGCTGCTATCATGCTGGCCGAGATTCAGCGGGATCAAGGCGATCGCTCCGCCGCCAAAACCACGCTAGAAACCATGATTTTTAAGCTGAAGGGGACGCCCCGGTTCTACTACCGCCAGAAGCAGTACCTGCTCCGCCAGGCCCAGCGTATGTTAAGAACGCTGTAGCTTCTCTCAGCACCAGTCCCGCACCTCCCACAAGTCCGGATTTTCTGACTAGAATCGTCACCAGACCGGTAATTGAGTTAGGGCTAGCGCCAGCTCGCACCGCGAATCAGGATTGAATTGGGGTGACGATGATGATTCCAAATCTCAGTGAAGCGACCATCCGCCGCCATGCGATCGCCCAGTCCTTTGAGCGGGGGCTGGAATACTACGAAAGCGGCTCAGTTGTCTCTCTGGTTCAGCGGGGTAAGGAGCTAACCGGGCTGGTGGAGGGCAGTGATGTCTATCCCTATCGAGTGAGCGTTGGTTTTGATCCCGGCGGCATCACCCGCGCGGGCTGCACCTGCCCTTACGCCTTCGAGGGATGGTGCAAGCACATCGTCGCCGTCCTGCTGACCTGCGTGCATGACCCCGACCAAATTGAGCAGCGGGCTGAACTGGCCGCCCTGCTGGTTCCTCTGAACCGCCATCAGCTTAAAACCATTCTGCAAAACTTAGTCGAGGCGCGACCAGAGTGGATTGACGCCATCGAACAGGAAATTGCCTGCTTGCCTGAATCAACGCTCCAGCCCCAAACGCCAGCCAAAGCGCAAGCTCGATCCAGTCCGCCCCGCCGCACCTCGGTAGATCCGGCTCCCATCGAGCGACAGGTGCAAAACATTCTCTACAGCTACCAAGGGCAGTGGAACGACGATCCGGCCATCGACGAGGTGCGGCAAATTGTTTACAAGGCCGACAAGTTTCTGGAGCAGGGTGACGGTAACAATGCTCTGATTATTCTGGGAGCCGTGACCCGGGCTTATTCGCGTGACTGGATGAACCTGGACGGCTCCAGCGGCGAGAGCGGCATGTTCCTAGAGGAGCTAGACGATGCCTTGACGGAGGCGCTGCTATCGGCTGAGCTGTCGGAGGGCGATCGCCAGCGGTGGTGGCAAGACCTGGAGAACTGGCAGGCCGAATCTGCTGACTACGGCGTCGACACCTTTTGCATGAGCCTGACGGCGCTAGAGCAGGGCTGGGACTATCCGCCGCTCCAGCGGGTATTGCAGGGCGAATCAGGACTGAGCGCTTGGGAAGAAGAAGCCCCCGACTATGCCAATGACCTGGCCCGTATCCGGCTGAGAATTTTGGAGCGGCAGGGCCGATATGAGGAATATCTGCACCTAGCGGAGGCGGAGGGGCAGACCGATTGCTACCTGCGCATGCTAGCCAAGCTGGGGCGCACGGAGGACGCGATCGCTCAGGCCCAGCGTCAGATGAGCACTGTGAATGAAGCAATGACATTAGCCTATACCCTGCGGGAACGGGGTGAATTGGAGCAGGCTCTCCTAATCGCCACGCAAGGGCTTTCCCTGGACGGTTACGGTAAGCACCAGCTGGCGGAATGGGCCAGTGAGCTAGCGGCGGGCATGGACCAACCCGACGTTGCCCTCAATGCCAGAATTGCCGCTTTTAAGGACTATCCCTCCCTGGCCGACTACCAAAAGGTACAGGAACTGGCCGGGGATCAGTGGGAGACCCTGAAGCCCGACCTGCTAAACGTCTTACGAGATCCGGCCCAGTACGGGGGAGAGTCGGCCAAAGTCGAAATTCTGCTGGCGGAGGGGTTGCTGGATGAGGCGATCGCCACGGTCGATCAACTCCACTCCTTCCAGTCAGATGCAATTCAAGCCGTTATGGGCGCTGCCATTCCTCACCGCTCAGACTGGGTAATTGCCAACGCCCGCCGCCGAGCCGAGTCCATTATGGATAGCGGCAAGGCAAAGCATTATTTTCGCGCCATTGAGTGGCTGCGCCGAGTGCGGGCCGCCTACCTCCAGTTAGAGCAGCCGCAGGTCTGGCAGCAGTATCACGCTGACCTGATGCAAACCCATTCTCGCAAGCGCAAGCTCACTGCAATGCTGCGGGATCAAGCGCTTGCTTGACGGCGATTCTTAGCCCACAAATCGATTAAGCTAGGTGTAGCCACCACTCATTCAAAAACTTGTAGAGCCCATGTCAAGCGCTAGATTCACCAATTCGCGATCGCCCCTGCAGCCGATTCTCTTTGTGCTCCTCGCTGCCCTCATCTGGCTATCGGGCTGGGTGGGGATGCCGATGGCCCATGCCCTGACTCAAGTCAAGCTGTCTAACTTAGACTATACGGACTGTCCGCCGGACCTAGCGGAGGGTATGGTCACGGCGGGGGGAGCGGCAATGGACGCCAACTGTTTTCTAATTGTCGGACAGGCCGAAAACGCCTCTGGCAAACCCGTCCTCAATGCGGATGTGTTTGGGCGAGTTTATGATGCCAACAATAATCCCGTCATGCAGAACCGCACTCGCCTGGGATCAATCGACGAGGTGCCGCCGGGGGTAAGTGATTTTGCCATTCGCATCAGCGTTCCCGCCAATCAGCCTTTGCCGCTGAAGCTGGAGCAGTTCAAAGCCTCTGGGTTTAGCGGGCGGGTGCGTCGATAGCATTTGTGCTACTGGGCTGGGAAAACTCGGTAAGGTGGGCGGTGCCTGCTTGGTAAGGCGTAGGGTGGGCAATGCCCACCAGTCAAAAGTTTGACGCGATCGCCCAATGCACTAAGTAGGTCGGCACAATTAAATTCATGCTCGAAAACCGGGGCACTCCCCCGGTTTTCTAACCTTCGGTTTTCAACGCAGTTCTACTTACCTTAGGCTTGTCAGACCACTACTACTAAGCAGAATCAATTTTATGGGGGTGTGCGCCCCCCATAAATCGTAATTAATTGTGCTTCAGCACCTAATAAAACATTGGTGTAGCAGTAACTGCCACTTCAGCGACTAGAAACTGCACCGCTCGTAGGGCAAAGATGGCGAGAATGGCGGAGAAGTCAATGCCGCCAAGGGGAGGAATGATGGAGCGGAAGATGTTCAGGTAAGGATCGGTAATTTGGCTTAGTGCTGCAAAGGGCTGGTTCATCCAGTTAACGTTGGGAAACCAGCTCAACAAAATCCGAATAATTAGCAGGAAGAAATAGATGTTTAGGAACGTGAGCAGTGATTGGGTAATGAGACTAATCATGGCTGGGTTTTGCTTGTGGATCGCTTATTTGCACTGATCGAGTAAGTTTTCCGGCAGCTGGCAGAGCCAAATCCTGCAGAAAAGTTTTGCAGAGGATCAATA
Organism: Elainellaceae cyanobacterium; assembly: GCA_050331615.1. Lineage (GTDB taxonomy): Bacteria > Cyanobacteriota > Cyanobacteriia > CAKZMO01 > CAKZMO01 > JAYKGU01. The sequence continues at coordinate 4,223 of JBHJGR010000274.1, forward strand.
TTTTTAGTCTAGTCTAGTCTAGCGGATGGTGGTGGAGCGGATGACGGGGGCGATCGCCCACTCTAGATCGGCTAGGGAGCAGGAGGCTAGAGATCTTTGGCGATCGTCTGCTCCCCGTTGTCTAAACCAGTTGTGCCGTTGACGCCGCCGAGCTGCTGGCGGACATCGTCGATCGCGTCGTTGAGCTGAGCGATTTTGTCCTCGAGGCTGCGCCGCGCCAGCTCAATACTCTGATCAGGAGCATCCGCTAGCTGGCCTTGTCCCGTCGCCCTTTTCTCGCCATCAGCAGGAGATTCGCCCTCCGCCGATTCACCAGCAGCTAGGCGTGACGACACCAGAACCCCGGTAATCCCTCCAAGAATGCCGCCGACAACGGTGCCAAGCAAAAAACCACCCACGAAATTGTCCTGTTGACTCATATCATCACCTGACGCCTAATCGCTATGGTCAAAGTCTATGGAGCTGATACATATGGCCCTACGGGCTCAGGTTTGTGAGCGAATCCCCCGACCACGGGGAATTCGCTCATGATAACGTCCTAACGCCGATGCGTAGTGCTACACATGGCCATCACTCCCACCGATAAAGCATAGTGTACCAACTCGCAGTACGCCAATCGCCTGAGGGGCGATTCGAAGCAAGTTTACCTCATGGCCTCGCCCGGGTGATCCAGCGGGAGGAAGATGGTTAACACCTCGCCCTGATGGGGGTGCCGCCGCACCGTGAGCTTGCCCCCAAGCGCCTGAAACAGATTTTTGGTGACATCGAGGTTGAGGCTCAGGTTGCCCGTCTCTGGCTGGAACATGAGCATCTGCCCCACGGACTTTAAGGTAGGCGCAAACATAGAGGAAAGGTCGGGCGTCATGGCATTGACGGTGGTGGCTGCACCGCTGCCAGCCTGGGGTTTCGAGCGAAACTGGAGCTTGAGCTGACTGCCAGCGGGCATAACGCTAAGCTGAATCTGGCTACCGGCAGGCAGGCTGTGGGTGATGCGGTCGATTAACCCGCTGAGTACCTGGTGCAGCATCGTCGGGTCGCTCATCACCATGGGCAGCGATTTGGGTAGAACAACATCAAGGTCGAGGTTGCGCTGCTTCGCCTGCTGCTGCCAGAGGGGAATATTTTGATTGAAGACCTGGTCCAGGGAAATTCTCGCCAGGGAACTGGGGGCGCGATCGCCCTCCCGCGTCTCCAGCTCCACCGCCCAGAAAATCAGGCCGAATCGGTCAATCTGCCGGGTGCATTCCCGGTCAATCGTCTCCAGTCGCTTCATCGCCTGGGGGCTGATGTCCTTACGGCGCATTAGCAGACGGGTGAGGGTGCGGATAGTGCTTAACGGCGTGCGGACTTCGTGGGCGATCGCCTTGAGCAGCTCTGTATCTGTGCCAATTTCGGGCGACGGCAGCTCATTCCGGCTAGCTGACTGTGAGGAATCAGCATTTGGGCGCTTGCCGCTAATCACCTCGTGCCAGGCCGCATAGTCAAGCTTTTGACGACGGGGATGGTTGAGGTTGAGGGGTTTGCGCCGTCGCGGTAAAGACGATAGCCCGGTTCCACTACCCACACGAACACCGCTGATCTGGGACGGGATTTCTGCGGATTCAGAGGAATTGACCACATGGGCGACCAGCAGTTGGCTATAGTCCATCACCAGCCGATAATCAGGCGTTACCGGGGCAAACTGTTCTACCAAGGCATCTAACTGGGGTAGGCTCTGGGGACTGGTGAGCTGGATGCGGCTACGGAGCGATCGCCAAGCCTGCCAGACCACATCGGGCACAAACGAGAATAAAAAGTCAGGGGTCCCGCTATCATCCATAGCCAGGGTCATGACCAGGCTAAACTCCGAGGTCAGCACCAGACAGAAGGGCTCGGCGGCGAGCGGATCTTCAGCAACCAGCGGCAGCGTGGAGGTGGATTCGGGCGGCTGTGGGCTATCCTCGGCGGCGGGCAACCGATGGCGCAGCAGCTCTGCCGTGCTGGGGCTGGTCTGCCCAGTCATCACCCAGCTCGCCAATCGCGACATCAGCTCCGAACAGTTAAGGACGGGAAACGGCCCCGATAGCACCAGCCCCTCAATCGGGTGGGGATCGCCGTCTACCAGCACATCTAAGTCGCAGCCCGATTCCCCATCCAGCAGGTCATTGAGGGCAGCGATCGCCCCATACCACGCCCGCTCAGACCGAATTGGGGACAGTTGCTCCTTCTTCCCCGGCCTTGAGCGGCAGTTTGAAGATGTAATGATTTCACTTAGAGTTGGTAGGTACCACTTGTACACAACCACTCACCCCACTAATGCGACAAGAATTCTTTCACGGATTTAATTGAAGGATGGGCTCACCTGGGTCCACCCGTCCACACCATGTCTAGACGATAGCGAGTCAAGTCAAGCTATGGACAGCCCCAGAACCGAACCAATCTAGTCGCGATCACCGTCTGTCGCTGGTCGGATTCAGCCGACTGAACTTGCGGCAGACTGGTTTCTAGCCTGAGTTTGAGCCAGCGTTACCACGCCGCATATAGGGATGCGCTGCCGCCGCAGTACACCCATCGCCGCTCGCACCGTTGCCCCCGTCGTGTAGATATCGTCCAGCAGCAGCACCGCCCGCCGCCGTCCTTGTCGATACAAGGACGGGCCAACCTGGAAGGCATCCACCAAATTGCGCTCCCGCTCGTCGCCGGATAGGCCAAACTGAGCCTCCGTCTGGCGCACCCGCACCAGCCCGTTCACCGCCAGGGGCAGACCCGTACCATCGCAATACCCACGGGCCAGCAGAATCGCCTGGTTATAGCCCCGCTGCCGCTGCTTCTCGGCGTACATGGGAATGGGCACGACGATGAGCGATCGCTCCTTAACTAGGGCCGACTCTCGCCAAGCCTCCGCCATCCACATGCCCATCGGATGACCCAGTTGGGCCGCCTGGTGATACTTGAGGGCAGCGATCGCCCGCTTGAGCGCCCCCCCATACTGACCCCAGGCGAATAGGGGCAGCTCGTCGTCCCAGTGTTGAGCCGGTTCGGAAAAGCGGCAGTCCTGCACCTGGCGATCGCAGTCTTTACAGAACGCCTGATTCGTAGAGCGCTGACAGAGGGGGCACTGGGCCTCCAATACCAGATTGAGCAAAGCCTGAAGCCGATGGGGCCAAATTCCCATAGATGCATTCTCCCCAGATGAGCCGTGATCCAGCAATCGATTCGCCAGCCGTTCATGAAGCTCAGCAGGCGATCGCTAGATTTCAGCTACAGCTTAGTGGCCCGGACGGGAGCGGTCGTAGGGAGGAGTACCGAATTGGGCGATCGCAACGAACATCCGCTCCCGTAAAATCAGCCAGCTCTCCATCTGCGCCCATCTGCGCCATCTGCGGATAAATCAGACGGCGCAAGAAGCACAAACATTTCTAAAATCCTTTGAGCGCAGGGAGCTTAAGACATGAAGATCGGCTCAGTAGACTTCACCCGATGCATACCGGCCTTGGCGAATTTATCGAAGGCAGCGTCGGCCTGCTCAGTAAAATCTGACCCCGGTGTCACCACAGGGGAGGTGCAGTCCTCCAGTAGGTAAACCCGCTGAATAAAGTCGGGATTCTTCTCCTGCAAATCCGTCAGCAGGTCGCTAATCGTCCAGGCGACGCAGTGGCTCTGGGCCTGACCGGCGATGATGAGCTGATCGAAGCTGAGCAGCTTGTTGAGAAAGGCCACATTGGGAGCGGCGATCGCCCGTCCGTCCTGGTCTTCCAACACTTCGGGACGCAGGGCCGAATAGTTTTCCGTCAGCGGATTATCGCCCTTTTGCTCGAAATGGGTCTGGCTCTTGCGGGCAAAGGCATGGAAAAAGCAGGCTTCCTCCACTGCGGATACCAGGGCATGGCCGATGCCTCCGAGAATGGCGTGGTAGGGCCAGACGATCAGGGGATACTTACTATCGAGGTTGAGGGTTTTGACATAGTGGTGGGCGTAGTCCTGCAGCCAGGATTCTCGTTTGGGGGCGACCTGGGCGGCGATCGCCGGATTCACTCGCCACTTACCCTGCTCCACGTCCTCAGCGGAAATGTTGGTCATGGGGGCGGGATGTTCGCCCTGTTCATTGACCCAGAAGACGGGATGAAAAATCTGCATGGCAGTGTGAGTGTCCATCGTCGCCATGATTTCGGTAATGGCGCTCAGGTTGCGGTAGATGAACTCACAGAGCCGCACGTTATCCTGCACCGCACCTTCGCCGCTGCGGCCCGCTACGAATAACTCGAAATCGGGCAGACAAAAGGTGTTCTGCACGTCAATGAGCAGTAACCCCCGTCGCGTGGTGTCTTCACTGGCAGGATACAGGTGATGCTGAACGGCCCAGGCTTGCGCTTCCTGCGATCGCTGCTGATAGGGCACTTTCCACACTTTGCCCACCTGCGCCGGGTCAAAATGGGGCGGAATGGGTAACTGCATCGCTCGACCCTCTAGCTCATTTCACCTACAAAATAGCGACTCGGTCGGGTTCTCACAACCCCTTCATGTTAAATCACAGAAGCTTCGCTGATACCGTATTCTGGAAACGGAATCTAACTGTGTAGGACGCCAGGAACGCTTGTGCTTGACATTCGGCAGATTCGGGAAAACCCAGACGCAGTGCAGGCCCGCCTCAACCTACGGGGCGGCGGCTACGATTTGCAGTCCATCCTCGACCTCAACCAGCAGCAGCGGCAGCTAGAGGCCACCCGCTCCGACCTGCAGGCCCGCAGTAACGAGGTGGGCAAGCTGGTGGGCCAGAAGATTAAATCCGGAGCCGACCCCAAAGGCGAAGAGATTCAGGCCCTTAAGGAAGAAGGCAACCAGCTCAAGGCCCGAATTGGTGAGCTGGAGCCCCAAGAGCGCCAGATCCGCGAGCAGCTCGATGCCCTGCTGCTGACCCTGCCTAATCTGCCCAGCGAGACCACCCCCGTTGGCGGCAGCGAAGAAGAAAATGTAGAAATTCGCCGCTGGGGTGACGAGTATTTGCCGGAAGATAGCGATCGCCTCCTGCCCCACTGGGAAATTGGCGAAAAGCTGGGCATCCTCAACTTCGAGCGCTCCACCCGCATCGCCCAGAGCCGCTTTGTGACCCTGCTGGGGGCGGGGGCGGCACTGGAGCGGGCACTGATCCAGTTCATGCTCGACCACCACACCCAGGCCGGGTTTGTGGAGGTGATGCCGCCGTTTTTAATCAACACCCAGTCCCTCACTACATCAGGGCAGTTGCCCAAGTTTGCGGACGAGAGCTTTAAGTGCGATCGCGACGACCTCTGGCTCACCCCCACTGCCGAGGTGCCGGTGACCAGCCTCTACCGGGACGAAATCCTCACCAGCGATGATTTGCCCATCTACCACTGCGCCTACACCCCTTGCTTCCGGCGAGAGGCAGGCAGCTACGGGCGGGATACGCGGGGGTTAATTCGCCTGCACCAGTTCAACAAGGTGGAGCTGTTCAAGTTCGTCTACCCAGACACGTCCTTTGATGAACTGGAAACCCTCACCCAGCAGGCCGAATCGATTTTGCAGGCGCTGAAGCTGCCCTACCGGGTGCTGGAACTCTGCACAGGCGACATCGGCTTTTCGGCAATGAAAACCTATGACCTGGAGGTGTGGCTGCCGTCCTCCGGCAAGTATCGGGAAATCTCAAGCTGCTCCAACTGCGGCGACTTCCAGGCGCGGCGGGGCAGCATCCGGTTCAAAGAAGCGGGTAAGAAAGGCACCCAGTTGGTGCATACCCTCAACGGGTCAGGACTGGCGATTGGGCGCACAATGGCGGCAATTTTGGAGAACTACCAGCAGCCGGATGGTACAGTGCGCCTTCCCGAAGCGCTACAGCCTTATATGGGACGAGAAATTTTGTAGCGCCATAGATCCGAATTCGCGATCGCCCTGGTCTACGGCACGGTGATGCGCAACCTGTCCATTGCTCTAGCGATCGCCATCACGGTCTTTGGCGATGAGCAAGGGTCGGAAATCGCCCTGATCATCGCAATGGCTTACATCATCCAGGTACAGGCAGCGGCTTGGTACGTGAAGCTAACGGATAAGATCTTTGGCCCGGCGGAACGAGAGCAAGCCCAGCCCCAGGCCGATTAGGTGATGCGGTCTGCCGCCATGCCCGCTGGCCATCACCACTCCAGCAGTATGGCCCAACACTACAGATAGGTAGGGAGATTTTTGAAAATGATCCTACCCGATGACGTAGGGGCAAGTAGCCATTTGCCCCACAAAATGGCTGTAACCAGCCTCTGTCATTTTTTTGGGCGATCGCCCATTTTCGACAATGTGTTTTTATACGACAAGCAAAACCTTAGGGTGGGCAGTGCCCACCATTCGTTCTGTCTGGCCTACAGGGTTTAGGTGGGCGGTGCCCACCCTACTTGATGAATAGTCTAGGCTAAGCCGATTACTCGGCGGCCTGTTTGGGCCAGGTGAAGTGCAGGGTAGTGCCCTGACCCGCTTCCGATTCTACCCAGATGTCTCCCCCCTCAGAATGGACAATTTTCTTGGCAATGGACAGGCCCACCCCCGTGGCCTCTTCCTTGTCCTTAGGGCGGAGGGTCTGGAAGATTTCAAACACCTTACCGTGGTAGCGGCGATCGATGCCTGGCCCATTGTCAGCCACCGCGAATTCGTAGCTGCCGTCCCCATCGGTTGCCGTGATCGAGACGACCCCATCTTCGCGGTGGCAGTGCCGGATGGCGTTGCCGACGAGCTTTGAAAAGACCTGCTTGAGCGATCGCCGTCGAGCCATCAACGTTGGCATGTCCGGTGCAATGTGGATCAAAAATCCGGCTGGGGGCTTCAGGGCCATGACCACCTCCTGTAGCAGAGGGGCGATCGCCACCCGTTCCGGTGGACTATTCCTGCGCCCCGCCCTGGAGTATTCCAGCAGGCCATTGATCAGGGCCTCCATGCGCAGGACGCGGTTGCGCAGCAGGCGGAGCTGGTGCCGATTCTCGCTGGGCAGTCGCTCCCCTAAATCGTCTTCCAGCCATTCCGACAGGCTGAGGATACCCCGCAGTGGTGCCCTCAAATCGTGGGCGGCAACGTAGGCAAACTGGTTCAGCTCCCGGTTCTGCATCTTGAGGCGGGAGGTTAGATGCAGCAGCTGGCGGTTGAGGAACTTGAGTTCCCCAGTTTTGGCCTTGAGGGCAATTTCGGCTCGCTTGCGATCGCTGATGTCCGTAATGCGAATCAGATAGAAGGGGCGATTGCTGGCCTGCACTCGTTTGGCAGCCACGCTGCCCCAAAAGGTTTGTCCCTTTCGGGTACGATATCGAGTTTCGCAGTGCCAGGTGTCGGCCTGGGGCTGCTGGTGGATGACGGTCAAGATTGAAGCACAATCCGCATGCTCTGCGGCATCCGCATCGGGTGCCTGGAGGTCATCGTCCCGGAGTTCCAGCAAATCCTCGATCGACTCAGCCTGGAACATCTGCACAGCGTAGGGATTACCGTCGCAAATTGTCTGCTGCTGCGGATCGACGAGAAAAATCGCGTCCGTGGATTCTTCAAAAACCGTAGTGCACAGCTCCTTCCCGTCGAGCAGGTTAACGCAATGCGTCAACCACTTCATCTCCGGCGACTGGGAAGACGGCGAGATGGGAACGAGGGTTCCAAACCACTCCACTAGGCGATGCGCTTCGCCAAAAATGGGGGATATCCGCAGGCAAAACTGTTGAGGCGGGTCGGCGATACCGGTCAGAGTGCACTGAGCTTCGAAAGGACGCTGATTCTGGCGGGCCTGCTGCCAATGGGAGCGCATTTGGTCGCGATCGCCCACCGCTAAGGCCGCCCAAGGCTCTTCTCCTAAAAAAGCGTTGGGATGGTGGGAGATAAGGGTCCGCCAGCGACGATTGACCATGGTAATGACCCCATCGGCATTCATCATAAAAGCCGGATGGGAGATGCCGTCAAGCCGCTGCTGCTGGATACTCCGGGAGGTCTGCAGGGCATGGCGGAGGCGATTTACCTCTTGCTGTAGATGCGCTTGGCTAGATTTAGCAGGCTGCGAATTGGGTGAGTGAAACGCGAAGGATGAATTCATGGGACAGGGACAAATGGTTGGAACAGTTCGAGCTAGTACCGTCATCAATCCATCCGCTGACTCGCCCATACTCGGCACTGGTGCTTGCTATTTTGTTCTTTTCTCAAGCGCTTACAAAGCAGTAAAGAGAGATATAAATTTATAAAAAACATTGGGAAAAATTAGCTGAGCCATCATTAAGTAGAACAGCGTTGAAAAACGAAGGTTAGAAAACCGGCGGGGCGCTCCCCCGGTTTTCTAACGTGAATTTAATTGTGCCGACCTGCTTACTATCTAACTAAAATTTAACCAAAATGTAATCTGCCGTGAGGCCCATTTATATACTCAATTCCTAAACTCTTCCATTGAGTAATGCCTTTACTGGCTTGGATTACCCGTCATCACCGTAGGACGTTCGGTAGCCCCATCCTCTGATTTTTGCCGAGCCAATCCTCCTCAGGACTTTGAGTCCAACGCGGGCCTGTCTGAGCGGAAATTTTGTTTTCAAAAAGAAGAGAAATAGACTCGTTATCGAGGGACTAATTTAACTCTTATGTAAACGCGGGCATGGTGCCCGCATTTACGTAAGAATCTGAACATGCACGTTAGCGAAAAGAAATAGGAATTTGGACAGAGCTTTGCTAGGATCTAACGCCCTGCGATGGAATTACTTTGGTTTGACCATAGACTATCCTGAAACGGCAGCTCAACGGTAAAGCAAGTTTGATTGGCGGCGCTGCTGACCCGAATGGTGCCCCCCAAGCAGTCCACAAACTTTCTCACCAGAGATAGCCCCAGCCCTGTGCCGCGCTTGCTCCAGCGATCGCCCTTCACCGCCCGATAAAACGGCTCAAAAACCCGCTCCCGATCTTCCGGAGAAATCTCCACCCCCGTATTGAGAATCTGAACCTGCAAAACGTCGGTACTTGCCGGGGACGTAGCGGGAATGGAGGCAACCTGGAAATGAATGCGTTCCTGGGGCGGCGTGTATTTGCAGGCGTTGTTGAGCAGCTCTGACAGGATGCGGCGCAGCACGGCGGGGTCTGTTCTAAAGGGGTGGATGTGGGGGGGGATCGCCACCTCAAACTGCTGCTGTTCCTGGGCGGCCCGCTCGCGAATGCTGTCCACAATCGGCGTGAGCCAGCCCGGCAGGTCGATGTCCACCAAGTCCAGAGCAAAGGCGTCGGCGTTGAGGCGCTGCAAATCTAGCAGGTCGTTAATCAGCTCTCCTTCTTGCTGGGTCTGGTCCTGCAAAATTCTGAGATAGCGCAGAAATTTATTCGTGGAAGGATCGTCCCCCGCTACCAGCAGATTTTGCTGCTCTAGAGCAATGCGCAGCATGCGGCCCGCCATGTCGATGCTGGTGAGGGGGGTGCGCAGCTCGTGGGAAACGGTGCTGAGGAAGTCGTCTTTGGTCTGGTTGAGCCGCTGCAGCTCCTCCACGTTGCGGCGGATATCTAGCTCGATTTGCTTGCGATCGCTCACGTCTGCCACCTGCACCAGCCCCATCTCCATCTCGGCAATGTATAGCCGCTTCACCGCCATGCGTCCCCAAAATGCGTTGCCCTTGAGGGTGCGATACTCCAACTCCCCCACCCAAACGCCATTCTGCTCAAACTCCGTCAGAATAGCGGCCTGCTCCTCAGGGGGGAAGGGCTGGCGTTGCAGGGTCATCCCCTGGATGTGGAGCAGCTCTTCTTTGCTGTCGGCCTCAAACAGCTCCACGGCTCGCTGGTTGCAGTCCACCGTGAGGTTCGTGGTTCTGTCCACCAGGAAGAGGGCATCGGTGGATTCTTCGAAAATCGCCTCCCTCAGGTCGCGGTTGCGGGAAATTTCTAAGTCCACCGCCCGCTTGCGCTCGGTGATGTCCTCCACCATGGCGATGGCTGACTGGATTTCGCCCTCGGCGTCGCGAATGATAGAGGTAATCAGGTTGCCCCAGAACACCCGCCCGTCCTGGCGGACATAGCGCTTCTCCAGTTGATAGGTGTTGCGATCGCCCGTCAAACACTCCTCAATGAACTGATTTTCTAGGGGCAGATCGTCCGCCAGAGTGATATGGGTATGGTCCATCTCCTGCAGCTCGGCGGCGGTGTAGCCCAGCATCTCCTGGAGGGCGGCATTGGTGATACCGAGCTTATAGTCTGGCGGAAAGACCACGGTGATGCCGATGGCCGAATGTTCAAAAATGGTGCGGAACTGGGCCTCACTTAGCTGCAGCGCCCGCGCCGCTTGCTTGCGCTGGTTAACGTCTTCGACGATCGCCATGATAGTCAAAGGCGTTCCCGCTTCATCGCGCACAACGGAGGCCGTGATCCGTACCCAAATCACGGAATTGTCTTGGCGGATAAAGCGATGCTCCCCTGAGAAGTAGTCAGATTCGCCCGCCGCGATCTGGTCGAACACCCGCCGATAGGTTTGCTGATCGGTTTGTTCCGCCACCTCCATGTGACAGCCCAGCAGATCCGCTTCGCTGTAGCCCAAGATTTCGCAGTAGGTGCGGTTGACGCGGACGATTTCCCCCGCCAGCGTACAGAGGGCAATGCCCATAGGCGCACGGTCAAACAGCGACCGGAAGAAGGCTTCCTGCTCCTGCAGCGCCAGTTCGGCCTGCTTGCGGTCAGTGACGTCTAGAATGGTGCCAAACATCTGAACCACCTGCCCCTGGGCATCGATGATCGTCTCGCCTTTGATTTCCACATAGCGCACATCCCCATTGGGGTGGAGAATGCGCAGGCTATCGTGGGAGCCGAGGTTGCCCGTGGCGATCGCCCGCTCCAGATTCGCCTGCCAGTCGTCCCGATCCTCTGGGTGGACAAGCTGCCGCAGTTCCTCAAAGCTGGGAACGCCCTGCTGGCGATCGCGCCCAAAGATATGGAAAATCTCAATGGACCAGTTAATCTGCTGGGTTACCACGTCAAATTCCCAGGTGCCAATCTGGGCCACCCGCTGGGCCTCCCGCAGCTGGGCCTCACTCTCCCGCAGCGCCTGCTCAGTCCGCTTGCGATCGGTGATGTTGGAGGAGGTACCAATCAGCCGACAAATGCGCCCGCTACTATCTCGCACGGGCGAGAGGCTGGTGAGCCACCAGAAGTTCTCCCCGTGGAAGGGCAGGTATTCTTCATAGGTGACCACCGTTCCCGTATCCACGCAGCGCTGGTAGTTCTCCCGGACGGTAGCGGCAAACTCGGGGGAAACCACCTCCTCCGGGGTTTTGCCGCGAATGGCGTCACTGGACAGGCCGGTGCTGGTCTCGTGGCTGCGGTTCAGCCCGACATAGCGAAAATCGCCGTCCTCGGTGACATCTACTACAAAGATGGCGTTGTGGGAAAAGTCGTAGATGCTGCGGAGGAACTGTTCACTCTCCTGCAGCGCCAGCTCCGCCCGCTTCCGTTCAGTGATATCCAGCACGGTGCCGGAGATCCGCAATCGTCGCCCATCGCCGTCAAACACTGCCTCTCCCTGTTCATGGAGAAAGCGAATATCGCCGTTTGCGCGGACAATGCGGTACTCAATATCAAGGGCCGGGCCTCTCGCTAGGGCATCATTCTGGGCTTGCCGCAGCCGCTCCACGTCATCTGGATGCACGCAGGCCATGAAGCTGTCAAAGGTGACTGCAGCATCGGGCGGCAGCCCGAAAATATCGAGGGTTTCCTGGGACCAAACTAGGGTATCAGCAACAAAATCCCGCTCCCAACTGCCCAGGTGGGCAATTTGCTGGGCACGCTCCAGGCGGGCGGTAGTTTCCCGCAGGGCGGCCTCGGTGCGGTGGCGATCGCTCACGTCTAGAATCACCGTATCCCACACCACATCCCCGTTCTCCCGACGTACCGGCTTGCCTGCCCCCTGGAGCCACTTTTGCTTGCCGGAGGGGGTGGTGATGCGCCATTCCCAGAGCCAAGGCTGTAGGGTACGGGCCGACTCCAGCACCGATTCATACATGGCCTGAACGTCATCAGGATGAATCACTTCCCAGAGCCCCTGGGCATTTGTCTGCACCACCTCGGCCTCAATTTCCCACAGGTCATAGCAGCCCTGGCTGGTGTAAATCACCTGATCCGAGCCGTCAGAACGCAGCACATATTGAAACACCGCCCCCGGCAGATTCTCAGCAATGGCCCGAAAGCGGGCCTCACTCTCCCGCAGCGCCGTCGTGCGGCTGCTGATTTCTGCCTCCAGAGCCTGGTAGTAGTCGTTGAGAATCTGCTCGGCCCGCTTGCGGGCAGTGATGTCGGTGATGCGCACCAGGTTGATGCGCTGCCCCGCAACCTGGATGTGCTTGGTGGCGAGCTGCCCCCAGAAGGCATGCCCCTGCCAGGTGACATACTCAACCTCCCCTTCCCAAAACCCATGCTCGTCGATCTCCGCCTGGAGGCTAGCCAGCTCATCCGGCGGCAGGGGTTCGCGGCGCAGCAGGTTCACGTCCAGTTGCAGCAGCGCTTCTTTGCGATCGCCCTCAAACAGCTCCACCGCCCGGGGATTGCAGTCAAAGGTCAGGCGAGTGGCGGCATCCACCAGGAAAATGGCGTCCGTGGATTCGCTGAAGATGGCTTCCCGCAGTTGGCGGCTGCGGTGCAGCTCTAGCTCGGTCTGCTTAACGGCGGTTATATCCACCACCGTCACCCCCACCGCCCGCTCACCATTGACCCGTTCGATGGGGTAGTAGCTGCTGAGCCAGATGCCCTCCACCTCCGGCTGGTTGGGCCTGGGCGCACGAATTTCCCGATTTAGAATGGGTTCGCCAGTTTCCAGCACCTGCTGGTAGGTGGGGAGAACATACTCGGCAATGTCCAGTTCCAGGAGGGAGGTGCCCACGTGGTCTGCCACAGAAGCGTAGCCGTCAATCTCGGCCAGCACCTGGTTCGAGCGAACCACGCGATAGGCTGCATCCACCACCCCTAGCCCTACGGGCACGGTTTCATACAGCCGCTCCAGCTCGTCCGTGCGCCGCTGGAACTGCGCCTGGGTCTGCTTCAGGTCGTTAATGCCCACAAAGGTGAGCACGATGCCGTCGAATTCGCCATGGTCCTTAAAGTAAGGGTGGATGCCCATGAGCAGATGGTCACTATTGCTGAGCAGCCGCACCTCCTGCTCCAGGGAAGACTGGGTGTCGAGCACCTGCTGCAGCCGCTGAAACAGATCGGCACAATCTAGGTTATGGGTGAAATGGGCCAGGGGGCGATCGATGTCGCTGGGGCGGATATTAAAAACATTGCAGGCCAGAGGAGTAAACTTGCGCAGGTGCAGCTGACGATCGAGAAACACCACCCCAATGTGGGTGCTGCGCAGCAGGTTGTCCATGTCATCAGTGAGCTGGGTGAGTTCGTCAATCTTGCGCTGGTACTCGGCATTGATGGTGTACAGCTCTTCGTTAGACGATCGCAGCTCTTCATTGGTGCTCTGCAGCTCTTCGTTGGCGGCGAGCAGTTCTTCATTGGTGCCCTGCAGCTCTTCGCTGGTGTTTTCCAGCTCTTGAATCGCCACCCGCAGGTTTGCGCGGGTCTGCTGGAGTTCATATTCCAGCTCGGTAATCTGCAGGGCAGCCTCCATGCTGACCTCAAAAGCGGGGGTGGGGGCGATCGCCTGCCCCCCCTGTTCCCGCTCCAGCACGATGATCCAGTAATCATCCCCAGCGGCAGCGGTCGAGTGTATGCCCACCCGCAGGGTAAAGGTGGCGGCGTTCTCATCCTGACCACCGGGAATCCCAGAATATAGCACCGCCTGGCGATCGCGCTGGGCGCGGTGCAGGGCCATGCCCAGGGGTAGCCTCAGGTCGGGGGGCACGATGCGGGTAACGTTGAGATCAATTTCTCCCACCGGAATCTCCAGAATCCGGTTGGCATCGTGGAGCACATGCAAGAGCTGGTGGTTCTCATCCGTCAACAGGCAGGTGATGGCGCGATCGCCCAGGCAAAACTGAAACACATCCCCCAGCAGCCGCTCCATCCGGGATGGGCTGACCGCTAGCTGGGGTGACGCGGACGGGGCGATCGCCATCGGGTGGTTGGGGAGCACCAGGGAGGGAATCAGGGTGTGCTGCTTCTCAAACAGCTTCCAGTGGAAATCGACGGTAGTGAAGTCGGAGGCGAAGTCCCGCAGGGTCTCTGCACTGCCCAGAAACAGCACCCCGCCGGGTACCAGGGCGAAGTTTAGCAGCCGAATCACCCGGCTTTGGAGGGCGGGCTGCATGTAGATCATCACGTTGCGGCAACTGACCAGATGCATGTTGGAAAAGGCCGCATCCTGAGCCAGGTCGTGAAACCCCACAATGAGCATCTGCCGCAGCGATCGCTTCACCCGGTAGGTGCCCTCTTCGCAGGTAAAGTAGCGCTTCAGCCGGTCGGGGGACATCTGCTGGGCAATTTGGCTGGAGTAGACCCCTGCGGAAACCGCTTCCAGGGCGTGGCGGTCAATGTCGGTGGCAAAGATTTTGGCCTGGATGGGTTTGCCCGAGCGGGCGATCGCTTCATCAACGGCGATCGCCATGGAGTAAGCCTCCTCGCCCGTGGCGCAGGCCGTGACCCAGACCCGCAGTTGCTGGTCAGGGAGGAGGGCGTCGATGAGCCGGGGCAGCACCTGGGTTTCCAGAATCTCCCAGGCAAGCGGATCGCGGAAAAAGCTGGTGGCCCCAATGAGCAAGTCCTGCCGCAGGGCGTGGCGCTCTGCCGCCGAAGTTTCCAGCCGCCGAATGTACTGATCCAGACTGGCACAGTGGATGAGGGCGAGGCGATGGGTGATGCGGCGACGGAGGGTGCTCACCCGGTATTGAGAGAAGTCAACCTGTTCATGCTCTGACAGCAGGTCAAAAATCTGCTGGAGGTGGTCTGGGTCTAGCGGCTGCTCACCAGCGGCGGTATGAATGACGGCCTCGCCCGCAAACCGCACCAGGCTCTCTACCGTGGCCGCCAGATCGCTGGGGGACAGAATTTCGTCTACCACCCCGCGCTCAATGGGGCCGCTGGGCATGCTGGTAAACTGGGCCGTATTGAGAGACTGCACCAGGGCCAGCCCCCCCGCCCGCTGAATCGCCTCCAGCCCTGCCGTACCGTCGCTGCCGGTGCCCGAGAGCAGAATGCCAATGGCGCGATCGCCCCAGGTTTGCGCCAAAGACTCAAAGAACTGATCGATGGTGTGGTTGAACCGCTGGGGCGGGGTCGTTAGTCGCAGGGTGGCTCCCGCCAGATGGAGCAGGTACCCCGGTGGCAGCACGAAGACCCGATTGGGCTGCAGCATCATAGCGTCTTCAATCGGGTGAACGGGCAGGGGGGTGCGCTGCTGCAAAAGCTCCACCAGCAGGCTGGGAAAATCGGGGGAAAGGTGCTGAACAATGACAAACGTCGCGTTTAGATTGGTGGTGAGCTGCGAGAAAAACGCTTCCAGCGCCTCCAGCCCACCAGCGGAAGCTCCGATACCAACAATAGAGAAGGGGTGGCGATCGCCGGAGAAGTCGGTTGCCATGGCATCAATTTCTGAGAGGCAGGCATAGTCGCGTGAAGAAATTGGCCCACAGCTGCTAATTTCTTCACAAACTGGCAAATTAATTTTAGTCTAGTTCGCATCGGCTCTTCGAGCGAAATTTATTTAATTTGTAAGTAGGTCGGCATAACTAAATTCATGTTAGAAAACCGGGGGAGCGCCCCGCCGCGGCGCTCCCCCGGTTTTCTAACCTTCGTTTTTCAACGCAGTTCTAATTAAGTAGTTAGACAAAGTTATTTTCTTGGGGATGTGGG
>JBHJGR010000275.1:0-23907 GCA_050331615.1 Elainellaceae cyanobacterium
GCAGCAGGTGATGGCTGACTTCAGTATTCAGCAAAATCAGCTCTTCCAGATTCGCATTGGCATCAATACTGGCCCGGTCGTCGCTGGGGTAATTGGCCGCAAGAAGTTTATCTATGACCTGTGGGGAGACGCGGTGAACATCGCCAGCCGCATGGAGTCCCAGGGGGTGCCTGACCGCATCCAGGTGACGCCTGCGGTATATGAGCGACTGCGCGATCGCTACCATTTTGCTGAGCGGGGGTGGATTGACATCAAGGGCCGGGGAGCCATGAATACCTATTTTCTCTTAGATAAAAAGTTACCTGGGTAATTAAGACGATCTTTACTGCGGGTTCAGTAGCAACGTCTGATATATCCGCAGATAGCGCAGATGGACGCAGATAGAGAAATCGCTTGGACAAAGGCAAATTTTGGGTCAGAATGCGCGTATCACGTACATGAACCTTGCCTCAACCCCTCCATCGCCTCTATCCAGAGGCATCATTTATCTGCATAATCTGCGCAATCTGCGTAATCTGCGGACGCGCAACATACCTCCGAGAAGCATTAAGCTGAACCGCTACCCTGCGATCGCCCCTCGCTGCCGTAGGGCTGACAGCTCTTCCTGGGATAATCCAGGATTATCGCCAAACTGCGCCCCTTCCAGCAGCACGCCGTTGAGGTTGGTTTGACTGAGATTGGTTTGGCGCAAGTTAGCCTGGCGCAAATTGGCTCCCCCCAGGTTGGCCAGGGCGAGGCTGGCCCGTCGCAGGTCGGCCCCCTGGAGGTTGGCGCTGCCCAGATCTGCACCGCTGAGGTCGGCCCCCGCCAGCCGTGCCCCAGTCAGGTTCGCTTCGCTCAATTCGGTATCGGTGAGGTCGGTACCCCGCAGGCTGGCCCAGCGCAAATCTGCACCACTCAAGTCCAGATCATTGAGGCTGCCCCCCCGCAGGTTTAGCCCTGCCAGATCGGTACGGATATCTAGTTTTAGGAGTGCCGCTAGATCGGGGAGGGCATCGCTGGGAGAATCGACCACGGCCTGAATCAGGGAGGCAACATCCGCCAACAGGTTTGTCTCTGGCTCCCCGGCAGGGGCGGTGGTCGGGCAGGGATCTGAGCAGCTGTAGCACAGCTTCACGCGACTGAGCGGGGGAATGAACCGCTGCTGCCAGATGAGCATCACCAGCTTGCGCTCCAGCAGGCCGTGGCGGTTGGGGCTGATGTCATGCCGCCAGAGACCCTCAATATCCACAAGACAGTGGTCCGCAGGGGTAGTGGTGAGGGCGGCAGTGAGCTTGACGGGGCGATCGCCCACCTGCACCTGTCCTAGAGAAGTGCGTTCCATCCCATCCCGCAGCAGGCCACCATCACGGGCACTGATAGTCCAACTGGGCTGCGTGGCGGTGCTGTCTGGGCTGGGCAACAGGTGTCCCCAGTCGGTGACAATGCTGGGAGCGACGGCAGGCTGTACCCATTGGGCATTTTCCAGCTCTAGGGTGAGTTGGGCACGGGCGATCGCCACCTGCGCTTTCCCGTCCGCCAGGGGCTGCACCAGATGGCCAAACTGGAGGGCAACAAACACTTCCAGTCCAGCATCGACGGGAACGGCATCCACCTGAAGCTGAACAACATCCGGACAACGGTTGACCTGCTCCACAAGCTGAATCGGTGCTGAAATCGGCTGTGCCATGATCGCTCCCCAAAGGCCCAAACGCCTTTGATCCTACCACTTTAGACATGCCCCACCAGCCGCGCCAGCCGATCCACCAGGGTTTGCTTCAGGGATTCAAGATAGGCCACCGACTCCGGCAGCTCCGAGGCGCGGGCGTAGCGCAGCAGGGGCTCTACCAGCCAGGCTTCGGTGGGGGTTAGCTCTGGGGTGAGGGTGCCCTGCTGAATGCTGAGGCTCACCCACTGGAGGCTGGAGGGCACATGGTCGGCGTGGGCGCGACAGGTGGCCAGGAGGCGATCGCACACGTCCTCAAATTTCTCTTGAGGCCCATAGGCTCGCACGGTGCGCCCCACTTGAAAAACGTGGTGGGCCAGCTCCCGCATCTGGGCATGGCGACTGGGGGCGGCAATTTCCCCCACGGTTAGGGCACGGAAGCTGCCGGTGTCATCAATGGCGTAGATCTGCCCCAAGAGATTGCAGGCCAGATTCACCAGGGCTTTGTCGAACTCTAGGCGGGTGGCGGAGCGATCGCCCACTGCCTCAAACCAGCCCCCCCGTTCCTGGAGAATCTGGCAGCAGCGCAGTCGGGTAGCGGCATCCCCCCCAGCAATCTGGGTCAGGCCCCGTGGCCCCGGTCGGTAGAGGGTGTCGGCCCCGTTGCCGTCCCGCACCCCAGTTTGGATGGTCACTCCCCGCAGGAAGCGGCTGACGATGGCGGGCATGGTGTGGGGCCAGAGGTCGGGGAGGCGGCCAAACAGGGTGGCCTCTTCAATTTTTTCAATGAAAATCTGGCGGAAGCGCTGGAAGTAGATGCCGTTGGCGCACAGCACCAGGTGGGGAAAGTCCTGGGCACCCGGCAGCAGACCATCAGCCTCATGGAGCCGCTCCAGAAGCTGGACGCTGGTGGTGATGAAGGGAAGAATTTGGTCGGGGTTGGGGCAGACCAGCACCACCTCCGGCAGGTGGCCCAGGGCAAAGCTGTCCAGCAGGTCAGGGTAGAGGAGTCCCTCAGTGGGGAGCGATCGCCGTCCCTCAGGCGTAAGGATATGTAGCGCGCCGGATGCTCGAAGCGCCTGCCCGCTGCGGGAACCGCGCCGCTCCAGGAAAAAGACCTGGCCATCCACCGTAGTTAGTTCCCGCGTCAGGTGATAGAAGAACCCCACCCCCAGCGCCCCAGCGGGCAAGATACCGACTGTACCCGGCTGGAGTGGGGTCATGGCTCAGTCCTCCAGCTCATTCAGGAGCATCTGGGCTTGGGTGATGTCGGAAACCTTGAAGATGACGCGGGTAGGGGCACCGGGGCGATCGCCACTGCCGTAGGCATAGTCAATATTGATTTTGGCATCGGCCAAAGCCTGGGTCATGCTGGCCAACTGCCCCAGCCGATCTACCACGTCTACCACCAAAACCTCAGCCTCAATCACGTAGAAACCTGCCTCCTCCAGCACCGACCGACAGGTGGTTGGGTCGCTGGTTACCAGGCGAATGACTCCCTGCTCAATGTTGTCAATCACGGTGAGGGCTTCGATGTTGATCTGGTGCTTGGCGACCAGGGCCGAAACCGCCGCCAGCCGTCCTGGATAGTTCTCCAGGGCGATGGTGAGCTGGCGACGAATTTCAGCATGCATGAAGGATTTTCCTCAAATACTACTGATCAGGCAATTTTTGGGAAAGGTTTTACGGTTTGTCGAGGCAGTATGGTGTTGGTCCGCAGATTTCGCAGATTTCGCAGATGAATCGCGTTCCTACCGATGTTCTATCTGCGTCCATCTGCGCCATCTGCGGATATATCAGGCTAACGTTTCATAAACTATCTTAGTGAATTAGCTTGGGGCGAATCATCCGCACGGCCAGGGCAGCGGAGATCAGCGTAAGCACCACCAGCCACAGGACATCGGCCCACCACCACTGGGGCAAGCCCATGGGAAACCGCAGCAGATCCACCAAGGAAGCCAGGGGCAACACATTGGCGATCGCTCTTAATGTACCAGGCAACGTCTCGCGGGGAAAGTATGTCCCACACAGCGTAAACATGGGAATTACAAACCCGAAGATGGGGATGTTGATGTGGTCCACCTTGTTGGCGGCTCCGGCAACGATTAGCCCCATGCAGGCAAACAGCAGGCTGCCCAGCAGCATAAACGGCAGGGCAATCAGCAGGCTCAGCGGCGAGTAGATGCCCCACAGGATGGCGACAACCCCGGTCAGGGTGCCGGTGATCATGCCCTTCGTTGTGGCCCACAGCCAGTCGCCCACGAACACGTCACCGAAGCTTAGAGGAGCCGTGAGCAGAGCGTGCCAGGTGCGCTGGAAATTGAGCCGGATAAAGCTGCCAAAGGCTCCCTCAAAGAAGGACTGGAACAGTACCCCTAGAGCAATCATGCCGGGGGCGATGAACTCCAGGTAGGTGACGGGCTGGCCGTTGTAGATCACCTCTCCCACCAGGGGCGTCAGTCCCAGGCCAAAGGCAATCAGGTACACAATCGGCTCGGTGATGGGCGGCAAAAAGTTCACCAGCCAGGTGCGCTGGTAGACCCGAGCGTGACGATGCCACACGGAATAGACGCCCCACAGTGAGATGGAAGGGATTTTCATTCCAGCATTCTCCCGGTTAATCGCAGAAACACATCTTCTAAATTGGCCGATCGCCGAGTGATTTGCTCCGGCTGGAGGGCGACGAGGGCGTCCCAGATTGGCGTGGCGCGATCGCCCGGTAGCGACAGCACATAGCCGCTGCCAAAGGAACGGCACCAGGTCTGGTATGTCGCAGCCACCTGCTGGAGCTGGTCTTCAGCGACTCCTTCCAGCTCCACCACCTCATTGCCTACGGTGCGCTCGATCAGTTCCGGGGGCGTGCCCTGGTCGATCATCTTGCCCTGCTGCAGGAGGATGAGGCGATCGCACAGCCGCTGAGCCTCGTCCATGTAGTGGGTGGTGAGCAGCACGCCACAGCCCAGCTTGCGCAGGCGAATCACCAGCTTCCAGAACTCCTGGCGGGCATCGGGGTCCAGCCCGGTAGTTGGCTCATCCAGGAACACCACCTGGGGCTGGTTAATCAGGGCGCGGGCCAGCACCACCCGCCGCTTCAGACCACCGGAGAGCTGTTCCACCGCATACTGGGCGTAGTCCTCTAGCTCCAGCTCTGCCAGCAGTTCCCCGGCGCGACGACGGGCAGCGGCTCCCCGCAGGCGGTAGTGGTGGGCGAAGAAGATGAGGTTGTCCATCACCGTGAAGTCAGGGTCCAGGTTGTCTTCCTGGGTGACGATGCCCATGCGATCGCGCGCCCGCCGACCGTCACTTTTCACGTCAAATTTGCCCAGACGGACAAAGCCCCGGCTGGGGGTAACCAGGCCGTAGAGCATGCCTACGGTGGTGGTTTTGCCGGCCCCGTTTGGCCCCAGTAGACCCAGGACTTCCCCCGGATTGAGGGTGAAGCTAACCCCCTGGACGACAGGGCGATCGCCATAGGTTTTCCAGAGGTCGTAGGCGCTGAGAGCCGCCGTATCGCGGGCGAGGGAGGGTAGGGTTTGAGCCATAGCAAGCGGAAAATAGGACCATGGTTATACTACAACATACTACATGGCAATCCGCACCTGGGAACCCTCCCCCAGAAAACCGCAGTGCTGGCAATCAGTAGAAAACGGGAGGCGGTTCTGACGGGTCGGGCGCAAACGCCAGCCAGAGCGGGAATTGCAGCAGGGATAGATTGATCTTTTCCTCGGCCTCATCAATCACGATGAAGGGGAGCTGGTTTTGGGCTACTAGGCGATCGGCTCGTTGGGCCACGGCTTCTGGAGCTTCGAATAGAACCACTCCCTGCTGGGAGCCAAAATCTCCCCGGGAGATGCCCAGACAGTCCTGCAGCCCTCGCCGCCATTCCCCTAACCGTTCGGGTGAGTCTCCCAGAATGAGGGCACGGGCGCGACTGCCGTAGAGCGATCGCAGAATTGAGATTGTCGCCGAAGCAATCAGAATGTTCTGCAGCCGCGACCCCATTGTGCGTAGCGCCCCCCGGCCCCCCTGGTCAAAAAACCACTTAGAGACTCGCTCGGCATGAACGGGCTCAAACGTGCGGCGGAGCTGCCACGGCGGTCCGTAATAGTCGGGAATGGTGCGGTACTGGTCGATGAGCTGACGGATGCGGGCAGTTTCGTCCCCAAACGTCTGCTTGGCAAACCCTGGTGCACCCGTATCAATATCCGTGGGAGTGGCCAAATCGGGTAGCGTGTCGGGCATCCTTTCCACGGGCGGGGGAGACGGAGCGGCAAGGGGCGGCGGGGCCGTGGGCGACGCGGCAGGCGGCGTGAGGTTGAGCTGCTCTGCTGCCGTGGCCAAATCCTGCAGGCTGCCCACCAGGTAATCTTTGAAGCCCTGCACCCGGATCGCCAGATCCTGGGATACGCCAGCAAACGTGGTTCGCATCTCGGCGCGGACCCGCTCCTGGCGACGCTCTAGCTGGTCTACGGCGATCTGCAGGGTCTTGCGGCGCTGCTCTAGGTCGCTCACCCCCTCCCGCAGCAACTGGCTCAGCAAGCGCTGGGCTTCTTCCGTCTGTCGCTGGAGTAAAGCCTCGCGAGACTCTTTCAGGGATTCAATTTCCCGCCTCAGGATGCGCTCCTGTCGCTGGAGGTCGGCCACCCGTCGGGCCAAGTCAGCTTCTGCGCTGCTGGTCGCTTCAGGCGTCGGTGCATCCGGCTCATTGTCCGTGCTGTTGAGGGAGCTAAAGCGCAGCCCCGATTCTCGCGCACTCTTTGCGGCACTGTCTTGGGGTTCGGCCATCAATATACTTAGGTGACGTTCGGCATACTCGATCTAGTCTAAGCCGGTCTGCCCCCACTGGTGAACTTAGAGGTCACGTTGGATATCACGACGATTTGGGGAGCTGGCGCGTCTCCAGACAGGCTTGCAGGGTTTTGGCATCGAAGAGAATGGGCAGGAAATGAATGCTGTTTACTTCCTTGAAGTAGAACAGGATGGGGAGCGGGGACCAAAAGATGCGCCAGTTTTGCCAATCTTGGTAGGGGAACCGGCGAATTAGGGACTCACCCCGGTAGATATCTAAAGCCGAATCGGTGAAAACCAGCCGCAGCGTTGCCGCCTGAAACATCAGGAACAGGCCAAACAGGGCGATCGCCCCACTCAACCAGGGCTGTACCAGGAAGAGGGAAATAGCCAGCAGCACCAGCGCGATGGGCAGGGCATAGCTGGGATTGAG
Organism: Elainellaceae cyanobacterium; assembly: GCA_050331615.1. Classification (GTDB taxonomy): domain Bacteria; phylum Cyanobacteriota; class Cyanobacteriia; order CAKZMO01; family CAKZMO01; genus JAYKGU01. Next base: position 6,867 of record JBHJGR010000275.1, read on the forward strand.
CTGGGTATCGGTGGCGGGGGATGGGGTCGGGATTGTGTTGGTCATAGAAGCTGGCCCTCTAATTTGTGGCGAACTGCCTTTATTCTAAGGGCTTGCAGTTGCTTGGGCGATCGCCCATCTCCATTAAAAAACACCTAGAATCCCCCTGCTGCGCCGCCGACTCCCTGAAACATGAGCCAGGAGAGCAGGAAGTTGGAGATGAAAATGAGCAGCAGGGAGGTGACAACCGCTGCCGTAGTCGATTGCCCCACCCCTTTAGCACCACCAGAGGTGGTCAGCCCCCAGCTCGTCCCCACCACCGCGACCAGGGCACCAAATACTGCCGACTTGATGATGGCGCTAATCAAATCCCACAGCTCTAGAAAACTGCGGGCAGAATCAAGAAAAACCGTGTAGGAAATGCCGTAGATGCTGTCTGCCAGAACCATGCCCCCGGCCATGCCAACGATAAACGATAGGACGCTCAACACCGGCACCATCGCGCAGCAGGCGATAAAGCGGGGGATGACCAGGTAGTCAATCGGATCGGTTTTGAGCATCTGTAGCGCATCGATCTGCTCGGTGACGACCATAGTGCCAATTTCGGCGGCGAAGGCCGACCCGACCCGACCCGCGATGATGATTGCCGTCAGCACCGGCGTGAGTTCCCGAATCAGGGCGATTGCCAGCACCCCCCCCACTGCGCTGGTCGCCCCAAAGTTAATAAACTCTCTAGCAACTTGAATCGTGAACACCATGCCTACAGTGGCGGCAGTCATCAGCACAATGAGCAGCGATTCTGGCCCAACGATGGCCATTTGCTCTAGCATATTGCGCCGATGGACTTTGCCCCGCGTCAGGTGCATGGTAATTTGCCCCGCCAGCAGGGCCGCCGCTAACAGGCGCTGGAGCCAGATTGTTAACCCAATTTGCTTAATCAATGGAATCTTTCGCAATGAAATCTTACGCAACGAAATCGCAGATGTTCATTAGCTTGCCTTAGTTTGACCCGATCGTGTCCCGCATGGAATTTCTTAAGGAAGATTTAAGATTTTTTGTGATTTCTTCTTTGCCAGGGCGATCGCCGATATGCTATCTGCAGCGCCCCCAGATTTTTGGTTACGGTTTCTCATCACTCCTCATCATGTCATGGCCTATCGTTTGCGATCGCTTCTGCTAACCAGCATTTTTGGCTTCATTCTGCCCATCTCCGCGATTGGATTGGGGCTGGTGGCGCTGCTGCTCATTGGCACCATTCCAGTTTTTGAAGAGGTTCGCCAGGTTGGCTTGAGTGGGCTCACCGAGGTTCTCCAGGAATTTGGCAGCGGTCATCCCGTTCAGGGGGCGCTAGTTATTAGCCTGACTAGCAGCCTAGTGGGCGTTCTCTTCGACACCTATAATTCCCTCGCCTCTTCCCGATTTGTCCGTTGAGCTACGTCTGCTGGAGCTACGCTAAGCCTGTTTCGGTTGCCAATCTGTCTGGGCGATCGCACCCAAACCGCTGCGAAAGTGCGTATCCTGGAAGCTGGAAGTTTCAAATGCGGTACTGAACAGGTGTTTTTGCATTACTTTCGCGTCTTGACACCCCGGCCCAACTCCCAAGTTCCGTCAGGCCATCCAGGGAAGTCCACCTCCTGGCGGTCGGTCGGACGACCTATCTTGAATATGCTGCTGGCAGCCTGTCTGCTGTGGGGAGCCATGGCTGCCCCGGTCTCGGCTCGGCCCGTCGCGGCATCGGCTGATCTGTCGGCTAGTCCATCTACAGACCAAACGATTCAGCCCTACATTGACCGTGCCCTTGAGCGCATCACGGAATTTACCTTGGATAACGGCATCAAGTTCATCGTCATGGAGCGTCACCAGGCTCCGGTGGTGTCGTTTATGACCTACGTCAACGTTGGGGCTGCCGAAGAAGCTGACGGCAAGACAGGCGCGGCTCACTATCTAGAGCACCTGGCCTTTAAGGGCACTCGCCAGATTGGCACCACTGACTACGATGCTGAGCAAGAGCTGCTGGAAGAGCTGGACAGCCTGTTCGACCAGATCAAAGCCGCCCAAGCGGCGGGAGATACTGAGGCTCTATCATCACTGCTGGTAACCTTTGACGAGACCCAGGCGGCGGCCAGCCAGTACGTCATTCAAAACCAGCTTCCCTTAATTGTGGAGCGAGCCGGTGGGGTGGGCCTCAACGCCACCACCTCCGCCGATGCTACCCGCTATTTCTACAGCTTTCCGTCGCACAAGCTAGAGCTGTGGATGTCCCTAGAGTCGGAGCGGTTCCTGGACCCAGTTTTTCGCGAATTTTATGAGGAAAAGGAAGTCATCCTCGAAGAGCGGCGCATGCGGGTAGACAATTCCCCCGTTGGCCAAATGATCGAGGAATTTCTGGCGACCGCGTTCACCACCCATCCCTATCGTCGCCCCACCATTGGCTATGCCGACGACCTACAGACCATGACCCGTGAGGACGTGCGGGAATTCTTTGAAACCTACTACGTTCCCAGCCGCATGGTAATGACGATCGTGGGAGATGTGGACCCAGCCGAGGTGGAGCGCTTGGCCAATCTATATTTCGGTCGCTACCCCGCCCGACCTGCGGTCCCCGAAATTGCTGCCGTTGAGCCGCCGCAGACCGAGCCACGGGAAGTGACCCTGCGCCTGCCCTCCCAGCCCTGGTATCTAGAGGGCTATCACCGTCCCGGCATCGATCATCCCGACCATCTGGTCTATCAGATCATTAACTCCATCCTGTCAGGGGGGCGCACATCCCGCCTCTATAAGTCCCTGGTGGAGGAGCAGCAAATTGCTCTATCGGCTCAGAGCTTTGACGGATTACCGGGCGATCGCTTCCCCAACCTCATCCTGTTCTACGCCCTGACGGCCCCCGGCCATCAGGTTGATGAGCTGGCGACAGCAATTCGCACTGAGATTGAGCGACTGCGCACCGAACCCGTGTCGGAGCAAGAGCTCATGCGGGTCAAGGCCCAGGCCCGGGCAGGGCTGCTGCGCACCCTGTCGTCCAACATGGGCATGGCTAGCCTGCTGCCCGAATACGAGGCCAAGACGGGGAGCTGGCGCAACCTGTTCGAAGACTTGAAAGACCTGGAGGCGATTACGGCGGCGGATGTGATGCGCGTGGCCCAAACAACTTTCCGTCCTGAAAATCGCACTGTCGGCAAAATTTTGCCCCAGGACACCCCGCAATCCTAGCCGCAATTCCACCCTTAGAGAGGGAGTAACACCATGCAGTGGACAGGTTTTTCCACGACCCGACGACTTTCTAAACCCATCCGCTTTACCCTGCTGGCGATCGCCATTTGCCTCACCGTGCTCATCGGTACGGGACGGCAGCCCGCCATGGCCAATCAGGCACTCCACTACACCGAGCTAGAGTTTCCGCCCCTGCCGGAGATCACCATTCCCGAGTACACCCGCTTTGAGCTGGACAACGGCCTCCAGGTCTACCTGATGGAAGACCACGAGCTGCCCCTGGTGAGCGGCACGGCCTACATCTACACGGGCGATCGCCTGGAACCGGCAGATCAGGTGGGGCTAGCCAGCATTGTGGGGGAGGTGATGCGCAGCGGCGGCACCCCTAACTACCCCGCTGATGAGCTGAATGAATTTTTGGAGCAGCGGGCGGCGTCTGTAGAAACGGGCATTGGCACCACCGCTGGCTCCGCTGGGTTTAGCGCCCTCACTGAGGATTTGTCAGACGTTTTTATCCGCTTTGCCGATGTGCTGCGCGATCCCGCCTTTCCCCAAGACAAGATTGACCTGGCCATTCGCCAGCGGGAAGGCATCATCGCCCGCCGCAACGACAGCCCGGAAGACATTTTGGGCCGGGAGTTTGCCAAGCTGGTCTACGGCGAAGCCAGCCCCTACGCCCGCACGGTGGAATACCGCACCCTCAGCAATATCTCGCGGGATGATGTCGTCAGCTTCTACGAGCAGTACTACGCCCCCAACAACATGATGCTGGGCATCGTGGGCGACTTCGACCCGGTGGAGATGCGATCGCTGATTGAGCAAGCCTTTGACGACTGGCAGCCCGACCCAGACCTGCCCCGCCGCGAGTCCGTTGGCCGCGTGACCCAAGCCCATCAGGGCGGGGTGTTTATGATTGACCAGCCCCAGCTCAACCAGAGCTACGTGCAGATTGGCCACCTGGGGGGAACGCTGGACAGCCCTGACTTTGCGGCCCTGTCGGTGGTGAACGAAGTTCTCAATGGGCTGGGCGGACGGCTGGTCAACGAGGTGCGATCGCGCCAGGGGCTAGCCTACATCGTCTACGCCTATTGGTCGCCCCAGTTTGACTATCCCGGCGTTTTCATTGCCGGAGGACAGACCCGCTCTGAGACCACCGTGCCGTTTATCGAGTCAACTCTGGCAGAAGTCGAGCGAGTGCGCACCACGCCTATTTCCCCTGAAGAGCTGGCCCAGGCCAAGGAGTCAGTGTTGAACTCCTTTGTGTTCAACTTCCAAACCCCTGGTCAAACCCTGTCACGGGTGATGCGCTATGACCTGTATGACTACCCGGAAGACTTCATCTTCCAGTATCGCCGCCAGCTTGAGGCGGTCACCGTCGAGCAGGTGCAGCAGGCTGCCGCCACCTACCTGAAGCCGGAGGACATCGTCATGCTGGTAGTAGGGAACCAGTCTGCCATTCAGCCGCCCCTAGAGGTGCTGCAGCCAGGGACGGAGGTGACTCAGCTCGACATCACCATTCCCGACCTGCGGGGGTAGGTTCAGTGCTTAAGAAAAACTGATTAAATTTTGGGGGGTGGGCGCCCCGGGGGGGGGCGCACACTCCATGAAAACAATTTTGTTTAACTCCTTATGTGTCGATTGTTGGGCTATCTGGGGCCGCCCATTCCCCTGGAGCGGCTCCTGTTCGCTCCCGAGCATTCCCTCGTCGTTCAGAGCTATCAGCCCCAGGAGATGACGGCGGGGCTGCTCAATGCAGATGGCTTTGGTATCGGCTGGTACCACTCGGAGTTGGCCAACGGTCAGAGGCCCTTTGTCTATCGGAATATCCTGCCCATCTGGAACGATCTGAATCTGCCTGATCTCAGCCGCTACGTAGTATCGGGTCAGGTGATTGCCAGCGTGCGCAGCGCTACGCCGGGGCTGGCGGTGGATTTGAGCAACTGTCCGCCGTTTCGTCACGGGTCGCTGCTGATGGTGCACAACGGGTTTATCCAAAATTTTCGCAAGACCCTCTATCGGCCTTTGCGCGATCGCCTATCTGATGCCCTCTACGCCAGCATCCAGGGCACCACTGACTCTGAGCACCTGTTTGCCCTGCTGCTAGATCAGATGGAGCGCGATCCCTCCCTTACCGTGGAGCAGGCCCTGGCCCAGGCGCTGTCTGCCGTGTTTGCGCTGGCCCATACCCGTGACGTGACTGTAGGGGCGAACTGTGTAGTGAGTACGGGCGATCGCCTCGTCGCCAGTCGTGCCGCTTATCAAACCCCCGCCCCGACCCTGTATTGGAGCCGGAATTCTGTCAACTTCCCAGGGGCTGTGGTCATCGCGTCGGAACCGTTGTTTGCTGGAGAGTGGCATTTGTGCCCAGAGCAGAGTATTTTGACGGTAGATCAAACCCTTGATACACAAGTTCAACCTCTCCAACTCATCTGACGTGCCTCCCCAATCTGAGCATCCCGGATCGTCAGCGTTGCCCCACTGGTCTAACGCTGCTTCTGCAAAGTTTCCGCCCGATTCCCAACCTCAGAGCATCGAGAATCTGACCCTAGAGGAACGGCGCGATCGCCTCCGCCATGGATTTCAGCAGTGCCGCACGGCCACTCTGGATTTGTTTGAGACGTTGGCAGAGGAAGCGCTTTCTCTGCAGGCTCACCCCGACTTCAGCCCGGTGGGCTGGCACCTGGGGCACATCGGCTATACCGAAGGGCTTTGGCTCCTCAGACGCTGTGCGGGCGTTACTCCCCCCGCGCCCCAGTATGAAACCCTGTTTGCCCAGGATGGGCTGCCCAAAGCCCAGCGCTGCCACCTGCCGCCCCTTTCTGAAATCTACGACTATCTAGCCACCATTCGCCGCCAGGTACTTGACTACCTGGAAGCCGCGCCCCTCGACCAAGAGGAACGCCTATGGCGATTTGTGCTGCAGCACGAAAGCCAACACTGTGAAACGGTTGCCCTTATCGTCCAGCTTCAGGCTTTAGAACAAGGGAGCCTAAGCATTCGGCCCTGGGGAAGCCATCCCCGGCGATCGCCCCAGCCGCCTCCCCCCGCTTCCGGTAGCACGATCACCGTCCCAGCAGGGCCAGTTTGGCTAGGCAACGACTCCCTCAATGCTCTCGACAACGAGCGGCCCGCGCATCAAGCTTATCTAGATGAGTACACCATAGATCGGTATCCCGTCACCTGCCGTGACTTTCGCTACTTTCTGGAGGCAGGAGGCTATCAGGATTGCCGCTGGTGGTCGGCGGAGGGCTGGCGGTGGCTGCAGCACCACCCCGTTTCCCAGCCCCTCTATTGGTCAGACCATTCCGACTGGGATGACCATCCCGTCTGCGGCGTGAGCTGGTATGAGGCGGATGCCTACGCCCGCTTTGCAGGCAAGCGGCTGCCTACGGAGGCGGAGTGGGAAAAAGCGGCCCGCTGGCATCCCGACCTTCAGCGGGGTGGACTGGATGCGGGCCGCCCTGCCGCCGCTCCCTACCCCTGGGGCGAAGCCGCTCCTTCCCCCCAGCGCTGCAACTACAGTCATTGGGTCGGCCACACCACTCCCGTGTATACTTACCCCGATGGTCGGAGTGCTCTTGGCTGCGAAGATTTGCTGGGCAACGTTTGGGAATGGACTGCTGACTGGTTTGCCCCCTACCCCGGCTTCACCCCTTATCCCTATGTGGGCTACTCCAGCGCCTACTTTGATGGCCAGCACCGGGTGCTGCGCGGCGGCAGCTGGGCGACTCGTCCCTGGGCACTGCGCTCTACCTTCCGTAACTGGTATCACCCCTGGGTGCGGCAGGTGTTTGCTGGCTTTCGGTGTGCTCAAGATGGTTGCTCCCAATGAAGTACGCAGGCAACCAATCCACTGACTTTAGCCTGCGTGACTCTCCACCGTTCCCCCTGTTCACTTACCCTTGCCAAGCCTATGAATCTTGCTAAATCTAACTATGCTCCCGGCTCACTGGCGACGGACTCAACCAATGGAACCACCGCTGGCGATCGCCTCCAGATCGACTATTTGCTTCACCCCAGCGAGCAGGTCCAGGCCGACCGGGAGGCGGCTGAGGACGTGATTCGTGGCCTCCATCAGCCTCAAAAGTCTCTGCCGCCCCGCTACTTCTATGACGACTACGGCTCCCAGCTATTTGAGAAAATTTGCACCCTGCCAGAGTACTACCTGACCCGCACCGAAACGGCGATTCTCCAGGCCCATGCGGGGGCGATCGCCCAGGCGACAGGAGCCTGCGAACTGGTTGAGCTGGGCAGCGGCAGCGCTACCAAAACTCGCCTGCTGCTGGATGCCTACCGGGCGCAGAATTTGCCCCTGCTCTATCGACCCATCGACGTCAGTGCGGGCATTTTGGAGAGCAGCGCCCAGCAGCTGCTGGTGGAATACCCAACCCTGACGGTGCATGGCCTAGTGAGCACCTACCAATTGGCCCTCAAGCGCCTACCGGATACTGCCCTGTCCAGCCGCATGATTTGCTTTATCGGCAGCACCCTGGGCAACCTTAACCCAGAGGCTTGCGATGTTTTCTTTCAGCAGGTGACCGCCGCCCTCCAGCCGGGGGAGTTTTTCCTGATGGGGATTGATTTGCAGAAGCCGAAGCCGATTCTGGAAGCGGCCTACAACGACCGTCAGGGCGTCACCGCTGCCTTTAACCTGAACATGCTGCGTCACCTGAATCGCAAGTTTGACGGCGATTTTGATCTCTCTCAGTTTGAGCACTGGGCATTCTATAACGATAGGCAGCACCAGATTGAGCTGCACCTGCGCAGCCTCATCGCTCAAACCGTTCACCTGCGATCGCTAGACTTGAGGATTGAACTGGAGGCAGGGGAAACCATCCTCAGCGAAATCTCTCGCAAGTTTAATTTGGACGCAATGGGGCGATCGCTCCAGGGATACGGCCTGAAGCCAGTGCAAACCTGGACCGACCCTCAGCAGTGGTTTGGCGTCATGCTCACCCAGATGAGTTAATCCGTCTTTGGGCGGCGGCAAGTCAGAGAGCAGTCTAGACTGAAGCAACAGCTAAGTAGAACTGCGTTGAAAACCGAAGGTTAGAAAACCGGGGGAGCGCCCCGGTTTTCTAACATGAATTTAATTGTGCCGACCTACTTAGCGGGGAGATTTGGGATTAGCAGGGGGCGATCGCCTTCAATCATTAGAGAAACTTATCGCTCCTGCGCCAAACAACATGAAATTTCACACGAGGGGTTTAACCCCTCATCCCCAAAATGGCATACTATGTTAAGTAGATGCACCCTGATGGTTGGGAGAGTTTCCAAATGGCTCTCCCTTTTTTGTCTTTTGTTTTTCTGCTGCCGCATCTTATTGGCGGCTCATCAATTCCGGTTCTCCTCACCAAAGTCAGCAGGGTTCAGGTATTAAGATAGAAAGTAAACCCAAAAAAAAAGATGCTGCCTCCAGGGAGAGGCGTCTTTGGAGAACCGCACAGCGAGATTGATATGTTTGAAGCCCTTGCCGATCGCCTAGAAGGAGCCTGGAAAAAGCTTCGCGGCCAAGACAAAATTACCGAATCCAACATACAGGAGGCCCTCCGGGAAGTGCGGCGAGCGCTGCTGGAGGCAGATGTCAACCTCCAGGTGGTGAAGGCGTTTGTCGCCGATGTGCAGCAAAAGGCCCAGGGGGCCGATGTAGTGGCGGGGGTGCGCCCCGACCAGCAGTTCATCAAGATCGTCCACGACGAGCTGGTGAAGGTCATGGGCGAAACCAACGCTCCCTTGGCCCGAGCCGAAACGTCCCCCACTGTTGTGCTAATGGCGGGTCTCCAGGGAACGGGTAAAACCACCGCCTCCGCCAAGCTGGCGCTCCATCTCCGCAAGCAAAACCGCAGCGCCATGCTGGTGGCCACCGACGTTTACCGCCCTGCTGCGATTGACCAGCTCATCACCCTCGGTAAGCAAATCGACGTGCCGGTGTTCGAGCTGGGAGCGGATGTTAACCCGGTAGAAATTGCTCGCCAGGGGGTGGAGCAGGCCAGAACTGACGGCGTTGATACCGTGATCATCGATACTGCCGGACGACTGCAAATTGACCAGTCCATGATGGCAGAACTGGCAGAAATCAAGCGGGTTGTCGACCCCCATGAGGTGCTGCTGGTGGTGGATGCCATGACCGGGCAGGAAGCGGCTAACCTCACCCGTACCTTTCACGACGAGATTGGCATTACCGGGGCCATCCTCACCAAGCTGGACGGTGATACTCGGGGTGGTGCGGCCCTGTCCGTGCGCGGCATTTCCGGCCAGCCCATTAAGTTTGTCGGCCTGGGCGAGAAGGTGGAAGCCCTCCAGCCCTTCTATCCCGACCGTATGGCCTCCCGCATCTTGGGCATGGGCGACGTGCTTACCCTGGTGGAGAAAGCCCAGGAGGAGGTAGATCTAGCAGAAGCCGAGAAGATGCAGGAGAAAATCCTCTCGGCCCAGTTTGACTTCAACGACTTTCTCAAGCAGACCCGCCTGCTCAAGACGATGGGGTCCCTGGGTGGGCTGGCTAAGATGATCCCTGGCATGAACAAGCTGTCGGGAGACCAGCTCGAACAGGGGGAGAGCCAGCTCAAGCGGGCCGAAGCCATGATCAACTCCATGACGGTGGAGGAGCGGCGCAATCCAGACCTGCTGGCCGGTTCCCCCAGCCGCCGTAAGCGCATTGCCCGCGGTTCTGGCCATGACCTGAACGACGTGAGCAAGCTGGTGAGCGATTTTCAGAAGATGCGATCGCTCATGCAGCAAATGGGTCAGGGTAACTTGATGCCTGGCATGGGCAACCCCTTTGGCGGCGGTATGCCCGGTATGGGCGGAATGCCCGGTATGCCTGGCATGGGCGGGGGTCCCCGTCCAGGGTGGCGGGGCCACCCGTCTCCTGGCGGCAGTAAGAAGAAGAAGAAGGGTAAGAAAAAGAAAGGATTTGGCACCCTTTAGGCGATTTTGATCCCGTCGCGCAGGCATCTTGCCTGCATCCGAAGTAGGTTCACTGGTTAAGGATAAGGATTGGGCAAAAGGGGAATGGGCACTAGGCTATCCGGCAGAATCCTCTCCTCGCCTAGACTGCGGTTTGACCACACCCGCAGCGGGGTATCCCGCACTTGATACCCATAGACTAGACCTGCGGCTTGGGCCAGCCGCCGAGCATCTTCATCGCCAGCGGACTGCTCGTAGTAGATGATGGTGTCAACAGCGGGATACTGAGATGGGTCCTTATCTTCCAAAGCCGGGAGAACTTGGGCAGCGGTGACAGTACGGGGGGCGATCGCGGCCACAGGCGGCGTCACCCATACCTGACCCAGCACGTTGGGCTGGCGGGCGAGCAGTTCCCGCACCTGATGGATATGACTGAGCTCAATGGCCGCTGGCAGGGGGTGATAGCCCCGGACCATCCGGCTGAGCTTTCCGCCCCGACTCAGCATCAGCCCTAGTAGAGAAGAGAAGGCCACCACTGCAAAAGCTGTGATTGAAAATAGGCGATCGCCCCTTCTGAGCCGCCGTCGCTGTAGCAGGCACCCCACCAATGGCCAGAACAGGCTGATGATAAAGGGATAAGCGTAATAGGTAAACAACCGCCCCGCCGCGCCAGAGACCGCTGAGGCATTAAGCAAAAACCAGGGCACATAGGCTAGGTAGCCAATCAACAGGTAGGGGTTGCGGGCCAGCCAGGCCCAGATAGCGACCGCCAGGAGCGGCCAGTACAGGTCGAAGCGCTCCGTGAGGTAGTACTCCGCCCGTTCGGCCAGCAGAGAGGAGGTCAGGTGGGCAAAAGGCGGTTCGCCGATGTAGATGCGGGTGAAGGCCGAGTCGCTGGGAAAGAACTGCTTCTGAATCACCAGAGCCATGACGCTGTAGAAGAACCCCACGCCGATATAAGCCAGAGTGCGCCGCTGCTCTTTGAGGGCCTGCCCCTGGAACCAGCGCCACAGAACCACCAGACTGAGCACGGCGACGACATGAAATCCGGCGTCCTCCCGCATTATCAAGCACAGGACGAACCAGAAGGTGGCGATACGGTAGCGCCCCTGCACCCAGAAGCACAGAAACAAAATCAGGGTAGAGGCGATCGCCACTTCATAATGGGGATAGCCCACCGTATCCTGAATCAGGCCGTTGAAGGCGAAGAGAATAGCGACGAGGGTGGCGATCGCCCCGCCCCACCAGCCCCGCAGCCCAAAGCTGGTGGTGAGTAACCAGTAGACGGCCACCGCAAACCCTCCGTAGGCCAGGGCCTGAAACAGGGCAAAGAACTCGACCATGCCGATGGGAAGCAGCCAGCTCATAGCAGAGGTGAGCCAGAAAATGGGGGCAAAATGAGTATTCAGATACGACGCGTCATTGATAGCGCCGGGGTTAGTCATTTCCCAGCCATTTCGCCACATGACGGCAGCAAACCAGCCGGAATCGTGCAGGTAGGCTCCGTATTGATAGAAGTGATTGAGAATGAAGTTATAGTTGGCAAGCAGCGGCACAGCCGCTGCAGCTACCCCAAATAGCGGAAACGCAAGTTTTCGACGCCGACGACGATTCAGATTCATGGATATAGCGTTACGCTTTCGCATTAGGACATTTAAGAGATGTGGAACCCCCGCGACGCGGGGGTTCCACACTCAGGCCTTAGCCCGTGGGGCTATAGTGCTAAAGAGCGGGCATGGGCCGCAATCCTGGGAGACAGAGGTCATTTTAGAGGAAAAGATGGTAAAATGAGAAGTCTGTAACCTTTTGGTGATTTCTCGCCCGCTCCAATCAGGTCCTAGCGGGTGGAGATTTGAAGACTCAGGAGATAACTTTGCTGGCATGATCAAGCTACGACTCAAGCGATACGGCAAAAAGCGCGAAGTAAGCTATCGAATTGTGGCCATGAATAGCCGCGATCGCCGGGACGGACGTCCTCTGGAAGAGTTGGGGTTCTACAACCCCCGCACGGATGAAACTCTGCTCGACGTTCCGGCCATCGTTAAGCGGCTGAAGGACGGCGCGCAGCCGACAGAAACCGTGCGCCACATTCTGCAAAAGGCTAATGTTTTTGAACAGGTATAGATCTATTTTTCTCACTCAGCCTTTAACCCCGTTTATGCCGATCTAGCCGTGTCTAACGTCACTACCAACGTCACTACCGCTGATTCCCATACCAATGAGAGTGGCCTTCCCGCTGGGGAGCAAAGGCCCGATTACTTGGCGCTGTTGACCTTTCTAATTCAGCCCTTCCTCGACTCGTCCGATTCTCTGAAGCTCGACTGCGAGACTTCACCCCGAACCGGACGGGTTTTGGTGCGGCTCGCTATCGAGGGCGAGGACAAGGGGAAGGTCTTTGGCCGGGGCGGTCGCAACCTGCAGGCCGTGCGCACCGTGGTTCAAACCGCGGCAGAATCGGTAGGACAGACGATTCATATTGAAGTGTACGGCAGTCAGGCGGGTGGTCGGACGGGCGATCGCGGCGATGAACCGGGCCATGCTTCAGGCGCAAAGCAGTCGCCCCGGCGCTCGTCAAGAACCCGCTCCCGCAGACCATCCTGATGTTTGTGGCGCGAGATCATCAATAAAGATCATCAATAATTAAACCTGGCCCAAGGAGGTGAGATTCAAGCGTGGCAGAAATTCGCTTAGGGGAAAGTGAAACCATTGAGTCAGCTCTGAGACGGTTTAAGAAGAAAATTCAAAAGGCGGGCATCCTGTCCGAGATCAGGCGGCGCGAGCGCTATGAAAAGCCCAGCCTCAGGCGCAAGCGCAAGCTAGAAGCATCTCGCAAGCGTAGCCGCTAATATGTACCTTTAGGGCAGCTTGGCTTTAGGAGATTTTTGAAAGTGATCCTACCCGATGACGTAAGGGTAAATGGCCATTTGCCCCTACCGACCGTTTAACTGGGGGTAGAATTTTTCCCAGAAATCGCCTTACACCTTCGTTTCGTTTAAGTACGTCTGGCCATAAATAAAAGCCAATGGGGTGTGCTCCCCGGCAGGGGGCGCATCCTACCATAGCTACGTTTAGTTATGACCACCTACTTAATAAACCGAGTAAACATCGAGATGCTTAAATCGGCGCATGAGCTAGATTTTGGGCATCTTTTTTATTTTTTGGATGATAGAAACGAACGACAAGTATCTGGACCTAAATCAGCCAGTGGGTGTCCCCCGCTGGCAGGCAAACCCCACAACCGCTGCGTTTAACCACAGATGAAACGTTAATGACAAAGACGGTATCTATCGACCTGCTGAGTCCTGAAAACGCGATCGCCTTCTCCAACCCTCGCCACAATATTTTGCAGCAGCTCAGCCATCTCACTGGGGCCACCGTTGTTCTAAGGGGGCAAGAGCTGGTGATTTCCGGTACGGAGCGGTCGGTGGAGCAGTGTGTGCAGCTGGTGCGATCGCTCGAACCCTACTGGAGTGAGGGCAAGACGATCACAGGCGTCGATGTGCTGACGGTGCGCCACGCCCTGGATACCGATCGCAAGGAAGAACTCACCTCGATGCAGCGCGATGTGCTGGTCCGCACGCGACGGGGAGAAGACATTCGCGCCAAAACCCTGCGCCAGCGCCAGTATGTGGAGGCCATCCGCACCCGTGACCTGACCTTTTGCATTGGTCCCGCCGGGACGGGCAAAACCTTCCTGGCAGCGGTTCTAGCCGTGCAGGCCCTGCTGAATAACGAATTTGAGCGACTGATTCTCACCCGCCCTGCGGTGGAAGCGGGGGAAAAGCTGGGGTTTCTGCCGGGGGACTTGCAGCAAAAGATTAACCCCTACCTGCGCCCGCTTTATGACGCCCTCTACGAAATGATTGATCCGGTGAAGATTCCCAGCCTGATGGAGCGGGGCATTATTGAAGTCGCGCCCCTGGCCTATATGCGGGGCCGGACGCTGACCAACGCCTTTGTCATCCTCGACGAAGCCCAGAACACTACGCCCGCCCAGATGAAAATGGTGCTGACCCGTCTGGGCTTTGGCTCGCGCATGGTGGTCACGGGGGACATTACCCAAACCGACCTGCCGCTGCAGCAAAAGTCGGGCCTGATGGTGGCCCAGGAAATCCTCAAGCATGTGGAGGGCATCGCCTTCTGCAAGCTCACCCAGGCAGACGTGGTGCGCCATCCCCTAGTGCAGCGGATTGTGGAAGCCTATGAGCGATACGGACGCTGATGGTTTGCTGGGGAGATGGGGGGCGATCGCCCAAAATTAATCAACCTTAATAAAGAAGTGGGTTTGAACGGTTTGGGGGGCGATCGCCCCTCGACCGCAAACCCGTGCATCCCACCCATCAACCCGTAGGGGCGAAGCATTCGGTAGAAAGCTCCTGCAAGAGTCCAAAGGTGCTGGCCGAATGCTTCGCCCCTACAAACGTTGACGTCTAACACCAAATTCCGGTAAGGGGTCTGGTCTACGAAGAGAAATTTGTCTGTTGTTCTGATTTATCAAAAAACGGAACACAAAATTTGATTATACGGAATTTAACTGACTGGCTACTGTTCTAGTCCAGGTTTAGCCGACCGAAACCTTTCTCAGTCTTTCCTAGCGCAAATATCCTGATTGTCTAAAGATTGAGGCCCTTTATTTTCCCCATTGCGTCGTCCATAATGCCTGCAGTAGCCAATGAGGTTTAAGGCTGAGGTTAAGGCGGTTTGCATCCTGGCCGTTTCGCAACAGATGAACTGGTTGGCGATCGCCACCGCCCTTTAGTTTTTTCATTTCTTCATTAGAAGAACGCACGAACAAAGCACTACATAAGCAAAGCATTAGGAGCACCAGCGTGAAATTAGCGGTTTACGGCAAAGGCGGCATTGGCAAATCCACTACAAGCTGCAACATCTCCGTCGCCCTCGCCCAGCGGGGCAAGAAAGTGCTGCAAATCGGCTGCGATCCGAAGCACGACAGCACCTTTACTCTGACGGGATTTTTGATTCCCACCATTATCGACACCCTTCAAGAAAAAGACTTTCACTACGAAGACATCTGGCCGGAAGACGTGATTTACAAAGGCTACGGCGGCGTGGACTGTGTAGAGGCAGGTGGCCCGCCAGCGGGAGCCGGCTGCGGCGGCTATGTGGTGGGTGAAACCGTGAAGCTGCTGAAGGAACTCAACGCCTTTGACGAATACGACGTGATCCTGTTTGACGTCCTGGGAGACGTGGTCTGTGGTGGCTTTGCCGCCCCTCTCAACTACGCAGACTACTGCATGATCGTCACCGACAACGGCTTTGATGCCCTGTTTGCCGCCAACCGCATCGCCGCCTCCGTGCGGGAGAAAGCCCGTACCCATCCCCTGCGGCTAGCGGGCTTGATCGGCAATCGCACCGCCAAGCGGGACTTGATCGACAAATACATTGAAGCAGTACCCATGCCCGTGCTGGAGGTGCTGCCCCTGATCGAAGATATTCGCGTCTCCCGCGTTAAGGGCAAAACCCTGTTTGAGATGACGGAATCGGACCCTGCCCTGGCCTACGTCTGCGACTACTATCTCAACATCGCTGACCAGCTCCTCGCCATGCCGGAAGGCGTGGTGCCTCAGGATGCTCTGGATCGCGACCTGTTCTCCCTGCTGTCCGACTTCTACCTGAACCCGGCAGCGCCCCAAACGGTGCAGGAGGACGAACTGGATCTGATGATGGTTTAGGAAATTCGGCAACGGGAAAGGAATTGGCGGGGATGCGTGCCGCGCCTGGGCCAGCCAACGCCATTCAAAAAGTTTCTAGAAACTTTGGGGCGGTTAGCCTGTATGCTTCTAACTTGGGCAAATTGGTGCAAGATTTTACCCCTGCATTTATTGGCCCAAAGTCCTTTCCCGATCGCCACTTAGCGAATTCCCGTGAACATCAAACAGCTCCAGACCTCCCTCAAAGAAAACTGGCTGACCTACTACCGCGATAACCGCGACTGGATTGTGCGGCTGGGGGTGTGGGTAAACGACAACGGCCACCGCCGCCCCTCCTCCAGCTTCATCCTGGCCACCCTGGCGGTCCTGGAACCCCAGCTCAACCAGCTTCTGCCGCTGATCGTCGATCTCAACAGCAGTCCCGATCGCATCATTCTGGCCCTGGGTCTCAACTTCAGTCCCGATGACGAGATCGAGGCCATCGAAGCCGCTACTCCCCCCAAGCTGCTGCCCAGCAGCAAGGCTCGTGAACTCAAGCCCGACGACTACCTCCCCAGTCGCATTGCGGCCCGGCAGGACGAATCCTGTACTGGCAAGCGGGATGCCCTGAACAGCGAGGGGTGGCGGGTCTAGGGCAGAAAAGTTCCAAAAGAATTTGACATTTCGAAAATTTGATTGAAAGGACTTTAACCACCATGACCGCAACCGATACCCAGCCCCAGGCGCTTAACTTCGAGTGCGAAACCGGCAACTACCACACCTTTTGCCCCATTAGCTGTGTGGCCTGGCTCTACCAAAAAATTGAGGACAGCTTTTTCCTAGTGATTGGTACTAAAACCTGTGGCTATTTCCTGCAAAACGCCATGGGGGTGATGATCTTCGCCGAACCTCGCTATGCCATGGCGGAGCTGGAAGAGGGAGATATTTCGGCTCAGCTAAATGATTACGAAGAGCTGAAGCGGCTGTGTACGCAGATTAAGCGCGATCGCAACCCCTCCGTCATCGTGTGGATCGGCACCTGCACCACCGAGATCATCAAAATGGACCTGGAAGGTCTGGCCCCCAAGCTGGAGTCGGAAATCGGCATTCCCATCGTCGTCGCCCGCGCCAACGGGCTGGACTACGCCTTCACCCAGGGAGAGGACACGGTGCTGGCAGCCATGGCCCAGCGCTGTCCCAAGCAGGTGACCAGTGAGGCGGAGAAGGAGGAGCGCAACGCCATCCAGAAGCTGATCAGCTTTGGCCGCAAGAAGGAGGATGAAGCCCAGGAG
>JBHJGR010000276.1:0-15589 GCA_050331615.1 Elainellaceae cyanobacterium
AGCGATCGCAGCCGTTGGTCGAGGGCCACCGTCACCCCATCCACCACAGGCAGATAGCCGGAACTAATGATGGCAATTTTCATGGTGGACATTGCTCCTGCTGGATTTGCCAGAGAGATAAGGACAGTTCCGGGCGCGTTAGTCGCTGGGGCTGATAGACGACTTCCAGGCGATGGGATGTTTGCAAAGCCGATTGCAGCGCCTCAGAAGGTCTCAGGATAAACACAGGACGACAAGCTTCAGCCTCAAAGGCACTTAAATCAGCGATGTTTCCCAACAGAAAGGCCGTTTGCGGCTGAAGCAAATAGCTTAACGAGAGAATGTCCAAAGTCTGCTCTGGCTCTCCCATCAGGAGGGGGAATTCACCCCGACTAACTGATTGATTGATGATGGTAGCGATCGCCCCATTGTGCAAATTACGGCTCTTTTGATAAAGGGGCGGACTTTGCCACTGAAACAGACAGGACATCAAACACAGCGAAACCAGGCCAGTGGTAATGGCTCGCCAGTAGCGGGGACGGATTTTCAGTTCTCCCGCCATGCCGAGGGTGAGGAGATGGGCGATCGCCACCAGGACGCCCAAATAGAAGGGGATATAGTACCGGGCGGCGGCGGATCGCTGTCCACCCAACGTTAAATCAATCCCAATGAGGGCCAGGGGAATGGAGAGGGCCAGGGCCAGCACCAGTGCCCCAATCCACCGGGGAGATTTCATCCACAACACCCCCAGGGCGTAGCCCATGAAGTTAATCAAGCCAAAGGAAATCGTAACCTTGATAAAGGTTTCCCACGACAGATCCACCGTGACGGGCACATCAAAAAACAGCACCGCCAGATTATAAATCCAGAGGGCCAGCAGTCCCACCCTGTCCATTGGAATTTGCATCCAGGCCGTATTGCTGTGCAAGGTCTGCCAGTGGTTGAAAATGATCCAAATCCACGGTAAAAAGACGCCTAGCCCTACGCCAGTCGATATCCAGTAGCCTCGTATCGAGGAAATCTTAGTCTGTTTTTGGGCACCCACCGTAGGGGCAAATGGCCATTTGCCCCTGCCGGATTCTGGATGATGAAACACCCAAAGCATCACCAGCCCCTGCCCCAAAAGCACCAGCACCGTCAGCAGGGACGTATAGAGGCTAACGATCAGAGCCAACGTGTAAGCCAGCCAGGAAAGGCACCGGGGAGACCGGAGCGATCGCACCAATGCCCCATTCATGAGCAGCAGGGCCAGCGTCCACAGGCTGTAGGGGCGGGCTTCCTGGGCATAGGCAACAAACAGCGGCGAAACGGCCAGCAGTCCCGTTCCCAGGCATTTGACCCTGGTTTTGGGAAAGAGTTCATGGCCCAGCCAGAAGCAAGCGGGCAAAGTTAGCAGACTGAGCACCACCGACAGGCTCCGTATCGTTACTACGGAGTTGCCAAAGGTTTCCACCCAGGCCCGCGCCAACAGGAAATAAAGGGGAGCGTGTTCTGGGCTTTGGGTAAGGGCGTAAAAGGTGGCAGACCAGGGGCGATCGCCCAACTGCTGAAACCGCTGCAAGTCCTCGACAGTTAGAGGTACTCCCACGGTAAGCTGCTGGGTCACCTCAGTCAGGGTATAACCTGCCACGCGCATGGAGGTGGCTACCTCGTCTACCCAGTAAACCGGCTCGTCAAGACGGGCTAGCCGCAGAGCAATGCCCACCAGCACCAGACATGCCATCACGAAGTTGATCCGCTGGATTTTCATCATGACGATAAAAAGCTAGCTCCAGCGCTGTAGCAGCCGGTCCAGCAATGGTTCAACAATCTCCTGCCCCAGGATCTGGTCGTGCCACCGCTGGGGAATGGCGGCTGCCCCGTCACGTAGTCCGGCGATGCCGCCTGCCACGCAGGCCGTCGTATCGGTATCATTGCCCAGGGCGATCGCCCGTTTCACCACCATTTCGTAAGTTGGACAGGTCAGAGCGTAACGCGCCGAGTGGAGACAGTCCACCACGTAGCCCGTGCCCTCACCATGGGGCGGGGCATCGGGGCAAACGGTATCTTCCAGATCCTGGCGGTAAGGCGAGCCTGGTGAATAGAGGCGGCGCAGGGTTGCTACGGCAGAAGCCCACGGGGAATCGTCCCCGTTGAGGACGCAGCGCGCCCACAGACAGTAGAGAGCACAGCACACCTGGCAGGTGATCGCGCCGTGGCTAGCGCGGGACTGGAGGTGGGCGGCTTCCACCAGCTCGGCATCGCTCCCCTGATGCCACAGCACCAGCGGCAGCACCCGCATCAGAGAGCCGTTTCCCTTAGCATCGGGATTAATGGCTCCGGCCTCTAGAATTGGGGTGCCATTGGCGATCGCCCCCAACACGCGAGAGGTATGATTGCCCACATCGAAGACATGGTTGGCGATCGCCATGTAGCCCCGCTGATACCAGTCGAGCAGCCGCCGCCCTAAGTCTTCGGGATCGACCTGCTTGCAGTCCAACAGAGAGGCCAGCAGGCAAAGAGCCTGTGCGCCATCGTCGGACCAAGTGCCGGGGGCGATGTTGGGATAGGTGCGGCGAAAGCCGGCAGGTGGCGTCATCTCAATCTGGTCTAGGGGAGGAATGCCAGTGGGCGGCGTAAATTCATAGGAGACCCCCAGGGCATCACCGATCAGCAGTCCCCACAAGCCGCCTGCAATCTGGTCTTTGCGTTCAGTCATCATTTTTCCCATCAGTCCAGTAAGGATTAAACAAAATTATTTTCCTGGGGGTTTACGCCTCGCCGGAGCACACACCCCAGCAAGATGAAATTACTTGTGCTTGAGCACTTAAAATAACTTAACTCGAAGAAATAACCGAGGAATAACTATAGAATTTGTAGGACAGTTTCCCCGTCGCATTGTGTTATGGTTGCAGACTCCTACCCCCGCGATATGGTCGGCTACGGCCAGCAGCCGCCCGATCCAAGATGGCAGAATAATGCTCAAGTCGCCATTCAGTTTGTCATTAACTACGAAGAGGGTGGCGAGAACTGCGTGCTGCATGGGGATGAGGCTTCTGAAGCCTTTCTCTCTGAGTCAGTGGGGGCGAAGCCGCTGCCGGGAGCCCGCAATCTGAACATGGAGTCGATGTATGAGTACGGCAGTCGCGCCGGATTTTGGCGGCTGCATCGGCTGTTTACCCAGCGAGAGCTGCCGGTCACTATGTTTGCTGTGGCGATGGCGATGGCGCGCAACCCCGAAGCGGTGGCGGCCATGACCGAGGCAGACTGGGAAATTGCCAGCCATGGCTACCGCTGGATTGACTATCAGTCCGTGGATGAGGACACTGAGCGGGAACACATTCGTACGGCGATCGCCATTCATACCCAGATAGTGGGCACTCGCCCCCTAGGCTTTTACCAAGGCCGAGTGAGCCCCAACACCCGCCGACTGGTAGTGGAAGAGGGGGGCTTTCTCTACGATGCCGACAGCTACGCCGACGACCTGCCCTATTGGGTTTATGACTACGGCAAACCCCATTTGGTGATCCCCTACACCCTTGACGCTAACGACATGCGGTTTGCTACCTACCAGGGTTTCAACTCAGGAGAACAGTTCTTCACGTATTTGCGGGACGCATTTGACGTGCTGTATGCCGAAGGCGTAGAGTCGCCCAAGATGATGAGCATTGGGCTACACTGCCGCCTGGCGGGGCGTCCGGGGCGCACTGCTGCCCTAGCGCGCTTTCTCGATTACGTGGAAAGCCATGATCGCGTCTGGGTCTGTCGCCGGCTTGACATTGCCAAACACTGGTACCAGCACCATTTGCCTGGTGAAGAGCTTTGATGGGCCAATTTGCCGGTTAAATCCACAAAAAAGCCATAAAACGCGGCAGACTCCCGCTGCAGGTAGATGCACCGCCAAAAGAGCCGCTTTTATAATCCGGCTCATCTGGTTCATCAGGCACTTATGAATCAGCTGGCAAAGTCTGGAAATCCTGACCTTGAGGGTGTCTTGAAGAGCAGGTTTCGCTGAGGCTTTGCGCTGGTTACGCGCACCAAATCACGTTGTTTTACACGGGGCAAGACTTCACAGCATGAATATTATCATCTGGATCATTGTAGGAATTATCGTTGGAGCGATCGCCAAAGCTATCTATCCTGGGCATCAGGGAGGCGGAATTCTCAGCGCTCTCATCCTGGGAATAATCGGCTCTTTCATCGGTGGCACCCTAGCTACCTTAATAACCACTGGCACCCTAGCGATCGCCCAAGCAGGCATCAGTATTCTGGGAATCATCCTGGCCATTATTGGCGCACTCATTGCCATCTTCATTTGGCAGCAGGTTGCCAAGCGGACTTAGGCTCTAGGTCCGCTTTTCTCTTTGGTTTGATGATTGGCCCAGTTCAACCTACTGGTCTGACACAGCTAATTTGATGGAATAGGCGTAGGGTGGGCAATGCCCACCAGTCAAAAGTTTGACGCGATCGCCTAGTGCACTATTTCAGACTTGTCTTACCACTGCATCGAATTTAATCCCGGCAAAGTAACCCAGTAAGTAGGTGGTCATCAGTAAACGTAGCCATGATGGGGTGCGCCCCCCGGCGGGGAACGCACTCCACTGGCTTTATTAACGGTCATGTACTGAATTTGAAAGGCCCTGAGCATCAGCAGCCGGGGCCTTTTTCATCAGTGCTTGAGCACCTCCCCAATCTAGCGTTACGCTTTCGCGTTAGGACACTCAAACCTTAGCCCGTAGGGCTATAGAACGGGGCGATCGCTCAGAAGGATCGGGCTTGGACCCGCTCAAGGTTGCGCTTGTATTGAGCGATCGCCCGCTTAGCATCTTTCTTTGCCTCGGCAGAGGGCGGTTCACCCACTGCTTCGAGATTGGCCAACGCATTGCGAGCGGCCTCCTGCTTCTTCAGCAGCCGACCCATGCCTTGGGGGGGCGGGTCTTGAGACGCCAACGCTTCGACCTGCTGATCTAGATCCGCAATTTCGGCAGTTGTGCGGGCCAGAAAGTCACCACCCGATTCTCCATCGGCCATGGCCGCATCGTCGGTGGCGGCATCCGCTTCAATGTCACCAGTGGTCGAGTCTGCCACGACTTCAGAATCGGCAGACGAGGACTCGCCCTCCGCTTGAGTAGCAGGTTGGCTGCAGGAAAACAGTAAGCTGCTGGACAGAGCAATTGTGCCAGCGATCGCCAGCGGTAAACGCCTTTTCATAGACCTCGTCATATTCCTCAAAAAACTGTTGAAGAAACCCCGATAGTTGGACGGGGTTCAAGCTTGTGAATTCGACTCTCCAGGATGCAGCTACTCAGCGGCTGGAGCTTCCTCAGGAGCGACCTCTTCCGTTTCAGCCGGAGCTTCTTCGTCGACCTGACCACCACCAGCGCAGGCAGATAGAGCCAGCGGAGCTGCCAGGGCAAACAGAACCAGCAGCAGAGACATGGGTTTAAGCACGATGGATGTCATAGCTAACACCTATTTCCATGTAATACATGGCAGAATCTACCACGTTGTTTCGATAGACGCAAGATATCCCTAAAAGGTTTCCCGTGCGTACTTAAGCAATAGATAAGGCTCTGAAGACCAGAGCAGGTTCCTATGCAATTCCTCTACGCCGCAGGAGCAGCTCTAGCCGGAAAAATTCTGCAAAGTAAATAGTTCTATCAAGATCGGTGTATTACAATACCTACAGAAGCAATATCTGCAGGAACGCTGACGCCGCCAAGCAGGCAATGCGCCCACGCCTCCATGCAAATGTCAAATCCATGGTAAAAAAGCCTAAGCGCAGAAAAGATGGCCGGTTCCGACCCAAATCAGATGAAGACCGTAAAGTTAGGAGCATCCGAGCGACTGACTCAGCTTGGGAATCGCTGGGAGATCTAGCCGAATCCCACGATATGTCCAGGGCCGATCTGGTGGAGCACCTGGTGCAGGACGGTAGCCTGAGCTGCCTCCAAGGGCTGGATGCGCTGTCTAGCTGGATGGAGCAGTTTCCTGACCCCAGCCTGCTCCAGAGTCAGAGCTTACCGGCAGCCAGACCCATCCCCTCGCTGGAGCCAATTCAAGATCTGGTGCAGAAACTGGAACCCATTCAGGAACTGGCCCAGAAGCTCGAACCCATCCAAGAACTAGCCCAAAAGCTAGAGCCGGTGCAGGAGCTAGTGCAGAAACTGGAGCCGATTCAAGAGCTGGCCCAGAAGCTCGAACCAATTCAGAGAGTAAACACGCTGCAAACCATTAGTAAAGATGTGGAGGTGATCAGGGGCGTCGCTCGTGATATGACCACGCTCGGCCAGAGCACAGTGGCTCCGACTTCCTCCCAAAAGGTGGCGATCGCCCTGGAGATGCTAAATCAGTTCCTAGAAGATGCTAAAGCGGCAGACGCTGCCCCCACTGCCACCGACCTCACCGCCCTATTACGATTTCGGCAATGGCTGGAGGGACAAGCCTAAGTCTCACGGCCTGTGCTGCTGATAGTCCTCAGATGACTGAGGATCAAGCTCCCAACGCTTGTCGTCGCGCCGCTCCATGATGCCGCTACCGTCTACAGGCTTTCGATCGGGAATATCGGTGCCCATGGACGCGCCCAAATTTTCCACGATGTCTTGATCGGGAGTCGGGGTAGTGCCGCCCACGGCTTCTTCTCCCAACACCTCAGCTTGATACTGGTCAGAGCTAATGTCGCCGCCCGTTGTTGGCGTATCCATCGTAGAGCGATCGCTCAATTCATTAAACCGGCGACCTGCTCGGGTGTCGCGATCGTCAATGCCCTGCAGCACCGCCTCTGGATGGGATAAAGTGTTGCCTACGCGTTCGCTGTCCTGCAGGTTCGCGTCACTAATATCCATGCCGGAACGGGTAGGCTGATCGGCTAGGGAACGCAGGTCGGCTCGCTCTGGCGGCGTCGCTGCGGCATCGGGGGCGTTCACCTCTGCAGATGCATCGGGTGGATTTGCGTTGGCTTTGTTGGGGTAGTCGTCCGCTGAATGGGGCCGATTTGCCATGTCAACTATATTCCTCGCTTTGATCCTACAAAGTCATTCGTCGAGAGTACCAATGTAGTCGAACTAACATCATCCCCAATCCGATAGAAATTTCGATTAATGCTAGGGGAACCAACAGTCGGCCTGCATCGTGCGGCTCTGAATTTCGAATTTGCCCTAAATACCGACAAAAATTGCAAAATCCCCCATATCTAGCTGATGTCTAACCAAAGATAGACTGCAGATCGCAAAAAGGAAGTTACATTTATTAACAACTGCAATTATTTCACTTTTATTTGCAGATCAATGTGTAGATAGTTGAGGTAACTCATTATGACTCAGGGCACCGGACATTACGAACAGCAGGCCGATCGCAAGTACGGCGAATTCGCAACGAAGTTTCAGTTTGGTTCTAACCCCAGTGCTGAGATCTGGAATGGCCGCTTGGCTATGCTTGGTTTTCTGGGCGCGCTGATTGTCGAACTGGCTACTGGCCAAGGTTTCTTCCACTGGCTGGGCCTTGTATAGACTCGAATGGAGTTAGGCATTGACCCAACTGGATTGGACTCAATTCAACGCTCAAAACCGAAGCTTAGTGTTAAGGGCTGGGGATTTCCCAGCCTTTTTATTGAGCATTTAGACACAGATAAAGCAGATGGGATGTGCCCTCCATCGGGGGCGTATTCCCCAATGTTTCCACGATTGATAGATGATAAGTGGCTGTTGAATTCGTTAAGTTTTTAAATAGAGTAAACAAGTAAAAAAATACTTAGGCTTAGTAGAAAAGCCGGGCCAACAGAGATAGGCCAGGCAGTGAATTTGGAGGAAAATATGAATTACCTAGTAGCAGTTTTACCTAACCGTATTCAAGCAGAAGCCGCCTATCGGGCGCTGCGGGAGGAAAACCTGCCTGACGAGCAGATTAATGTTCTAGGCGAAGGCTATCAGAGCGCTGACGAATTTGGACTCATTAATCCCAATGAAGAGGCCGCAAAGCAATCCCGTGGGCTGGCGTGGTGGCTGATCCCGTTTGGATTCATCGCCGGTTACACCTTTAACTGGTTAACGGGCATCGAAATCTTCTCCTGGTTAGGCCCGATTGGAAACCACATTATTGGTGGTGCGCTAGGCGCGGCCTCTGGTGCACTGGGTGCTCTGCTGACGGGTGGGGCCACTGGCTGGACGGTTGGTAGCGGTGATGCGATCGCCTACCGTAACCGCCTCAATGCGGGCAAGTACCTGATCATCACCACAGGCAACGATATCATCACCGATCGGGCGACTCGGATTTTGCGCCAGTTTGATCTGGAGAACATCCAGGGCTACACCGAACTAGCGGAAGCATAGGCGCACAGAATCAAAGCTGGAGCTGGGGCGATCGCCCCAGCAGCCAGTACTTTTTCATAAATTGCACAGCAAATTGCACAGCGTAATAAAGGAGCAAACATCATGGATACTGCAGAATTTGTGCAGCGGCGCAACGACGGAGAGTACATATTCCAGGGTATATCGCTAGTCAACGCCGATCTCAGCGGTCTAGACCTGGCTGAAATTGACTTTACAGGTTCTGACCTCAGCAACGCTAATTTAAGCGGCGCAAAGCTCCGGGGAGCAAACCTCACAGAGGCTAATTTGACCAACGCCAATCTCAAGGAAGCTAATTTAACCGGCTGTAGTCTGTATAACGCCAACCTGACCAGCGCTGATTTGACTGAAGCTCGGCTGGTGGTCACCAGCCTGCAGGGGGCCAACCTGACCGACGCGATTCTAGATGGTGCCAACGTCGCCCAAACCGATACTGTGGGAGCCGATCTAGACCAGGCCAGCACCAAAGATGTGGACCTGGGCGAGGCTGACTTTACTCGGTTTTCACACTAACTGTTCCGCATTGACTAGTCTCATACTGGCTATTTCCGCCACACGGTAGATATGAAATGCTGCCGTCAGGGATAGCCTTGAGAAAGCTTGAGCAGCTAGTAAAGCCTTTATTCACTAACCGATGGCAGCATTAGCAAGGTTGGTGGACTATTTGATATTTGAAGTTGATAGAGAAAGCGGGGAACCGATATGGCCGAGAATCCAGTTAAACAGGCAAGAAAGGAAGGCCAAAGTGTTTGGCTCGACTACCTGAACCGAGAAGACTTGGCTTCAGGTGAACTGAAGTCCATGATTGACGAGTATTCCTTGGGCGGGTTGACATCTAATCCCACCATATTTGAGAAAGCAATCAGCGGCGGCGACGCTTACAACGACAGCATCGAAGCAGGCATTCGTGAGAACAAATCACCCTCTCAGATTTACGAATCCCTGATTTTTGAGGATATCCGCAATGCCTGCGACCTGTTTCGTCCCATCTACGAGGAAACGGACGGACAGGACGGCTTTGTGAGTATTGAAGTTTCCCCCGATCTAGCCCGCGATACCCAGGGGTCCATCGAAGAAGCTCGTCGCTTCTACAAAGAGGTGGATCGTCCCAATGTCATGATCAAAATCCCCGGCACACCGGAAGGACTTCCTGCCATCGAGCAGGCGATCGCCGAGGGAATTAACATCAACATTACGCTGCTGTTTTCTGTAGACAGCTACCGCGAGACAGCCCATGCCTATATGCGCGGTCTAGAGCGCCTGGTGCAGGCGGGGCAACCGATTAACAGAATTGCCTCTGTTGCTAGCTTCTTCCTCAGCCGCATTGACAGCAAGATTGATGATCGCATCGATGATCGGCTCAAGAAAGCAGGCACTGAGACCCTCAATGAAGAGGCGCGACTGCGGCAAATCAAAGGGGACGTGGCGATCGCCAACGCTAAGGTTGCCTATCAAGTGTTTGAAGAAATTCTGGCGAGCGATCGCTGGAAGAAACTGGCCGATAAAGGAGCCAATGTGCAGCGCATGCTGTGGGCTAGCACCAGCACCAAGAATCCCCAATACCGGGACGTGATGTATGTCGAGGAACTGATCGGTCCCCACACGGTCAACACCATGCCCGTAGACACGTTGAAAGCCTTTGCCGATCACGGTAAGGTGGAGCCCAATCGCGTCAAGACCGAGGTCGAAGAAGCCCACAAACTGCTGGAAAGCTTGAACGACCCCGACATCAACATCAACCTGGATGAGGTGATGGACGAGCTGCTTGAGGAAGGCATCGAGAAGTTCCGCAAGCCGTTCCACTCTTTAATGGATTCCTTGAAGCAAAAGATTGATCGACTGGCTCCCACCCTGTAGGTGGCATGCGGATCAGGGTCTGTGTCCCTGATCCGCTCGTTTTTGGTACATCCCAGCAGGACAGTTCCATGACCACGACCCCACTTCCCCCCATCACTGGCCCCGATATCTCTGTCGAAGAGGTGCGCAAAGGCCACCATGAAGAACTAGAGGCGATCGCCCTCTATCGCCGCGCCGCCAACTACTTGGCTGCTACCCAAATCTACCTAAAAGACAATGTGCTGCTGCGGGACCCGCTCCAACCCGCGCACATTAAAGATCGATTGCTGGGCCACTGGGGCACAACCCCCGGTATTAACCTGGTCTATGCCCACCTGAACCGTCTGATTCGCTACCATAATCTGGACATGTTTCTGGTGACGGGTCCGGGGCACGGTGCCCCTGCCAATCTCGCCAACCTGTATTTGGAAGGCTCTATCCGCGACTACTACCCCGAATATGGCTTTGGGGAGGAAGGACTGCACCGCTTTGTCCGGGCTTTCTCCTGGCCACAGGGATTTCCTAGCCACCTCTACCCCGGCATTCCCGGCACTATCCACGAAGGGGGCGAACTGGGCTACGCTCTGGCAACGGCCTTTGGTGCAGTCATGGATAATCCTGACCTAATCGTGGCCTGCATTGTGGGAGATGGCGAATCGGAAACGGGGCCAACGGCAACGGCTTGGCACAGCTACAAATACATCGACCCGGCGGAATCGGGCGCGGTATTACCCATTCTGCACTTGAACGGCTATAAGATCGCTAGCCGCACCATCTACGGCTCCATGAGCAATGACGAGCTGCTGCATTTGTTCTCTGGCTATGGCTACCAGGTGCAGATCGTGGAAGGAGAGGACCTGGACGCCGATCTGTATGCGGCAATGGATTGGGCCTACGACGAGATTCGAGGCATTCAGCAGTCGGCCCGATCGGGGAATCGTATCACCAAGCCCCGCTGGCCGCTGATTATCCTCAAGTCTCCTAAGGGCTGGACCGGTATCAAGGAGATTGACGGTGAGCCGATTGAGGGTACCTACCGGGCGCACCAGGTGCCTGCCAAGAATGTAAAGGACGATCCCGAGCAACTGCGGCTATTGGAAGAGTGGTTCCGCTCTTATCGTCCCGACGAACTCTTCGATAACGAAGGCTACCCCATGCCGACAATTACGGACCAATGTCCGATGGGCGATCGCCGTATGGGCAGTAATCCCCATACCTTTGGTGGGCGGATTCGTCGTGACCTGGATCTGCCTTCCATTGATGACTATGAAGTGCCTGTGGCGCGGCTAGAGGAAGGACAGCGGGGTGAACCGCTGGTGAGCAATACGCGATCGCTCGCCCAATACATTCAAACCGTGGTGGAACGAAACTCCAGTACTTTCCGCATCTTCAGCCCGGATGAGCTGGAGTCAAACCGCCTCATGTCCGTCTTTGAAGTGACTGACCGCAATTTCCAGTGGGATACTAAGCCCTCGGATGAAAACGTCAGTCCCTATAACGGTCGCGTGCTGGAAATCCTCAGCGAGCATACCTGTCAGGCGTGGCTCCAGGGCTATTTGCTGACGGGTCGCCACGGACTGTTCCCTTCCTATGAAGCGTTCCTGGGCATTGTCACCACCATGATGGACCAGTACGCCAAGTTCATGAAATACTCCAAGGAGTTTGACTGGCGTCCCCCGGTGGCTTCCCTCAACTACCTGGAGTCATCAACCCTGTGGCGACAGGAGCACAACGGCTTTTCCCACCAAAACCCTGGCTTTATCAACAGCGTGCTGGACCAGCAGGCCGAGTTTGCCCGAGTTTATCTGCCTCCCGATGCCAACTGCTTGATCAGCACGATGGATCACTGCTTCCGCAGCATGGGTTACGTCAACCTGGTGATTGCTAATAAGAATCCCACGCCCCAGTGGCTGTCGATGCCAGAAGCAGTGGCCCACTGCCGCGCTGGAGCCTCCATCTGGCGCTGGGCCAGCACGGATGAAGGGGTTGATCCCGACGTTGTGCTAGTGGGCATTGGTGACGTACCTACCGTTGAGGTAATGGCCGCCACCCAAATCCTGCGGCAGGATATTCCCCAGCTACGGGTGCGGGTCGTCAACGTTACGGACCTGCTGGTGCTGGAGGAGGAGTCCGACCATCCCCACGGGCTGGATCAGGATCTGTTTGAGGCGCTGTTTACGCCGGACAGGCCCGTGATCGTGAACTTCCACGGTTATCCGTCGGTGGTGAAGCAGCTCATCTTTGGTCGGCCCAATATTGGTCGGTTCCACATCAATGGCTACCGCGAGGAGGGAACCACGACCACGCCCTTTGATATGGTGGTGCGCAACCGGGTGAGCCGCTATCACCTGGTGATGCAGGCAATTCGCCTGTCCTCTAGATTTAATCACCACGTAGCCAGTCGAGCGAGCGATCGCGTCCAGCACTATACCTACGTGTTGCGAGACCACACGCGACATATCACCGACCACGGCACTGACCCAGCCGAGATTACCAACTGGCACTGGAACTAACTATCGAAGAGGCGCATCCCGCGCCTCTTTTTTTTAATTTCGTTTTAACCAAATGTATATCGTCCTTTCACTGAGCTGACACTTCATCCGCTATGTCTTTTTCATCCCATACCCAACCATCCCAAGACCTCTCCCAAAACGGTGGCCATGCCCAAACGCCTGACCAGTTTCAGGTAAACGGCAAGATTCGCGTCGAAGACGACCGCACCGGCATGGATGTGGAAACCCTGAAGCGGGCCTTTACCGATAATCTGTTCTACGTCCTGGGCAAAAGCGAAGAATTTGCTACGTCCTACGACTACTACATGGCCCTGGCCTTCACCGTGCGCGATCGCCTGATTCATCGCTGGATTCAAACGGTGCAAACCTACTTCCAGCAGGATTGCAAAGTGGTCTGCTACCTCTCCATTGAGTACCTGCTAGGGCGGCAGCTCAAGAGCAACCTGGTCAACGTGGGGCTGTATCAGCAAACCCAGCAGGCTCTTGATGATCTGGGCATTGACCTGAATCGGCTCGTAGAAGAGGAAATTGAGCCAGAACTGGGCAATGGTGGTATGGGACGGCTGGCGGCCTGCTACCTGGAGTCGATGGCGACGCTGGAAATTCCCTCCATCAGCTACGGCATTCGCTACGAGTATGGCTTGTTCGAGCAGGCCATTCAGGACGGCTGGCAGCGGGAGCGCCCCGACAACTGGCTCCGGTTTGGCAACCCCTGGGAGATCCCTCGTCCAGAGTATCGGGTAGAAGTCGGATTTGGCGGTTCAACGGAAGCCTACACCGACGAGCAGGGGCGCTATCGGGTGCGCTGGCATCCGGCCCAGGTGGTGATGGGTACGCCCTACGACTGGCTCATTCCCGGCTATGGCGTCGAGACGGTGAATACCCTGCGGCTGTGGAGTGCCCGCGCCCAGCAGGACTTTAACCTGGATGTGTTCAACGAAGGCGACTATGCCCGTGCTGTCAACGACCAAATCCAGTCCGAGAGCATCTCCAAAGTTCTCTATCCCCGCGACGACACCCCTAGAGGGCAGGAACTGCGGCTCAAGCAAGAATACTTCTTTGCCGCCTGCTCGCTCCAGGACATTGTGGGCTTACAGCTCCATAAGCACGGCCATCTGCGCAATCTCCATCACCAGGCCGCTATTCACCTCAATGACACCCACCCGGCGGTCAGCGTGGCCGAACTCATGCGTATTCTGATGGACCAGCATGACTTTGATTGGGATGAGGCGTGGGAGATTACCCAGGGGGCGATCGCCTTTACCAATCACACCCTGCTGCCAGAGGCCATGGAAACCTGGCGCATCGAGCTGTTTGGTCGCCTGCTGCCCCGCCACCTGGAGATCATCTACGAAATCAACGCCCGTTTCTTGGCTCAGGTGCGCAGCCAGTTTACCCAGGATGACGACCGCATCGCCCGCCTGTCGATTATTCAGGAAAGCCCCAAGGCGGTGCGCATGGCTAACTTGGCCAACGTGGGCAGCCACGCCATCAACGGCGTTTCCGATTTACATACCAAGCTGCTGCTGCGGGAGACGTTTAAGGACTTCTATGACCTCTATCCCGATCGCTTCAGCAATAAAACGAATGGGATTACCCCCCGCCGCTGGGTGCTGGTGAGCAACCCCGCGCTAGCAGGACTGCTGACGGAAAAGCTGGGCAGGAGCTGGATTCGCCATCTCGACGATCTGCGGCAGCTAGAATCCTACCTAGACGATTCGGACTTTCGCCAGGCATGGCGATCAGTGAAGCACCGGAATAAGGAAACCCTAGCCCGCTATATCCAGGAGCATGCGGGGGTGGCTGTTGATCCCGATTCCATGTTTGATGTCCAGGTGAAGCGCATCCACGAATATAAGCGCCAGTTGATGAATGCGCTGCACGTCATTGCGCTCTACAATCGGCTGAAGCGATCGCCCGATGCCAATAGCTGCCCCCGTACGGTGATTATTTCCGGCAAGGCAGCCCCCAGCTACCAAACCGCCAAGCTGATCATCAAGCTCATCAACAACGTCGCCAAAAAGGTCAACCAGGATCCCGACATGCAGGGACGGCTGAAGGTGGCCTATCTGGCGGACTTTTCGGTCTCGCTAGGAGAATACATCTACCCCGCGGCGGACCTGTCGGAGCAGATTTCCATGGCGGGCAAGGAAGCGTCGGGCACCGGCAACATGAAGTTTATGCTGAATGGTGCGATTACCATCGGCACCCTGGACGGAGCCAATATCAAAATTCGGGAAGAGGTCGGTGATGACAATTTCTTCCTATTTGGTCTTGATGCCGAAGAGGTGCAGGATCTTAAGTCGTCAGGCTACAATCCCCGCGAGTATTACGACAATAATCCGCTCATTCGCGAAGTACTGGATCAAGTTCGGTCGGGCATGTTCTCACCAGAAGATCCCCACCTCTTCCAGCCTTTGGTAAACCAACTGCTGAATCAGGACCAGTACTGTTTGCTAGCTGATTTTCAAGCCTATGTTGACTGTCAGCAGGAGGTAGAGCGAGCCTATCAAGACACCGAGCGCTGGACCTCCATGTCGATTGTTAATGCGGCTAGATCGGGCTACTTTTCTTGCGATCGCGCTATTCGAGAATACTGCGAAGATATTTGGCACACGTGTTCTGTTGAGATTCACCTCGACCCCTATGACCAAGGTCGTAGAAGCCAGCGGATTCGCGATAAGGTAACGAATCGGCTGCCCAAAATCTCTGAGCAGGTTTCCAGGGAGCCTTCGGAACAGGGGCGATCGCGCCAGCTCTAATCCTAATTAAACAGTTTTGCGGGCAATTTTACCCGGTAATTTTGCAGCAGAACAAGTACATGGCCATCAATAAAAGCCAGTGGGGTGGGCCCCCCCCGGGGGGGGCCCCCCACAGGGGGGGCGCGGCGGATTTTTTTGTATAGTGGGTGTGTGGGGGGTGGGCCCCCCCGGTGTG
>JBHJGR010000277.1:0-9055 GCA_050331615.1 Elainellaceae cyanobacterium
TGGGCTGGGCAGACCGCCGAGACTCGTCAACTGTCCCGTCCCGATCAGGCCACCTGGGAGGCGATCGCCTCTCTCTACAACACCCAGAAATCCCCAGATGCGCCTCCGGCCACTGCCGCGCTGGTGGAGCGGTGGCTGCAAGAGATGGCCCAGGCGCTGCGGCGGTACCTGCATCCGGCGGTGGCGTCGCTGAATGTGCCCAAGTTTGAGGACGGGGGCGAACGGCAGGACGACCTCGCTGCCGATGCGGGGGATACTCCCTGGGTGGCCCTGATTCGCCAGGAAGAATTACAGGAGCGGCAGCAGCAGCGCAGTCAGATTGGCGATCGCCTGCAAGCGGCAGTGGCAGCGCTGGAACCGCGCGATCGCCAGTTGCTGGTGCTCTACTACACGCAAAATTTGACCCAGCAGCAGCTTGCCGAGCAGCTTCAGGTAAAGCAATACACGGTGTCACGGCGGCTGAGCCGGGTTAAGGAAAAATTACTGTTGGCGATCGCCACCTGGAGCCAGGAGACGCTGCATGTTTCCCTCACCTCGCCCGCACTAAAACAGGTAAGTCTCGTTTTGGAGGAGTGGCTCCAGAACAGCCTGCGAGAACATGCGGTGGAGGGTTGCCTCCTCAAGGAATAGGTTCCCATGATGCTTTTAGATACCTCAATACAGCGGCTAGAGATTCCGGAAGATGTCCACGAAAATGCCTGGGCGCTGAGTCAGACGGCGACGGTTCCAGGGCTGCGGCTGCAAATTTATTGGAATTTGGTTGGTCTGGAGGTTTTGCAGCCGTGGTTGGCCGACCGATTTGCCGATGCCGCTCTTTCCGTTTCCCGTCCGTCGCCCGACCCCCAGCGATGGGAACTGGTGCCGGGCTTTAGTTTGGCGCTGCGACGAGCTGACCACCCGCCCCTGACACTGGTGTGCCTGCCCGATGAAGGGATGGGCCGCGATGAGCTGCGGGTGCCCCAGGAATGGGTAGACGTGCCCCGCTGGGTGGGAGACTATTATCTGGCGGTGGAAGTCAACCCCGATGAGCGCTGGATTGAAGTCTGGGCCTACAGTACCCATGCCCAGATTAAAGCCCAGGGAGAGTACGACCCGTGCGATCGCACCTACTGCCTCAGTGAGCCTGACCTGATCTCCGACCTGAACTGCCTCTGGGTGATGCTCCAGGTGGGCAATGAACAGACGCGAGAGGCGATCGCGCCCCTCCCCCCCCTGGCCGCCGAGCGCCGGGATGCCCTCGTGCAGCAGTTAAGCCAGCCCGCCAGCCTCCTGCCCCGGCTGCAGGTTCCCTTCACGGATTGGGGCGCTTTTTTGGCAGAAGCCAGCCTGTTTGAGCAAATTTGCCAGGGCCGTCGAGCTGGAGCCGCCCAGCCGCCCGCAGAAGCGACCGGAGAGCCTCAAATCACCCGCCTGGGCCAGTGGCTCGACAATCTTTTTGAAGCGGGCTGGCAATCCCTGGAAGATCTGTTTGGCTCAGCGCCGGAATTGGCCCTGGGGCTGCGGCGAGAAACGGAAGGCAATGTCGTCCGCCGTGCCAAAGGGGTGAGTTTGGGAGCGCCCTATCCGCCGCTGTGGCTGCTGGTGGTCCTGGAGCCGGAGGCCGATGGTCGGCTGGGCGTTCGCATTCGCCTGCTGCCCCGGTCTACGGATGCCCACCTGCCGGAAGCGGTGCGCCTGACGCTGTGTTCGGAAGCGGGGGACGTGGTGCAGTCGGTGCAGGCCCGTCAGCGGGATGAGTCGATTCAGCTCAAGCGCTTCCGCTGTCCTGCCGGGATGACGTTTATGGTGGAGGTGGCGATCGCCAATGCCACCATATCCGAGACGTTTTTGACCTGATTGCAACCGATAACCGGCAACAGCTAAAGCACTTTTTGGAAAAGGTTTTACCGTTTGTCGGGGCAGTATGGTGTTTGTCCGCAGATTTCGCAGATTTCGCAGATGAATCGCGTTCCTGCCGATGCTCAATCTGCGTCCATCTGCGTCATCTGCGGATATAGTCAGATGTTGTTGACGGACAGGGTGTGAAAATTTCTAAGAACCACCTAGACAACCGCTCGATGAACCACCTCGTTGTTCTAAACCTGGGAAACGGCGACTGGCATCAGGGCTGTCCCACCGTCATCGCCCAGCTCTGGCACGCGGGGCAGGCCGCTCCCGTGCAGTGGATGGGGGCACTGCCGCCCCTGCCGGAATTGGGCGACCTGCTGGAGGCGTGGCGGCGCAACTATGAGGCGCTGTATGCCCATCTGGGCTGGCGGCGGCAGACGACCCGCATGGGCTTTGAGATTGACGAGGAAGACGTCACCCACCTCTCTACCGCCGAGTTTGACCAGCTCTGTCGGCAGGTGCGCCATACTCTCAACGATTGGCTACAGGCGGCGTCCTTTCGCAGCATTGACCAGGCCCTGCGTACCCACCTGCCCCCCACCGATGAAATCCGCCTGATTATCACCGCCCAAAACCAGGCGCTGCTGCGGCTGCCCTGGCATCTCTGGCAGTTTTTTGACGACTATCCCCAGGCTGAACCGGCGGTGAGTTTGCCCACTTACGGACGGGCGATGAAGACCTCCAGTTCGCGCCCGCAGATTCACATTCTGGTGATTCTTGGCGATGCGGCGGGGATTGACGTGATGCGCGATCGCACCCTCCTGGAAAGCCTCCCCCATGCCGCCGTCACGGTGCTGGTGGAGCCGGATCGGGCCACCCTGAACCAGCACCTGTGGGAAGCGGAGTGGGATTTGCTGTTCTTTGCGGGCCACAGCTCCAGCCAGTTCCATGCCCAGCGGCCCCAGGGCTGTTTGCGGCTCAACCAGCGGGATGCCCTGAATTTAGAAGATCTGCGCTATGGGCTGAAGCGGGCGATCGCCCACGGCCTGAAGCTGGCGATTTTCAACTCCTGCGACGGTCTGGGGTTGGCCTGGGATCTGGCCGACCTGCACATTCCTCAGGTGATTGTGATGCGGGAGCCGGTGCCCGACTCGGTGGCCCAAACCTTTTTGCAGCGGTTGCTGGCGGCGCTGGTGCAGGGGCAGTCCCTCTATGGAGCGGTGCGCCTTGCCCGTGAGCAGCTCCAGGGTTTAGAAGACGCTTTTCCCTGCGCCACCTGGCTCCCCGTGATCTACCAGAACCCGGCGGAGGCGGCGACGGCCTGGGACGGTTGGCGGGGGGAATTTGTGGGGGCATCCCGTTCTGCTACGCCTGACCTTGAGGCGATCGCCCAGCTTCAGGAACCGCTTCGGCCCAATGCTGCCACCCCGCCTGCGGCCCTGCCGTCCCCCTCCCGACAGCTTGTCCGGGGGATGCTCACCAGTCTGGCCGTTGCTGGACTGGTCCTGGGGGGACGCGCCCTGGGTCTTCTGCAACCGCTGGAGCTGTGGGCGTTTGACCGCTTGCAGAATCTTCGACCCGCCGAAGCGGTGGACGATCGCTTTCTGGTCGTCACGCTCGATGAGGCGGATATTCAGGCCCACTCTGCTGGCAATGGGTCACTCTCCGATCAGGCTTTCAGTGAGGTGCTGGAGCGACTGCAGGCCCATCGGCCCCGCGTCATCGGCTTAGACCTCTATCGCGATCGGCCCACCGATGCCCAACTGACGACCGTCGTGCAAGCTCTGCAAGCGGACGATCGCCTGATTGTCGTCTGCAAAAGCCGGGATGCCGTCTTCGACCCGGTGGGCATCGCCCCGCCCCCGGAAGTGCCAGCGAATCGCGTGGGATTTAGTGATTTTTTGGAAGACGGCGATGGCGTCCTCCGGCGGCAAATTGTGGCGATGAACCCCGAACCGGCTTCCCCCTGCACCACGCCGTACTCCTTCAGCTCGCGACTGGCGTTTCGCTACCTGGAAGCGGCAGGCATCACGCCCCGCTTTACGCCGCAGGGCAACCTGCAGTTGGGCGACACGGTCTTGCAGCGGGTGCGGCCCTACTGGGGCGGCTATCAGGGCATTGATGCGGCAGGGAACCAGCTTATGCTGAACTATCGCGCCCTGCCGCCCCACCAGATTGCGCCCAAGATTACCCTCAGCCAGCTGCTAGCGGGTCAGGTCGCCCCGGAGGCAATTCGCGATCGCATCGTCCTGATTGGCGTCACCGCCAAGAGTGCCGGAGACTATTGGCTCACCCCCTTCGGCTCTAGCCGGGCCGACCGCTTGGCGGGCGTGTTCGTGCAAACCCACATGACCAGTCAACTCCTCAGTGCCGCCCTGGATCAGCGCCCCATTCTGTGGGTCTGGCCCCTCTGGGGAGAGGCGATTTGGTTGGTGGTATGGAGCTTGGCGGGCTATGGCGTGATGCGGCTCAAGCCCTTGCCCAGGCGCAGTCTGATGCTGATTGTGGCGTTGGGTGGATTAATCGGGAGCTGTTTCGGGCTGCTGCTGCTGGGGGGGTGGATGCCGCTGGTGCCGGGGGCGATCGCCATCCTGCTGGCAGCGGGCCTAGCTTATACAAACGGGTTGGGTTCTAACCGGATACCGCGATAGGGCTGAGCAGATAAGATTAGGACAAGTTTTGTCGAAATCATTGCTGAGGGCACCTGCCTGACCGTATCCGTCCGTTATGAAACGCTGAACAACCGTTATCTATGAAACTCTCCCAACATTCCCGCAAAGCCCTAATTGTTCTTGGAACCGTTGCCTTTAGCCTGGTTAGCTTCCCAGGGGCAGGGCAATCCCAGGTGGGTAGTCCCGTTCTGCCCACGGAGGCCGTTCCCAATTCGCCCGCCGAAGCCCTCCCCCAAAGCCAGATTGTTTTCAATGCGCCCCCGCCGCCCAACCAGGGGACGCCCAGCGGTCGGGCGCAGGGCGGTGCCAGCCGTGGCCCCTGTCAGGATTACGAAGACCTGGCAGCACTGGTGCCCACCATTGAGGGCATCGTCTGGGGCAAAACCACCCAGGCCGCCCCGTCCCTCTGGTTTTATTTGGCCCACCCCCGGCCCGCCCCACCCCCCAACGAGTTTGCCCACCAACATGCTGCGGATAACTACGTCTACCAGACCAGCCTCACCGCTCCAGAGACGTCACCGGGCCTGATTCGCTTCCAGGTCGAGCCAGAGGCCCAGCCCCTCCAGCCAGACCAGCTCTACACCTGGACACTGATTGTCTACTGCGACCCGGCGCAACCGACCCGCTCGGTGTTTGTCACCGGGACTTTACAGCAGGCTCCCCCGGACTCCGCTTTGCAAGCCCAGCTCGCGACGGCAGGTGCGCTAGAGCAGGCGCAACTCTATGCCGCCAACGGTATCTGGCACGATGCCCTCAATATCCTGGCGGAGCAGTACCAGGTCCAACCGTCTGATGGGCAAATTGCCACCATCTGGACTGACCTGCTCCAACAGGCGGGGCTAGAGCACCTAACCGCAAAGCCGTTTAGCCCCTGCTGCGGTTCCTAACTGATGCCGGTGACAAAGT
The DNA here is from genome assembly GCA_050331615.1 of Elainellaceae cyanobacterium. Taxonomy (GTDB): domain Bacteria; phylum Cyanobacteriota; class Cyanobacteriia; order CAKZMO01; family CAKZMO01; genus JAYKGU01. Next base: position 5,406 of record JBHJGR010000277.1, read on the forward strand.
CGCTTTCGGTGAGCATTCCTGCAAAGCCTTCCACCTCTGTCAGCAGGGCGCTCCCCGCCCAAACCTGGGTATGTCCCGATGCAACCATCTGCTGCACGTCTGCGAAGGTCATACCCTGAAGCTCCAGTTGGTCTTCCCCTTGGACAAAGTCACCCGGCTATCGGGCAACAGTAACCTCAGTGGCACCGGCAACGAATTAGACAACAGCCTGCGCAGCAATGCCGGTGACAATGTTCTTGTAGAACCGGAGGGCACGGAAACCGGATAAAACCCCTTCCTTCAGGTTGGGGATACAGAGCGGTTCCCGTGCTAAATGAAATCTAGCGGTGTCCGCAATGATCAACTATGGTCGTGACCATCTGGCTCTGCTAACGGACGTGCAGCTATTCACTCATTGATAGCTTCTGCGCTAAAGCGTGGGGCTATTTTTATGAACCCAATGATTTGAATGGCGACCGCGTTGAGCCATTTGGCGGCTTCTACACTCAACAGGGCGATCGCACCTCAGAGGGGTTTGGGCAGGTTCGCGTTTGCGATGAGTTTCATTAAACTATGCGGGAGGCGGCAGTATAGCTATGACGATGACATCATCAAGCATTCAAATCAAAGATCAGCTAGAGTTACGAATCGAAAAGGAAGTCCGCCAGCAGATGGACAACACTCTTGAGGGTATCAAGAATCTTGCTACAGAGTATAAGATCGCTGACAAGGATAAAAAATCACTATTTCGTAATGTTTTGGCCGTTGCGGTAGAGCCCAGCTCATCCTTGGAAATTATCACAGACTACATTCACTATCAGGTGGGTCGAGGTGGAAATGCTAGTCCCATTTGGTCGCTTAAAAAAGATAACGTTCTTTTTGCACGAGAGCTAGTGAACGCGATAAACGGCTTAGATGCAGATGTTGGACAAATATTGGCTCGTGTAGAAACGTCGCTACGTAAGCCGCTCATCTAGGAACTGAAAGCTAAATTTGATAGTAACTCATTATAGGAGAAAGATGTTTTAGAAGATATGACTGCTGAGGCTTTATTAGAGAAATTTCTTCCTGCTAAAGATACTAATTCATCCCTTGAGCAGAAACAGATTTTAGCGCTCCTGGTATATTTAGAAGCAAATCGAGGAACCTTAGAGCGATCGCTCCACTTAGAGCTGGCGCAGCTTTACTTAGGTTACCTTGCCCGTGAACACACTGCACAAGTAGGAGAGAAAGCCGAGATGAAGCAATCTAACCCCAGTGCAACTAGCAACAAGTCTAGTCGTTCCGATGCTGGATCTAAGCAACCAAATCGGCCTAGTCGTCGATAGGAGTAAAGTTGCTTAACTACTTTCACATGTGCTACTGAACCCCAAATCCCCCACTTCGCGATTCTTATGAATGACCCCAAGCCAAAATCAAAAAAGCGCAGCTTCTCTAGCTTCGGCTACCGCGATGCATTCAAAGAAGTCGGTATTAGACAGCTATACCCATGGGATATCTCTTTTGTGCCAACCCCCGCAAGTGACTTTTTTCAGCAGCATTTGGAGCGATTGCGCTGCTTTGATTTGGGTAGTTCTGAAGAGGCCAAGAAACTCCTTATAGATGCAGTTTTTGTCGAAGCCATTCAAGACTTTAAGCGTCTCAAAATTTGGAAAGGAGCAGCCCTCGAAAGCGATACATCAATTGGTGCAGCAGATTATTTAATTGCCGAGCATCGAGCTTATTTAGAAGCACCTCTGTTGTGCGTGATAGAAGCGAAGAAGGATGATTTTGAGCAGGGAGCTGCCCAGTGTTTAGTAGAAATGAAAGCCTGTCACTGGGTCAATCAACAACTCAACATGCAAATCGATATCTTAGGCATTGTTACCAACGGTGAAACCTGGAAATTCTACAAGCTTACCCTTGATAATCAGGCGTTTGAAAGTCTACCCCACGCCATTGGAGATATTGAAACAGTGTTAGGTATTTTGAAGACGATGTTTCAGATTTGCGAGCAGCACCTGTCCCAGCTAGCAATGGCATAATCCCATGTTTGACATATCTAAGTTAAGAATCAATGCTGATGGCATAACCACAAAAGCAACAAGCAAGGGTGAGAGCAAAGCTAGTTTTTAGGAGATCTCTGTTCTATGGCATACGGCGAATTCACGATCGCAAGCGTACAAGAAACGTTCAATCTCTCAATGGATGAGCGACAAAGCTTGTTTGCCGATGTTCAGCCTACAGAGCAGCTTTATATTCAAGCCCCAGTTATGACCATTATTGAAGCTAAAAACGAAAACATCATTGGTGGTCTTGGTCAATGTATTGCAAGCATGGTTGCAGCACAGATTTTTAATCAACAGTCGTCCCGCCGAATCCATAAACCCATTCATGAAATCTATGGAGCGGTAACAACTGGAACTAATTGGAGATTCCTTAAGTTAAAGAATCAAACCGTTTTACTTGATAAGACTGAGTATTACATTCGAGATATTGATAAAATTCTGGGCATTTTAATTTACCCCTGGCTCCACTGCTTGGAGGCGATCGCATAACGCTTGTGTTTGATGTCTTTAAAGATCGACTAGAGCTGACTGGCACTCTGACAACCGTCACTGCCTTACGTATCAGCAAAGGGCGATCGCTAGAACCTATCGGAGCCGATTTGCCCGTGGTGAAAGATGCCCTCGGTCGTCCACTCATTCCAGGCTCAAGTTTCAAAGGGGCAATGCGATCGCGCCTGGAGAGCTTTCTGCGCGGTATTGACTCATCACTGGCTTCAAAATATGATCGCTTCAGCGCGCTTAACTGTCTCCTACTCACCGCAAAATCGCTATGTTCTTCTGATAATGAAGCAAGCTAACATTTGGTGACAAATTCTTTCATGACTTGAACTCAATCGATGTCCAAGTGATAGCCCTCCTCGTATCGAGCCCGGCCTCGGTACAGCACCCGCTGCTGCCCGTCCCGGAACTCCACCGTCAGCGCTTCCCATTCGTTGGTGATGAGGCGATCGCTCATAACCCCTCTGTGCCGTCTGATTGACGTACAGCCTGGCCTGCTGACGGTTCAGCTGCGCCACGTAGGGATTGCCAGCGGCCAGCATCAGGGCGATCGCCTTTTCGGGTTCTGGAGAGGAGATGTCCTTGGGTATCGGCTGTGTCGCTTTGAGGGGCGATCGCCCTCTCCCCTCATCCATCAATGCCTGGATCATCGGATCTGGCCAGCAAATCGTCCTGATCATCATTCAGGATGAGAGGTTGGACGTGTACTGAAAAGATGAGGTTTTTCTGTGTTTCAGATGAAGCGCAGCAACAGCCAGAGCCTCTCAACTGGGCCAGGGCAAATTCGCCCGTTTATCGATGTTGACCACAAAGAATTTGATCTGACTGGAGCGAACCAGAAGGGCAATCCCCTCCCGTCTGAAGCAATTGTCGTAGGTGATGTCATCAATGGTCAGGTAAAGGTCACACTCAGCGGCGGTTTCTTGCAGGAGCCCGTTTGATGCAGAATATTATCAAGTTTGGGAAATTGTCTGTCCTAGCGCCCTGATTGACTGACAAAAGTTTGTGGCCCTCACCCCCAACCCCTCTCCCAGAGGGCGAGGGGAGCCGAACCAATGCTCCTTTTCCCTCTCCCTTCGGGAGAGGGCTAGGGTGAGGGCTTCCGGGCAGCGGTTCGTAAGTTTT
>JBHJGR010000278.1:0-4591 GCA_050331615.1 Elainellaceae cyanobacterium
CCATGCAGGGTGACTATACGTTAGTTAGAGAGTTGCAAGCCGTATTGAGCTATCACTATGATGAGCAATCACAAGAAATCGAAGATAAATACTATCGTCTAAGACCTAGCGCGTTTTCTGACGTTGGTGGCGTGTCGCACTATAGCTGTTCATCTTGACGACGGCGCGGGCTGTCGACCAGCGTATGGTCAACGCTGAGAGGATGGACATTTGGTATACCACTAAGACACTGCTGCTGTTGATTGAGTCGCTCGATTGCAATAGTCCCTACACCCAAATTGCTGATCGCGTCGCCAAGGCAATAATTCCCACCGCTATCATCCCTAAAGGAATAACAATAAGGACTTGAGGTTTTCTCCAGAGAAGCCTTATATCAGCGCCAGGAAAGGATGAAACGGCAGACTTTCTCGACTTTACCAAGGAAGGATTTTGTTTAGTTAATTTGCGGAGCCTGGCAAGGGGTTGCATCGGGGAAGTTCAGCAACTCCTCCAGGGAGAAGCAAACAAAGGGGTTTTCAGGAACGGGTGGGGGGCCAGCAGCGACCCAGAGGTGCCGCCGTCCGGGGTCAAAGGTGGCCTGGCGATGGGCACCATTACCGCCGGGGCTGGCGTTATCGTCAAACACGGTGAGGGGACTGGGGGTGAGGGTTTCGGGATTGGTGCGATCGCGCAAAATCTGGGCCATTGCCTGCGGATCAACCTCACCGTAGAGCGTTGCCAGCCCATCCGGTTCCAGCAATTGCTCGTAGCGCTGCCAGCGCAACAGGCTGGAGGCATTGGGCGGAGCCTGAGTGTCATACATTTCGGGCAACGCAAAGTGATTGGTGGCGTAGAGGACACCATTCTCCTGGAGGGGACGCACCGCAAAATGCTGTCCCGTAAACTCCATCACCCCGGCCTGTTTGGACTTCCCATCCGTCGTCATGATGATATTGGGACGGACCCTGGGTTGGGAGGCAAAGTAGGCTACTACTTCATCAAAGGTAGTAGCCCCCTGCAACACCTGAGCCATCAACTGCACATTGCTGGCTCCCGTAAAGGATAGCTCATCGGTGCTGGCCGCCAGTGCCGTATCCAGCCCCAGCGTGATGCCCGCCACATTCAGCCCCGAATTGGGCCAGACCACGCCCGGATAGGTAACAAAGGTGTGGGGCAGCCCCCCATTGGGCTGGCGCACAAACACCACGGGATTGCTGATGATGTAGTCAATGGGGGTGCCGCTATCCACGGTGCTGCCGTGGTAGAGGTAGCCATCGCGGCTGGCTTCATTGGTGGCCACAAACTGGCTACAGCCCTCCCACAGCAAAACCTGGGGCAGCGTATAGCCGAAGGCGTCCTGATATACGTCGCCGTAGGCCAAGACCATGCAGGCTTCGTAGGTCATGCCGATATCACCCGCCGCATCGGCCATTCCCCGGCATTCTTCGCCAGCATAGGGGAACGATCGCCCCGCGGCCACATTCGCCAGCGCCAGCCCCCGCCCCGCAAACCGGAGCAGCCCCAGGGTTGTATCTCCCAAACTGGCAATCTCATCCCGCAGGAGCTGACCATGCTGATAGCCCATTTCATAAGGAGTGCCCTGGAGCCAGACCACGTTGATATTGCCTCGCTTTTCCTTGTGGGCGGGGACAGGCTGCCAGTCGGGCGGGAGGAATTCGGAGAGGCGATCGCCCGAAACCACCAGCGGGTCAATGTTGGTGGGGTTCTCTGGCGGTGCTTCACAGGTACAGACCTGATCTGCCAGGGTGGCCTGCAAGCCGACAAACCAATCCTCCAGCGCCACTGAGCCATCTCCCGCACCACCAGCCGTTCCCAGGCGCTTTATCTGCTGCCCCAGAGACGCCAGCTTTGCCCCATCAAAATACAGTTGCGGCGTGGGGTAGTTTCCCAGAAACTCCAGAAACGTGATTTTGTTATCTTCAACTGCTGACAGCACCAGCGTCGATCGCAGGGCTTGAATATTCGTGAGGCGAGTCCGTGTGTGAACAATTTGCCCCACCTGGTACAGGGCATATTCACCCAGCAAGGAATTCAGCGTTTCGTCAAGGAATCGGAAATCGACCGAGACCTCCTGGGCTAAGGCCGCACGCAAGTCCTCCGGGTTCACGCGAGCAATACTGAGGTAAAACCCCCATCCCGCCGGTAACTTGCCCGTTTCCACAAAGGTGGTGAGTTCCGCCAGGGAGACCGATTCCTGGAGGGGGCCAAAGGCAATCACAAGATTTTTATCGGGAATGGTAGCAGCCTGGGCCAGCGTCAGAGCATGTTCTGACGTAGAGTGTGAAGCGGCAATGGCCTCATCAGCCCACAGGGACTTCATCAGGGCGCTGACCTTTCCGTAGGCCACATCTCGTCGAGAAACGGATGGAGGCGCAGAGCCTGCGATCGCAGCAACTTCAGCGGAAACCGTTGATGAGGCTTCAGCGGTATCGCAGTCACATAACATTTCCGGCAGCAGCTTCTCGGCAATGTTTAGCACTGGCCCGATGCGCGTCAGCAGTAAGTCAATGTCGCGATATACCGGGACGAGCTGATCCAGCGATAGACGCACCGATGATTCGGGATAGTTTTCGATGAGTTCCAGCGTTGAAAAGGCATCATCCCGCCTTACGGATTTTCCAAAGGCTTCACTCAGGGCATCCAAATTACTTTCACGCCGCAGGGGATCGCCCACGGCTTTATTCATAACAATCAGGCCAAATTCCCTGGGGATGAAGGGCGATCGCCCATAGGGCACCTGCCGATTCAAATACTCCTGAACCGTTGCGGCATCCTGGCCGGTTGTCTCAAAAAACTGCTGTAATTCTGGCGAGGGATCTCCGCTCAGAGCGAAGGATTCTAACTCACCTAAGCTAATATTGAGGCTCTGATCCTGGTACTGGAGCAATACCATTTCCGCTGCATGGGCATGGCTGATAAAAACGAGAAGAAGTGTCGCGATCGCCAACCCCAAACTGCGCACAAGCAGCGATTTTCGATGAAGAAATAGTGGGTTTCCGCACCAGCGACTTAATCGACTCAGCGGACGCCCTATCAAATCAAACATAAAGCACTTCGCCAACCAAAATGAACGGACAACGGAAAACCACGAGCGCTAAAGCATTTTTCCGTAACTCGTCAAAGGGTAAACGAAAAAAGTGCAAAAGTGGTGCAGCCCTGGCAACCGTTTTTTTACCATGTAAATATCGCCTTGTCATTTTTTGTTGATTTACTATAATAATTGATGAAAAATTTTGGCGCTTATAAGCGCTCCGGTCCGATCCAGAGCTGAAATGTATGCGAATTTTGCTCGTTGAAGATGATAAAAACCTGGTAGAAGCCCTGACCACGCTTTTGAGTAAGCATAATTACTTGCTTGATGTGGCAACCGATGGGAAGCTTGGCTGGGATATGGCCCACGTTATCGACTATGATCTGGTTCTGCTGGATGTGGGCCTACCCAAACTGGATGGGATTACTTTGTGCCGCCGCCTGCGGCAACAGGATCAGAACCTGCCAATTTTGCTGATGACCGTGCGGGATTCGGTCAACGACAAGCTGATTGGGCTAGATAATGGGGCTGATGACTATCTGGTCAAACCCTTTGACCTTCGAGAATTTCTGGCGCGGGTTCGGGTGCTGGGGCGGCGGTCGTCGGAGCGATCGCCAGCCATCCTATCCTGTGGCACCATCCGCCTCGACCCGCAAATGCGCGAGATTACCTGCAATGATCAGATCATTCCCCTCAGCCGCAAAGAATATTTACTCATCGAGCTGTTTCTCCGCCATCCTCATCGCGTCTTTAGCCGCAGCGACATCGTAGATCACCTGTGGACGCTGGATAGCCTGCCCGCTGAAGACACCGTCAAGTCTCACATCCGCCGGGTCCGCCGCAAGCTCAGCGAGTTTGGCGTCGAAGACTTCATCGAAACATTGTACGGACAGGGCTATCGGGTGAATCCGGCGTTGCTCAAACCCGTGACGCCTGACGCAGAACAGACGTCTGCTCAAATGGAAGAGTTGGACGAGGCGATCGCCCAACTCTGGAACAACATTCAAGCCGGGGTCTTCCAGCGGGTCGCCGTGCTCGAACAGGCCGTCGTCACCCTACAGGCAGGATACACGTTCGAGCCGCACCGTTTAGCCACAGCCCAGCAAAATGCCCATCAGCTGGCTGGAATGGTGGGAACTTGCGGGTTTGATGTCGCTTCTCAAATTGCTAGGGCCATTGAAATGTTGTTGCAGCAGCCTTTGCAATCCAGAGGCATTTACTCGCTGGCGCAACTGGTGGCAACCTTACGCTGGGACCTGGAAACTCCTCGTGCCCAAGAAACCCTGGCTACGGACCTGATTGACTGATAAAAGTTTGTGGCCCTCACCCCCAACCCCTCTCCCAGAGGGCGAGGGGAACCGAACCAGTGCTCCTGTTTCCTCTCCCTTCGGGCTACTACATACACACATCTTGGCCCTCACCCCCTCAATCCCCCTCTCCCAAAAATGGGCGAGGGGGAGGTAAGACAAGGCTTTCCGGCTCCCCTTCTCCCGCTCTGGGAGAAGGGGTTGGGGGATGAGGGGGAGTAAGATTTGTCAATCAACCAGCCAAAATCCACCC
>JBHJGR010000279.1:0-4094 GCA_050331615.1 Elainellaceae cyanobacterium
GTCATCGTTCTACTCCTTCGCCGCCATTGGCCGAATTTCAACGATTTGCACACCACCTTCGAGCATCCGGTATACGGTTTGCTGGTACTCTGAAGCATTGGCAATCAGCGGCTCCCTCGGCGGCTCAATGGCGCCAACGTAGATAGTCCGGTTGAACGGCACGGTGTAGCCAGCAGGATTCGTGGTGTCAAAGATGATACGAGTTGCCACCAGGTCAACCTGCCAATGGCCTTCACCAGCGGCCTGTGGCGCAGAGATGTGCTGCGGCACCAGCACCGCAGAGACGGCTCCATCAAACACTCCATCAGGGACGACTTCAGTTGCCATCTTTTCAAGAAAGATGTCCCTGAAGTCCGGAGCGAGCGCAAAAGATGCCTCCCATGCCGAAGTGGGAACGCGCTCCTGTCCTGTGATTTTGACGCCATCATCGACCGTAGTTCCCTGCTCATCGGGCAAAGTACCCCAGGTGAAGGTCATCACGGCCCAATCACTTATCAGCCGACGGATAACCTCCGGCTCGCGATGGAGGCGGTCAGCGGCACGCACAGTAAAGGTCCGCCCGTCCACCTGTTGTACCAGAGTGGGCACTGGTTGATTGGCTAACTTTGAAAAGGAGTAGGCCAGCCAGAACAGCCCCAGCGACAGTGTAAGGATGCCGAGCGATAGGCCAGCAAAGGCGAGCGGCAGGATGTCACTGGAATCGAGCTTGAACCCGCTCACCTTTCGTTTGAGGTTGGCAATTTGCATGATTCGTCTCTCAGAATTCGTCTCTCAAAGGTTTGTCTCTCATGAAAGGCTGATAGCCTCGAAATGCTTACAACTTGGGAATCGGCAGAACTGAGGTGCCCAGGGAGATAATGCGGGTCACCCCTCCCGAAACACCTCGGAACACCGCCATGCCCGCTCCACCTGCCAGCGTCAGCGCCAGCACCGGAGCCAGGACACCAATCAGCAATAGGAAGCCAAAGTCACCCTGATCCTGAACTTCGGCGGCAACCAGCACAGTGGCAGCCAGCCCAACGATGACGTTGTAAGAAAACTTGGCAATGCCCAGGCTGAAGAAGCCCGTCAGCCAGGCCCAAAGCGGTCGAGCATGGAGGGGGACGATGGAGCCAGCCACGGCAATCGGCCCCAGCAAACCTGTGATGAGCATGGCCAGCTCCAGCAGGTTGGCGAACGCCCACTGCCAGCCCTTGAGCAACTGCTGAGCCAGCGCCTGACTGCCCGTCTGAATTACGGTCTGCAATATTAAATCGCCAAGGGGATTACTACCAGGGCTCTGTTCCCCTTGCTGGTAGGTTTGCTCGATGCCTTCGCTGATCTGCTGTATCCTTGCCCAAAGTCGCTGGACGCCTGCTGTCCAGAAACCTTTGTCCTGGTACTCTGACTCAAGGATCTGCTGCGATCGCTCCCCAGCCTGCAAAAAGCAGTCAATCTGTGCTTGGCCTTCCTTGGCCTCACACTCGGCGTACTGCTGCTGGATCAAGGTCTTGGCCTGCTGGGAAACGATGACGTCATTAAGGGCCTCAATCATGGACACCTCCCCGACCTGGACATCAAGGACGGTGCGGGTCTGGTCGTTGATCAAGTCCCGCAATCCAAGAGTGATGGAGCCGAGAAGGAAACCGTTGTTGAACAGCAACGAGGCGACGACCAGCACCCAGAGGACATCGGGCAGCGCTGGGAAAATGCCCTTCTCGATCGCTGCCTTGACCCAGCCGACGGCGAAGAAAAGAAAGGCTCCCACGACAATAACCGAGGCGAACTCGTTGATGCCCAGATAGAGGCCATTAGCCCCACCAAAGATATCGTTCCAGCGCTCGTCCCAGGCTTGCTGCACAGACTCTAGCTGCTGGATGCTGTCGTCAATGATGCTGATGCCGCCGGTAATTGCAAGTGGTGGCATCAGAGGCAGATTAAACAGAGCAGTCATAGTTGAATAGTTGAACAGCCGTTTGGCTGAATATCAGGGGGTTTCAGCGTCACCAGTACCGAGCAATCCAGGGATGTAGATGGGAGCCTGAGCGGAGCCTGTGATCTCCACCTGTCGCTCCACCCGCTCTCGTCGGTTGGATTCGTCGATACCTTCGCTGGTGTTTGCCGCGAGCTGAGCCAGAATGCTCTGAAGCCGTTGGGTTTGCATCAGCGAAGTATGGTTATCGGCGGCCAGTTGGGTTTGCTGGGCCATCAAGGAGGCGATCGCCCCATTCATCTCCGCCTGGGCTTTCATGACATCCTGGGTCACGCTCAGCCCCTGAGCTTCCTCGGCCATTTGAAGTACATCAGCGGCACCTTGCTGGCTGCTCTCGATGAGTTCTGCCGTCTGCTCTGCCTGCTGGGTCAACCTTTCTTCTCCGGTTTCACCCAAGAGGAGCGCTGCGGTTGCCCTCGCCACCTCCTGGTCGTAGAGGTTGGCCAAATCTCGCTGCCGCACCGTGGGACTGCTGCTCAGAACTCCCGTCCCGGCAGGTTCTTCAGCCGCTACGCGCACCTCATAGGGGTCGGGCAGTTCCGAGTCAGTTGAACTTTGCAACTCTTCCCAAAAGTCTCCCAGGGCAGCATCCATCACTCTTTGGAGGACGGAGTCACTGCTCCGTATTTCACTCAAGATGTCTTCAAGGGGATTGGCGCGGCTGAGTACCCAGTCCTGCCAGTCGCTGCCGATGCCACCGGGCAGCAAGGAAGCCGTGGCTGCACCAACTCCCAGCAAAGACAAAAGGGTACCTGTACCGACGAGTATGGTCGTTAGCTTACGTGTCTTTGAAAGTGCCATAGTATCTAACTGTGATGCTGATTAATCAATGGTTGATGACCGTTTTGTGCTGTCGAAGGAGGTAGATGCGAGGTTGGTTCAGAACTTTTGTTTGTCGCCTTTGCAGGCGCAACTTCGTCGAGCGATCGCCCCGAACGAATAGCGTTGACATACTCCTTAGCAAAGGCCGCATAGCCCTCAAACTTGTTGGTGTATTTCGCCAAAACTCGCTGCCGTGCCCGTTGCTCCTTCTGGTTATTGGCCACCGCCGCCAGGAGTTCTGGAGACGGGTAGTGGGAGCACCCTGTTAGTCGCGAATCCACATCGACCAGCCAGTGGGAGCAAAGCCGGGAGGGGTCGGTACGGAAAGACTCATCGGTGTTTGGTAACAATACAGCGGGGTCGTAGCCAAAGAGCCGCTCATAGGACGGCAAAGCGTTGGGCTGAATAGCGCCCACAAAGCGGGTATTGAGGTTTTGCAGAATTTGGGAGCCAGAAACAGAATTGGCGATGGTGTCAGGGTCTTGGCCAATGATGACCGGACGAATCCCTGACTTGGCTCCATTGGCACAGACCTGACCAATAATCTGGGCAATGCCGTTATACTTGAACAGAATCGGGCTTTCATCAATGGCGAGCAGCGAATCGCTCACCTCCAGCGCTTTACGGAAAGCCATCGACTGGGCTGAGAGGGCCAGCACCGCTGCCTCGATATTGTCTCCCACGTTCCTCAAGGCAAAGACCGTCAGCTTGGCGTCGGTGCGAATGGTGGAAGGTTTTGAGATAGCTCGTCCTACACGACTGCTTAACCAGCCCCGAAGTTCCAGCAAAATGGTGGCGATCGCCTCCTGAATCATCTGCGACTCGATGCCCAAGTCCAGCACTGCCACCGTTTCAACAAAGTCCTTGAGCGTAGGCATGGCTTTCCAGGCATCGCTACCAAACCCGTCATCAAAGGCAACTTGATAGCGCTTTTGAATCACAGGATTTGCAAAGAACGCTGCCAGGGCTTGCCAAAGGACAGTGTGGACTCGCTTGCCGAGCTGGTTCTCGGTGTCGGTGCCCATCACCATCGTGTCGAGAGCTTTCACCAGAAACTCCTTGTAGTCGTCGATCCGCTCCTGCTGCTGCTTTTCCGGTAGATGCCGCAGGGCCGGCACTTGAAACAGATTATTGGCTTCTGATCCCACGTCAAAATAAGCACCCTGATTGCCAAAGAACTTCACCAGGTCGGTGTAGGTGGTCGTGCCGTCCGGCTTGGGATAGTCCAAAGAGATGACGTTCATGCCGTTGGCGATCGCCCCCACAAAGATATCTGAGGCCAGCACCGACTTCCCACTAC
>JBHJGR010000280.1:0-8807 GCA_050331615.1 Elainellaceae cyanobacterium
ATTGCGCCCACTGCATTGAGAAGTATGTGCGCCCGCCGGTTATGCGGCTTCTGCTCAATTATTTGCGCGGCTTGTTTTTCCCGGTTGGGGCGTTTGCACAAACGCCCCTGCGCTGGTTATCGGCTCATAGCATCAGCCGAAGTCATCGAACGCCATCAGGTCGCGGGCGTGCTTCAGGCCATAGGGGCTGCGGAACGGCTCCTCGGTTTCGGGGAGCGGCGGGTCGCCCAAGAACGACCGGGCCTGATTCACCACATCGACTGGTCCTTTCGCCGTGAGGCAGTACTGGTCCTCACCCTCAGATTCATCGGATGAACAGGGAGCCACGTCGAGGGTATCGCGCTGGAAACCCGCCATTGTCGTCAGGGCCTGGATGGCGTAGTCAGCATCATTACGGGTGGGGTAGATACCGACGATTTGATTGGATTGGGAAGACATGAATCACCTATAGATTAAGTAGAACTGCGTTGAAAAACGAAGGTTAGAAAACCGGGGGACAGTAGCAAGCACTTAGGCGATTTCTGGGAAAAATTCTACCCCCAGTTAAACGGTCGGTAGGGGCAAACGACCATTTGCCCCTACGTCATCGGGTAGGATCATTTTCAAAGATCTCCTTAGCTGTACAAAGCCAGGAGAGCAATGCCTCTGCACCGAAAACCTAGTCCTGGATGTAATCCTGCCCGCTGACCAGGGCTAGTTCTGCCCGCTGAAACTCCCGCCCCAGGTAGGCTGCGTGGTTAAGCTGAGTCACCGGGCAAGGCTGCGCTGTCTCAAAGATGGCAACGCACAGCTCCTTAGCGGTGCGTCCGGTGAAAGCGGCAGTGGGGAGACGGCGATCGCCACCCCGCACGGGAATTGGCTTGCCAGTCACTGGATCGCAGGCAACGCCCCGATTGTCGATGACGTTTGTATAGTACTGAGCACAGATAACTTCATTGTCCCGATCTAGAGTGATGATGAAGTATCCCCCAGGGTCGAGATCGAGGGGGCGTTGAGACAGATGATGGTCAATATCGGCACGGGAGAGGACGGGCTGGGTCATAGGCGAGGGCTAAATCGGTGCGCGACTGAAACAAGCAGTCCCCCGCTTTGTCGAGCGGTACATCCACAGATAGGGTCTGCCTGATCTCCAGGATATCGAACAGGTCGTCCTAACAGCTGAGCCCCCGTGCTGGCAGACGCCGGGAAGAAGGTGGTGTCAGTGGAAGACGAATTTGGGGGCGATCGCCCTCGATTTTCCTACTCAGTGAACAACTCGACGTAAAAGCCGCTCCGCTTCGCCGTTTCATCATTGCCGTAGTTGCTCAGAGTCACGGACTGCACCTGGTCGAGCAGGGGGTTAATGCCTTCGAGTCGCGTTTTCAGGGCAGGGACGGTGTCTAGCCAGTCTTCCAAAATGTCACGGCGGGCGTAGAGGTAGCCGTTATTGGGCTGCTCTAGTCGGGCGATCGCCCGCTTCAGCGGCGGCACGTCCGTTGCGGGCTGCGGCGGCGCTTGTAGGGCCTGATCCAGGGCACTCACAGCCGTGGAAAGCAGCAGATAGTCCTCAGCAACGGCATGAATGCCTTTCACCTCGGCGGACAGCGTTCGGAATCCTGGAGCGGTGCTCTTGGCATCGGCTACCACGGCAGCGAGCTCGGTCCAAAGGGTGGTGTCCTGCTCTCCCAGGGGCAGCGACCCAACGCTGTATCCCTGCTGCCGAGCCAGACCATCAAAATCCTCAACCGCCGCCATTGCTTCTGGGGAACGGCGCGTCACCAGCACCCAGTCGGTGCGATCGCCATCGGGCAGGGCAGCCAGGGCATAGTCCTGCCGCATCCAGGGGGTGACTGACTCGGCCAAATCCAGCCCCCAGTTCTCCTGCAGGAAATTCTCGACCGGAGCTGTCATCAGCGGCGTGAGCGGCTCCGCTGCCGCTGTCTGGAGCCGCGTCCAGAGAGCCTGGAGGTCCTGGCTGGCGGCGATGAAGGAGCTATTGGGGGAGACGTACTGGAGGGCGGCCACCGGTTCCATCAAGTCGGGCGGTTCCGGGTCCAGCAGCGTACCTTTGGGCGGCAGCAGCGAGACGTTTGCCAGCAGATTGGGAGCATCAAATCGGAGGCTGGTGACCCAGGTTTCGTAGGGCTGCTGGCCGAGCTGGAAAACCTGGGGCGCTTCGGCTTCTCTCAGCTGAGCCAGCAGGTAAGGAAGGTTGACGACGCTCATCCCAAGCTGTCGGGGCGGCAGGGACCGGAGGATGGCGGCATAGTCAGGGCTGGCAGCTAGGCTAAGGTCAGTTACCTGAGCGTTGTAGATGGCTTCGCGCACCACGCTGGGAGCATTGCCGAAAAGGACGAAGCGATCGCCCACCATTGCCGTGGTCAGCGCTGCATCTCCTGGCTCCTGGGAAGACGTAACGGGAACGCCAGCCACCTGCTCAGTCTGCGGCTCCTCGCCCCGGCGGGTCTGCCGCTGCCAAAACTGGTCCAGGCAGTCGCGGGCCGCCCCGGCATCGGCAATGGCGGCAGCCACCAGATATCCAGGCTGACGACCGTTGGCAGCGGTGCGGTCCCAATCGGGCGCGGCGATGGCAAAGGTGACTTCGTCCCCTACCCAGGGCGCAATATCGTTGTCGTAGCGTAGCCCGGTTTGCCGCCGCAGGGTGCGCTTGAGCTGATTGAAGTCGGCCCGCACCCGCCGCTGCTGATTGAGGGGCAGCGAGGCGAGACGAAACGACTCTAGATCCTCAGGGCTAACCAGCAGCGATGCCAGCACAGGGGCATCGCGGGACACGAAAATGGCAGCAGCAGGGCTGGCCTGGCGGCTGTTGAGACTTTGGGATTTGGGCGTTTGGGCCACAATCCAGGTCAAGCCGCCCGCCCCCACCAGCAGCAGGGCAATGACCACCGCCAGCACAATGTTGATGAATGTCCGAAATTTCATCGGCTTCCTCCCGAGGCGATCGCCCCTTCCACCTATCCAAAAGCTCCTGACGCAAGAAGCAGGATAACAATGCCCAACCCACAAGGTTTGTAGGCCAGGATTTATGCCTCTCCAGTGTAATACCGCGTGAGCCGTTTGCAGCCTTTGCCCTGGGGACGTTAAGTTAAACTTACGAGACAGCCTAGATAACTCCGTCCACCCCTTAGAATGAGGAGCAGTTAGTTGGCGATGGTGGCGTAGCGTTCCGAGTCTTTTAGATCACGCCCCTCAGCTGGGCGTCTGGCGGGTGTCCGGTTCAGCGGGTCCCCCCCTTATTGGAGCAATAGTTTGATTGAATGAACGATCTTGAGCGGTGCTACCAAATCCTTGAGCTTGAGCCTGGTGTGTCCATGGAGGAAATCAACCAGGCTTACAAGGATCTCGTGTTCATCTGGCACCCCGATCGCATTCCCAAAGACAATATCCGTCTGCAGCAAAAGGCCCAGGAAAAGCTCAAAGAGCTGAACCACGCCCGCGATCGCCTCCGGGCACATCAGCGCAGTAACCGGGGGCGCTTCAACCATCCCCGTTCCCGTACCTATGGGGGGCGATCGTCCACTACCGCCAGCCAAACGGCCACCAACGCCACAGCCGCCAATTCCACCACCACTCGCCAACGGCGCTACTCCACCTACCAGCCGCCGCCCCGTCCCGGATTTCACTACCGCGCCACCAGCCAGCCGGGGGCAGGGCAAACCACCCCGACCCAGGCCCCATCATCTGCCAGTGGGTCGTCTACCAAAGGCCCAGGCTCCAGTACAGGTAATGGCGATCGCCCGCCCAGCAACGGCTCAACTCCCGGCAGCCCTACCGCAAGCTCTACCTCAAACGGATATCAGTCTTCAACCAACGGCTCGACCCCGGCGGAGCACACCCAGTCCCGCTATGGTACCTCCTACTATCAGTCGCCGCCTCGCCCCACCCCGCCCCGCAACCGTCCTCAATATAACCAGAGTCCCGATCTCAGTGATGTGGACTGGAGCGGACGTAACCTCAGCGAGAAGGACTTCTCAGGGCGCAACCTTAGCAACGCCAACCTCAGTGGGGCCGATTTGAGTGACACCTTTCTGCACAAGGTCAACCTCAATCGGGCCAACCTCCAGGGGGCTAATTTATTTCGCGCCAACTTACTCCAGGCCAACCTGAGCCACGCCAACCTGCGGCAGGCCAATTTGATTGGAGCCGACCTCAGCGGGGCAGATCTGCGGGGGGCAGATCTCAGCGGAGCCCGCATTGGCGTTCCCGGACGCGTGATGGTGAAGATGACAGGTACCCTGCTCCAGGGTACGATTATGCCCGACGGTTCCATTCACGATTAGGGCTTTTCCCCGCTCCTGCCGGATGTCTCACCAACTGTCTACCTCGCCTCGCCAGGCTGCCTGGCTACAGGTCATCGATCGCCACGTCGACCTCTTTCTGGTCCTGGGCCTGCTGGCTGCGGCTCTAGTGCTTTTCACCGCTGATTTAGGGGGCGTACCCCTGCGGGACTGGGACGAGGGCACCGTGGCCCAGGTGGCCCGCGAAATTTCCCGATCGCCCCTGCGTCGAGAGACCTGGCTCTACCCGACCCTACATGGTGAGCCGTATTTCAATAAACCGCCCCTGATGCACTGGCTAGTGGCGATCGCCTTCCAGTTCGGCGGCGTTAACGCGACGATGGCGCGACTGCCGGGGGCACTGCTCACGGCCCTGTCCGTACTCCTGCTCTACGGCATTGGTCGCCAGCTCTTTCCCCAGCGGCTCACGGCTCTGATGGCCGCGGCGGTGTACCTGACGATGCTGCTGGTGGTGCGCCACGGACGGCTGGCCATGCTGGATGGAGCAATTCTCTGCTTTTTTCTATGGACCCTGTGGGCGACCTTGCGATCGCGCCGAAATCCCCGCTGGGCTTTGGGCATTGGTCTTGGCGTGGGACTGATGACCCTCACCAAGGGGATTCTGGGTCTGCTGCTGGGGGGCATTGCCTTTGCCTTCGTCGCCTGGGATGCGCCC
The DNA here is from genome assembly GCA_050331615.1 of Elainellaceae cyanobacterium. GTDB lineage: Bacteria > Cyanobacteriota > Cyanobacteriia > CAKZMO01 > CAKZMO01 > JAYKGU01. The sequence continues at coordinate 4,954 of JBHJGR010000280.1, forward strand.
CGGCTCCTGATTTCTGTTTATGGCTGGAGCGGCATTCTGCTGGGAGCGCTGCCCGCCCTGATCTGGTATGCCATCCAGGGACTCACCTACGGTACCGCGTTTTATGCGATTCATTTCCTCAGCCAGTCCTTCGACCGGGTATGGAAGGCAGTGGAAGATAACCGGCAGCCTCCCTGGTACTACCTGCTGGAGCTGCTCAAGTACGGCCTTCCCTGGCTGCTGTTCTGGCCGATGGGGCTGCGGCTGGCCTGGGGCGATCGCACCCTGAGCTGGGCCAAGCTGGTGCTGGTATGGGGCGGCGGCTATTTCCTCGCCATTTCCCTCATGGGTACCAAGCTGCCCTGGTACGTGCTGCCCATCTATCCGGCCCTGGCCCTGGTGACGGGATATGAGCTGGGGCGGCTCTGGCAGACTCTGCCGGGGGCGTCGGCCAGGCTGGAGCCATCCCGCCGCTATATCGTTGGATTAATTATCGGACTTGCCCTCCTGGCCATTCTCGGCTGGGGCGGCTGTCTCTATTTCTGGGGATTTGCCACGCCCCGCGAGGCAGATCTAGCCCTGGCCCTGGCGGCATTGGGGCTGACGATGGCGGTGGCAGCGTGGCTGTTGAGGCGGCGCGATCGCCAATTCATCCCCATCCTGCTCTGGGGCTTTTACGTCACCCTGCTGCTGTTTGTAACGTCGGATAACTGGGTCTGGGAGCTAAACGAAGACTATCCTGTGGAGCCCGTAGCAGCAATGGTGCAGGCCCAAACTCCCCTGAACAAACGCCTGCTCACCTCCCACCCTATCCGGCGACCGTCCCTGGAGTTCTACAGCGATCGCGAAATTCTGCCCGCCAATCGCCGCCAGCTCCGCCGCCGCTGGCGCAGGCAAGCCGACCCCTACTTTCTGCTAGATCAGTCGACGGCCCAAGCCCTGAAGCTGCCCCAGGCCGAGGTGCTGGGAGAAACGGCGGGCTGGGTGCTGGTCACGAAGCGATCGCAGGAGTAACTATGCCCCTACCTATCGTCGGCGTCATGGGACCGGGGGAAGGCGCGACCTCCCAAGACTGCAAATTGGCCCACGCGCTGGGTACCCAAATTGCTCAGCAGGGCTGGGTGCTGCTCACGGGGGGGCGAGAGGCAGGGGTGATGGCGGCGGCCAGCCAGGGAGCGGCAGAGGCGGGTGGGCTGACGGTGGGCATTTTACCGACGGGCGATCGCACCCAGATGTCACCCCACGTCCAGATCCCCATCATGACGGGCATGGGTAGCGGGCGGAACGTAATCAACATCCTCACGGCTCAGGCGATCGTGGCCTGCGGCATGGGGCTAGGCACCGCTTCGGAGGTGGCGCTGGCCCTCAAGGCCCAAACGCCGGTGGTGTTGCTGCAGCCGGACGGGATGAGCTGGGAATTTTTTCAGCAGGTGGGCGATCGCCAGAACGCAGATCGCTACTTGCATCGGGCGGAGACGGTGGGGGAGGCGATCGCCACGCTCCAGAGACGGATTCTGCCCTGTCTCTAACGTCCGATAGGTGCAGGGATTTTGTGAAGAATATTAAGGTGGCAAAAGCCGGGAGTAACTCTGGAGACTGAGTTCGACGGGCTTGGGCGGACTGCCGCCTGATGCTCTTGCCATCCGAAAGCAGGAATAATAAGACAAGACGGGGAGGAGTTGTCACCCCTGATGCAGTCAACGGAAATGGGCAGGTAAAGCGCTGGTAATACCTGACGTAAAATCCCGTTACACAAGACTGTGACCCGGTTTAGCCCAGTCCTAATTAACGCCTGTTGATGGCCCTACACTTAATAACATCTAGACAACAGAGCATTCTATGCAGCGGTCTTGTGCCAGTAGTTTGATTAGAAACCCGACCCGCAAAGAGGATTTATGCCACAGAACTCCAATGGGGGGGCTAACCCCAATGACCATTCCCCCGACGACCAGGCCAAGGATCAGTTTCTCTATCCCCGCAGTCGCTATCGCGGCGAATTCACTCCCGGAAACCTGGCCTTCAACGCCAACCTCCAGGAGTTTGCCCAAAAAGTGTCCTACATCTGCGCCCTGGAAACGGGCGGGAAGCTCTCGGCCAGCGAAGCCTACGACAGAATTCGCCGGCTCTGGCACGACCTGAAAAAGTCAAAATCTCTCCTCCTCGATCAACCACCTCCCGATGATGTGGAAGCGCCCCCAGAGTAGTCGGAGTTTTGCATGAAGAGGTTTTGGTGTTGAATGGGTAGAGCGTCCCAGAAGGCAGAATTCAGAAGCCAGAATTCAGAATTCAGAGTTCAGAACCCAGGATTCAGTAGGACTGGGGGATTTCTCTTTCAGAAACGCGAAATTAAACCCTCAACGCTCAAAACCAAGCTCCATGTCCCGCTCAAAAGCCCTGTTTTACTACGTCCTCACCCGGCTGCTGTTAGCGCCGCTGATGCTGTGGACGATCGCCACCTTTGTTTTCCTGCTGATGCGGGCCACCCCCGGCGATCCGGTAGATGTCGCTCTAGGAGCACGGGCACCGGAAGCCGCCCGTGAGGCGCTGCGGGAACGGCTGGGGCTGAATGCCCCTCTCTGGGTCCAGTACTTTCGCTATTTGGGAGATCTGCTGCACTTCAACCTGGGCACCTCCCTGGACGATCGCCCCGTAGTGGCAATTATCCAGGCCCACTTCCCGGCCACGGTAGAGCTGGCGGTGTGCAGCATGGTGGTGTCGGTGCTGGTGGGGGTGGCCATCGGTTCCCTGGCGGCATCGAAACCCAATACGCCCGTTGATGCGGGCGGTCGCCTGTTTGGCATCATCACCTACGCGGTGCCCATGTACTGGTTTGGCATGATCCTCCAGCTCGTCTTTGCCGTGCGGCTGGGCTGGTTTCCCCTGGGCACCCGCTATCCCCTCACGGGACAGGCTCCCAGCGGACCCACGGGGCTGTATCTGGTGGATAGTCTGCTGCACCTCAACCCCGGTCAGTTCGTTACTAGCCTGCACTACCTGGCACTGCCCAGCCTTACCCTGGGGCTGCTGCTGAGCGGCATTTTTGAGCGCATTGTGCGGGTCAACCTCAAGCAAACCTTGCGGGCCGACTACGTAGAGGCGGCGCGGGCCAGGGGCATTCCCGAAGTGCGCATCGTGCTGGTCCACGCCCTGAAAAACGCCCTGATTCCGGTGATCACCGTGCTGGGGCTGACCCTGGCCTCTTTGCTGGGGGGGGCAGTGCTCACGGAGGTCACCTTCGGCTGGCCGGGGCTGGCGGGTCGTCTTTACGAGGCTATCTCCCAGCGGGACTATCCGGTGGTGCAGGGCATTCTGGTGTTCTTTGCGCTAATTGTGGCGATCGCCAGCATCCTCATCGACATCCTCAACGCCTGGGTCGATCCCCGTATTCGCTATTAGGTTTCTAACGCGATCGAATGAGCTGCTTAATTTCCTCAAGGGAATCGCGGGTTTCGGTGCGGAATGCTCGTAGTTCAGCTTCTAGGCCGGCAACTCGCGTTTCGAGGTTGCCAACTCGCGCTTCGAGGCTATCGACCTTCGCTTCGAGGTTATCGACCTTCGCTTCGAGGCTGCCAAGCCGCAGTTCGAGTCGAATGATCCGCGTTTTGTTCTCTTCGACATCGTCGGCAATGCGACCCAGCCATTGAATGGCTTCGTTAAAGCCTGCCCGCATGAAGGACTCATCCGCTTTCTGCTCTAACAGGGCAGCATGCTGGTTTACCTGGCGGATGGTCATATCAAGACGTTGTTCAAGGCGATCAAGCCGGTCGTCGGTCATGGCGCTGAATAGGTCGGATGTCTCTAATTTTATGCTTTCGCGTTAGGACATTCAAGAGGTGTTGTGGGGCCCCCGCGCCGGCGGGGGGGCGGGCGCCCCA
>JBHJGR010000281.1:0-11120 GCA_050331615.1 Elainellaceae cyanobacterium
ACCTAAGCAGGCATTGTAGAGTTGACGCCCTGCTTCCAGTCGAGCCAGCAGTACCCGCTCCTCTGACGGGGTGGCCACCAGAGGAATATCGGTTACAAATGTTGGGGTTGACTTGCGGGGCATGACGATAGATTGATAGAGCCTATCTAACATTATCACGAATGGGACAAAGGAACTATAAAAACAACAAAAACATTCTATTTAGCTGCAAATACCATGTTGTGTTCTGTCCAAAATACCGTCGTCCGGTTTTGACAGATGGTGTCGATGAGCGATTCAAGCAAATCGCGCTAAAACTATCTGAAGAGTTGGCTTTTGACATTGTTGAACAGGAAGTCATGCCTGACCACGTTCACCTGCTTATTGACTGCGACCCGCAGTTTGGGATACACCGGATTGTCAAGCAGTTAAAAGGTCGCTCATCCCGGCTGCTGCGAAGTGAGTTTCCCTGGTTAAAGCGAAGGCTGCCGAGTCTCTGGACAAACAGCTACTTTGTTGCAACGGTTGGGGGTGCTCCTATCGCCATCGTTAGGCAATACATTGAAAACCAGAAATGGGTTGCAGATAACAAATGACTCGCTGATGCGCTCGACTGTCTGTGTAAGGGGTGGGCGTTCCTCCCCATGTCTGAAGCTAGCGGCTCCCCGCCCACCCCTTACAAACCCCGATTTGCGGGGGTGTTCAAAGTTCCAAAAGGGGAAGTTGGAGGGGCGATCGCCCCCAATCCCCGACTGCCATGACAATCAATAGGAAATGCCGATCCCCAAAATTCGCCCTAAAATGAAGGTGTGGGCAAGAGGGAAAAGGTGATATTTGCTACACCGACTCCAGGCGCTTCATCCTTGCTGTCCCTGCTTTGGGTAACCACGCACCGCAGCTTGTTGACCTGCTCCACTTCATCGAAGCCGCTGGATAGGGCACCATCTCTGCCTCACAAGGTCGTTCGTCGGCCTACTGTTGACCACTCTAGAGGACTACTATGATCCGATTCCTTGTGAGTATCTTGGTGGTCGTGATTGATACACTATATCGCGATCGCCCCTATGCTCGCTTCTACGTTTTAGAAACCGTTGCTCGCGTTCCTTACTTTTCTTACCTGTCGGTCCTGCATCTCTACGAAACCCTTGGCATGTGGCGTAAGGCAGACTGGCTCAAGGTCCACTTTGCAGAATCTTGGAATGAGCTACACCACTTGCTAATCATGGAATCGCTGGGCGGCAATAATCGCTGGATTGACCGCTTTCTGGCCCGTCATACTGCCCTGGTGTACTACTGGCTGGTGGTTGGTCTCTATCTGCTGTCTCCCCGTTCTGCGTATAACTTTATGGAGCTGGTGGAGGCCCACGCCTACGAAACCTACGCCAAATTCGCGGCAGCCCATGCGGCTGACCTCAAGACCCAGCCTGCTCCGCCAGTGGCTATTCGCTACTATCGCGATGGCGATCTCTACATGTTTGATGAGTTTCAAACCTCCCAGCCCCCTGAAACTCGTCGGCCTGTAATTGAGACGCTGTACGACGTATTTGTCGCCATTCGTGACGACGAGATGGAGCACGTGAAGACGATGGTGGCTTGCCAACAGCCCAATGCTCAGGCCAACTTCCGCAGCCCCCACACGCCGGTTCCCGCCGTACCAGCCGCTCCTTCACTTTCAGAGACCTTCAGCACATATAGCCCTACGGGCTAAGGTTTGAGTGTGGAACCCCGGCGACGCGGGGTTCCACACCTCTTGATGTCCCAGCCGCTCAATTTCACTAATCTCCTCCTGTACCCATTAAATACAGTAGCGCCATGCGAATGGCGACACCGCTGGTCACCTGCTGAGAAATCAGGCTGAGGGCAGGGTCATCCATCACGTCGGAAGTAATCTCTACGCCACGATTGGTGGGGCCGGGGTGAAGGACTTTGACATCGGGCTTACAGAGCTGGAGGCGATCGCGCGTAATCCCAAACTGCTGGTGATATTCCCGCAGGCTGGGCAGCAGGTGCTGGGTCATGCGCTCGTGCTGCAGCCGCAGGGCCATGACAAAGTCAGCGTCTTGGAGGGCAGGGGCGAGGGTGTGGTGGAGGAAGAGGGGAGGGGGTGGATTTTGGATTTTGGATTTTGGATTTTGGATTTTGGATTTTGGATTTTGGATTTTGGGTCTCGGTGCGGGAAACTCCTGACTCCCGCCTCCCGCCTCCTGCCTTCCAACTGCCGCCTCCCGATTCCCGCCTCCTTCCTCCCGATTCCCGCCTCCTTCCTCCTGACTTCCCTTCTGCCTTCCCCCTATCTCCTCCTCACAAAAGGCCGCAAACTCCCTCGGCAACAGCGTTGGGGGGGCAGCTAGGTGGACTTCAGCGCCGCTGGTGGTGAGGCTCCAGATGTTGGAGCGGGCTACGCGGGAGTGGAGGATATCGCCCACGATCGCCACTTTCTTGCCCTTGAGTCGCTCAATGCGGGGATTTTCGGGGTCTAATAGGGTGCAGAGGGTGAATAGATCCAGCAATGCCTGGGAAGGGTGTTCGTGCTGGCCGTCGCCGGCATTGAGAACGCGGACGTTGGTTTGCAGACGGTCCATTTCCTGGGCGATCGCCTGGGGCACCCCTGCCTCCCGATGGCGGATTACCATCAGGTTGGTGCCCATAGCCAGGTAGGTTTTGGCCGTATCGAGGATGGTTTCGCCTTTGGCAAGGGAAGAACTGCCTGGCGCAAAGTTGAGGGTGTCGGCAGATAGGCGTTTGGCGGCCAGCTCAAAGCTGCTGCGGGTGCGGGTAGACGGCTCAAAAAACAAATTAGTCACCACCTGTCCCTGGAGGGCGGGCACCTTTTTCATTGGTCGGGAGAGCACTTCCTGGAAGCTGTTGGCAGTTTGCAGGATCGTGTCGTACTCCCAGGGGGCAAAGTCGGCCAGGGAAAGGATGTGGTGACGGGTCCAATCAGTGGGGGTGGGGGCTGCCATAGGGCGATCGCAGGTGACACACGTTACTTAGCTAACTTAGAAGTGGCCTTGGCCTCTAGCTCCTCCAGCCGACTGCGGAGTTCCTGGTTGTCTTTCTTGAGCTGATCCATCTCATCCTGGAGCTGCTTGATGGCCTCGTTCTGCTTGGTGGCCTTACGCACCTTTTGGATGGCTTCCTCGGCCCGGCGGCGCACCCGGCCATCGGGGGACTGCTCCGCGAGGGACTGGAGGATGGCGATCGCCTTCCGGGTTTCCATCTGCCCCAGCGCGGCAACCGTGGCTACTTGGGTGAGGAAGAAGGTTTCCCCAGAAAGCTCGTCCAGGCGGTTGAGAATGCGCTCCAGGTTGGGCGGCGTCTGGCCCCTGGAAACGGCTCCCAGGGCGCGGATGGCGGCCAGTCGCAGGGCCTGGGGCGTGCCGATTTCGGTGTAGGTGAGAATCACCTCCAGGGCGGCGGCGGCGGTTTTCATCTGGCTGAGGCCGGCGATCGCCCCGGAGCGCACCACCTCGTTCCAGCCTGCCCGTTCCTCCAGAACAGTAGTGAGCAGCTTCAGGGCTTTCTCCTCTTTGGACTTGCCGGTGGTGATACCAGCAGCGACGGCGCCGAGCGATCGCATGGCCGCCGCTTCCACGTAGTAGCTGGGGTCGCCCTTCTCGACGATGGGCTTCAGCGCTTTGTAGCTGGCGCGGGTTTTGATTTTGGCCAGTCCCTGGACGACCGCACGACGGACGCGGGGATGGTCGTCTTTGAGTCCGGCGAGCAGGGCATCGAATGCTTGGTCTAGCTTCACCCCGGCGAGCTGGTCGGCAATTTCCACCCGCAGGCCCCAGAACGGGTCAGCCTGGAGGGCGGTGGCTAAGGCTTTGACGGCTTCCAGGCTGCCTTTCTTCGCCAGGGCCTCCGCAGCGGCAATGCGGGAGAGGGGGTCGGGGTCGTGGGCGAGCTGGGCCTTCAGTTCCGCCACGGGATACTCCAGCGTCACGGTCTTCAGCCAGTGGTTGCCCACGTCGAAGCTGACGAACTGGGGCTTTTCCGTCAGGGGGATGTAAAAAGTCTGCTCCCGCTCGTGCATCCGCACCGTGAAGGTTTGCAGGGTGGGAGCGGTGCCCAGCTTGCTGATAAAGCCAAAGCCAATGGGAATGCGCAGATCAAACAGGTCCTGCTCGGCGGGGGTGTCTCCCTCCTTGGCCTGGGTTTGGGTTACCGTGAGCTTGGCCAGACTGCTGTCGCTGTCCCAACTGTAGGTCACTTTATAGTCAGGGTGGCCGCCCCGGAAGACGTACTGGTCGAACAGGAACTGGAGATTGCGTCCCGTAGATTTCTCGATCGCCCGCAGCAGATCAACGGTTTCCACCGTGCGGTGGGCGTTGTCCTGCACAAAGGTATGAATCGCCCGCTCAAACAGCTCATCCCCCAGCTCGGCGCGAATCATGTGGTAGACGCAGGCTCCTTTCTCATAGATATGGCTGTCGTACAGCTCGATGGGCTCCCGATAGACGTGGGTCACAATCGGGCGGCGATAGCGGGCGGTGTCCTCATCGATGTAGCCCCGGGCCTCATTCAGGCGGTAGTAGGCCGCCTCATCTGCACCATATTCCTGCTCCGTCCACATCACTTCCGAGTAGGAGGCCATGCCCTCCTTCACCCAGGCATGCGCCCAGTGTTTAATCACCAGCAAATCGCCAAACCACTGGTGGGCCAATTCATGGGCCACCAGGCTTTCGGAACTGCGGTTGTCCAGGGCTGCCCGCGCATCCAGCAGGCAGCGATCGGTCAGCAGCGTGGTGGAGGTATTCTCCATGCCGCCAAAGATGAAGTCTCTGACGCAGACCTGGGCGTATTTGGGGAAGGCGTAGGGATAGCCATAGGCCCGACTAAAAAACTCCACCATGCGGGGCGTCTTGCCCATGGTGCGGCGGGCGTCTTCTTCCCGGCCCTTTTCGACATAGTAGACCACGGGCTTGCCCTGCCACTCGTCCCGAATCTCGGCAAAGTCGCCCACGGCCAGGGTCATCAGATAGGTGGGGTGAATTTCCCGCTGGGACCAGTGGTAGATCTTGGCGTCGCCGTCTTCCTGGGTTTCCACCAGCTCGCCGTTGGAGATGGCCATCAGGGGCTTGGGTACCCGCACCCGAATTTCGGAGGAGGCGAGCTGACCGGGGTAGTCGAAGCAGGGGAACCAGAAGCGGGAGTCCTCGTCTTCCCCCTGGGTCCACACCTGGACGGGCTTATCGGGGTCGTGCTCGTCAGGGGTAATGAAGTAAATGCCGCGCTGGGGCTGGTCAACGTGGTAGGCGATCGCCAAATCCAGCACCCGCCCCACCGTTGTTGGATGCGCCAGCCGGACGTGGATCTGCTCCCCGTCGTAGTCATACTGCTGCTCGCTGCCGCCCACGGACACGCCATCAATGGTGAGACTCACGGCATCCAGGGTGAGGTGCTCAATGCCGCTGCGAATTGGGTCGATTTGAATGGTGCAGATGCCGCTGTAGCGGCGGTTGGGGAGGTCTAGATCCAGATCCAGGGTGATGTGCTTGACCTGACCGGGGCGATCGGGGATGTAGTGGGGGCGGGCACCGGGCAGCTCAAACTTGCGACGACCGTTGGACTCATCAAGGGAATGCAGCATGGGATAGGTTCTCGATGTTTTGACGTAGGGAAGGCGGGGGTAGAAATCGTAGCTTAGCTAGCGGGGGCAAATCGCTTCCGCAGGGATTCGGCCCGACGCTTGGCCACCGAATTACTTGGGTCGTGCTTGAGGGCCTCTTCATAGGTTTCCAGCGCCTGAGCCGCGAGCTGTTTCTTCTCGTAGGCGAATCCCAAATTGTTGAGGCAGGTGACGTAGTCGGGGGCACGATCCAGCGCCTCCTTATACTGCCGAATCGCCAGGTCGTACTGCTCCTGGCAAGCGTAGGCAAAGCCGAGGGCGTTGTAGATCAGAGCGGCATTTTCGTCACCCTTCAAGTCCTTAGCCTTAAGCGCCTTTTGCAGCAGAGAGACGGATTGGGTATAGAGCTTTTTATCGAGGTAAATGCTGCTGAGTTCGTAGTATTCCTGGGCGGTGCCTTTTTGCTTGGTGAGCTTGTTCTGCAGCTTGTTGAACCGGGTTTCGACGCGCCGAGTTTTGATGACCTGCCGCAGCACCAGGATGGCCGAGACCGCCAGGAAGGCGACGAGAATGCTGAGATAGATAATGGGAAGTGAACTTTTGTCCATTTCTGCCGACGGGGTGAACAGAGCGTAAGGGCGATATCGCTTTCTCAGCTTACCTGAATCCCCCGGCATTTATCATCTATGGATCGGTGTCGTTGAATAACTATCAAATTAAGCTCCTAGCCGCCGTTTTCATGCTGGTGGACCATGTCGGCGTCGTGTTCTTCCCGCAGATTCTCGCCTTTCGTGCGGTGGGACGGCTCAGCTTTCCCCTGTTTGCCTGGCTGATTGCTCAGGGCGAAAGCCATACAGGTGATATTCGCAAATATGCTGGACGACTGCTCATCTTCGGCATCCTCAGTCAGCCCGTCTACAGCCTGCTGTTCACCACGGCACAGCTCAATATCCTGTTTACGCTGCTGATTGGGCTATTGGCCGTTCGTCTGGGGAAGAAATTCGCCAGCTCGCGATCTCTCATCTGGGCGATCGCCATCCTCATCGCCGCCCTCATCCCCATGGATGCCGGTAGCTACGGCGTTATCACCGTTTTACTGATGGCATCGCTCCCCCTGCGGCTGACCTGGTGGGGCATGTGGCTAGGGCTGCACATAATCTATGTGCTCATGCTGCAGAGCAGCAGGCCCGTCCAGCTTTTCGCTGTCTTTACGCCCCTGTTCATTGGGGCAGCGAACCATGAGCAGGGGCAGCGGGCGCGCTGGTTTTACCTGTTCTACCCTGGCCATCTGGCAATTCTGCTGCTGCTGGAGCGGCTGTTGGCGTAAGGTGCTGGCAGTCATTGAAGCGCCGAATTTGCCAGTGACTGCTCACCCAGCGATCGCCCTGGGGCTCGTGCCAGCGGGACTGGTCAAGCCGAAACTCGAAGATGGCGGTATGGTCAACGGGCATCTGCCAGGTGCGATCGCACCCCATGAGTTCGGCAACCAGGTGGTACAGAATCCAGCTATGGGTGATCACCCAAATCGTGTCGCCATTGCGGTGCCGGTCGAGCAGCTTGTGGATGAAGCGGCGGGCGCGATCGCGCCCCTCAGCGGGCGTCTCGGCCTGAGGAATGGGAATCCAGTCAGCGCTCGTTTCCAGCCGATGGCACAGGTCAGGGTAGCGGCTCTTTGCCTCAGCCCAGGTTAGGCCCTGAAGGATACCGTTCTGGAATTCCTTCAGGTCGTCATCCTGTTCCACTGGGACGGGTGATTGCCCGTCTTGTGCCAAAATCTCCGCCGTTTGTGCCGCCCGCCGCAGGGGACTCGCGTAAATCTGGATGGGGGTTGGAAAATCCTGACTAAGCCGTTGAGCAAGCTGGCGAGCCTGCCAGCAGCCGTGGGGCGTTAGGGCCGTCTGGCCGTGGCCTTCCATCTGGGCCTGCTGATTGCCCACGGATTCAGCATGGCGGATCAGCAGAAGCGTTAGCAAATAGCCCTCCGACCCGACCTAGACCTGCGACTTGAAGGGAGTTTTCTTCTTTTTCTTGGCCTTCTGCTTCTCGTAGTCGATCTCCCGCAGCTTCTTCAAGATGCGGTCGAAATACTCTTTCATGTACCCTTCTAGGGTTGTGATTTCCTGGGGGTCAATGCCAAACGTCTCGTAGGTGTGGCTCATATCGGCGGTGAGGGGCTTCCCAGACGCAATCACCTCCATAAACGCGAGGCGATCGGCGACGCTGATCGTCCACTGAAAAAAGAGGGCTAGGCGGCGAATGGCCCGCAGCAGGCCACTGGGCATCCGCGTCACCCTGGCTTCGCGCCCCGACAGCCGTTCGCAGAGGCGAATGATTTCGTAGGCTCCCCAGGCCCGATTGCCCACGACGGGATAGGCGTGGCCGATGGTTTCGGGGACTGTGAGCGATCGCACCGCAAACTTCGCGATATCCTGGGTATCCATGTAGGCCGTTGGCGACGTGTCACCCATGACCCAGACTGCCTGGCCTTCCAAAATAGGGATGGCGTACTGGCCGATTAGCCCCTGGAGGAAGCCGCAGGGGCGGAGAATGGTGTAGTCGAGACCTGAATTTTCTAGAAAGACCTCGGTGCAGCGCTTGATGTCCATTAGCGGCACGTTGGGATACTTTTCGGCATCCAGGATGGAGAAAAAGATAAAGCGCTTGACCTGAGCGGCGATCGCCGCCTGAATCAGGTTGACTTTTCCCGTCCAATCGACATCCCGGATGCTTTGCGAGTCAGTGGCCCGAGCCGTTGAGGCATCGATAACCGCATCGACCCCCTCCAGCGCTGACGGGAGCGTATCGGGCAGACACAGATCGCCGCCAATCAGCTCAGCGCCCCATTCCTTCAGGAAGGAGGCTTTGCGGAGGCTGCGAACCATACAGCGAACCTGATGTCCTTCATCTAATGCGCGACGGGCGACTTGTCTGCCGAGGGTACCAGTTGCACCGACAATCAGTAGTTTCATGAGGGACTCAGGTTCTTACACTAACTATGCCTTATAAATTTACCAAACTTTATGGGAGAAATGTTGCAGTTGTTAACATTTGCTCTAATCTGAGCGGCGGCAATGCGTGCTAAGGAGTTAGACAAAATTGTTTTTCTTGGGGGGGTGCGCCCTCGTTGGGGGCGCACTCCCTACAAAGACGCAAATGATCCGACCCGACGCCCTGGGGGTTGAATTTTTCCCCGGAAATAATTCCCGCAGCGCGGGAGATGCGCTCGTGATAGTCTGTCATCTAGCTGCTAGAGTCGCCACCCATGAATTCATCGACGATTACCGATCGTAATCCGACTGACCGCAACCACTTTGTCACTGCCGTGATCACCCATCGGGTGCGGGCCGGGCGCGAGCAGGGATACGAAGAATGGATCAAGAGTATTGCCGCGGCGGCCCGTGAGTTTGCTGGCCATTTGGGTGCCACCATTCTGCGGCCCCAGCCCGGTTCTCCGTCAGATTACGTGATTGTGCTGCGGTTTGATAGCTGCGATCGCCTCCAGTCCTGGCTTAAGTCCGATATCCGCAAAGCCTGGATTGACCGAGCCCAGCCGCTCATTCAAGCGCAGGAAACCATCCAGATCTTAACGGGCATGGAGTCTTGGTTTCAACTGCCCCAACCAGCAGGCAGCCCAGCACCGAAGCGCTACAAGCAGGCCATTCTGGTGTGGGTCGGGGTGATGATTGTATCGTTGGCTATCAGTCCCCTAGTGGCTCCCCTGCTCGCCCCCCTGCCGCGGCTGCTGCAAATCGCGGTGAATGTAGCTATCACGGTAGCGCTGCTGACCTATGTGATCATGCCCCAGTTGACTCGCTGGTTCAAGGGCTGGCTGTTTCGCAGCCAATGAGGGCTAAAATCACCATTGTAAAAAATCCCATAAGTTCACTAGCGATCACTTCGATTCGGGTCCATGATGGGAGGAGCACCCACTAGGGGGGGATGGGCTGCACACTGGATTCGATAGCGACGATGCTGAAATCCCTGACTAGGTTCCTGGTAAAGTCCCGGCATATGCGACTCCACACCTTGCTGATCGTGCCTTTTGTGCTGCAGGTGGTGGGCATTACCGGACTGGTTGGCTACCTGTCCTACCGCAGCGGGCGGGATGCGGTTCAGGATTTGGTGAATCAGATGATGGATCAAGCTGCCTATCGAGTGCGCGATCGCCTGGACGATTATCTAGGGACGGCCCAGCAAGCGATCGCCCGTAATCGGCAAAACCTGGAAAGTAGGCGGATTGATGCCAGCGACCTGGATGCCTTAGAAAACTACTTTTTTGATGTCCTGCGGCTGCATGATCGTTTTGTGACATTGGGATATGGTAGCACCACAGGGGAAAGCCTTCTCGTTGCCTGGGATCGCGACCTAGTAACGGCGACAGACAGCGGCTACATTGTGGCGGAAACGCGCAATCCCCAGTCTCAGGAGAATCTGACGTTTCGTTTAGATGAGCAAGGGCAGCGGCTAGAGCTGATTCAGACGGTTCAAAATTACGACCCACGCCAGATTATCTGGTATCGAACCGCCGTAAACCGGGGGGGACCTGGTTGGACGCCCATCTATCCGCTGGTGCTCAAACCAATCACCAGCACATTGGCGGTAACGCCCGTCTATCAGCAGAACCAGCTCCAGGGGGTGCTGTTTGCTACGGTGCCGATGGATGAGATTAGTAATTTTCTAGCGGAGCTAGATTTTTCGCCCAATGGACAGGTATTTATTATGGAGCGATCCGGCGACTTGGTTGCCACCTCAACCCGGGAGCCAGCCTACACGGTGAACGGATCGCCAAACCAGCGGGAAATGAAACGGGTGAATGCTAGTACCAGCGAGCATTCCCTCATTCGGATGGCGGCGCAGGCGCTGTTTGACCAATACCCGACGTTAGACACCCTCCAGCAAACCCAGTTTAATTTTGTGGATACGGTTCCGCTGGCGGGCAAATATCAGCGCCGACAGCGACATTTTGCGACAGTCGTCCCCTATCAGGACGAGCGTGGCTTGGACTGGCTGATCGTCACGGTGGTCCCCAAATCTGACTTCACGGCGGAGATCTATGCCAATGTGCGCCGGACTGTCGGGCTGTGCGTCATGGCGCTGGTGGGGGCGATCGCCCTCAGCGTCTGGCTAGCCCGCCGCATCACCCGCCCCATTTTGGATCTGGAGCAGGCGACCCAGGCATTTGTGCTGGGGCGCTGGCATCCCCCGCCCCAGCCCACTCGAATTCGAGAAATTGCGTCGCTCCAGCGTACCTTTCGGCAGATGGTCACCGAGATCCGGGAAGCGGGTTTGCTGCGACAGAACTACCAGGAAGAGCTGGAGCAGCAGGTGGCCGAGCAGACCCTGGCACTGCAGAAAAGTACGGCCCAGCTCAAGGCAGCCCAGCGGATTGCCAAAGTGGGTAGTTGGGAGTTTGATGTAGCGACTGGGAAAGTTACCTGGTCCGAGGAGCTATTTCACATCGCGGGGCTTGATCCGGCTCAGTTTGAACCCAGCTATCCAGAAGACTTTGCCCTGATCCATCCAGACGACCGAGACCAAATTCGGCTGGCTGCCGATGCGGCGATCGCCC
>JBHJGR010000282.1:0-11170 GCA_050331615.1 Elainellaceae cyanobacterium
GATCTGCGATCGCGCCTGTTTGGCACCATCACGGACAGCGTTTTCTGGGCGGCCCACTGTCCCGTCGCGGTCACTCGCCTGCTGGACGAGCCGATCAACCTCACCCGCATCCTGGTGCCTGTGAAAATCCTCACGCCCCAAACCCTCCAGGTGCTCAACTTTGCCCGCCTCTTTGCCGATACCAATAACGGCTCGGTGCTGGTGCTCCACGTCCATGACCCCCGCACTCCCATCGACCAGGTGGATACCCTGGAGAGCGCCATTCGTCAGCACATGACCCAGACCGATGAAGCTATTCAGTGGGATGTGAAAATGGTGGCCAGCGACCATCCGGCCCAGGCAATTCTCAACCTGTCCCAGAGTTTTGATCTAGTGATTCTGCGCTCAATGCGGCGACGCACAGCGGGGGGACTGGCGGTGAGCGACGTTACCACCGAGGTGATTCAGGACATTGCCTGTTCGGTGATTTTGTTTGGTGAACCGCATAGCTGAGGTGGATTTTAGATTTTGGATTTTGGATTTTCGTCTGATGCGAATTAGCTCCATCGTAGGGTGGGCAGTGCCCGCCCTACCTATTTACGATCGCGTCAAACTTTTGATTGGTGGGCAGTGCGCACCCTACCTACTGGTCATGAAATTGCCCTAAGATTTGTAGCGGCTCGTGCGGCGCTGATGCCCAGAAGGACCAGATGGGGAGATTCGTGAAGCAAATGACTTTGCTGGCGATAGTGGCGGCGTAGCTGCTGGGCCAGCAGGGGGCCGTCGCCGCCTGTGAGAATGACCGCACCGTTTGGATAGCGCTCCCACCAGTCGTTGACGAAGTCCCTGAGTCCGGCCAGCAGAGTGTAGATCACGCCGCTCTGGATGGCGGTTGGTGTGTCGGTGGCCCAGCGATCGGGGAGGGGGGCGGTTACGGCAAATGTCACGGCGGGGAGGCCGGCGGTGTCCTGGGAGAGCGATCGCAGCTGGAGCCGCAGTCCCGGCAGAATGGCTCCCCCCATTAGGCGCTGGTTTTCATCGGCGGCGGTGAGGGTGAGGGCGGTGCCGCCATCAATTACCAGCACTGGACTACCAACCTGCTGAACGGCTCCCCAAAGGGCGAGGGCGCGATCAATTCCCAGGGTGGGGTACAGCCCCCGCAGCGGCATCTGGTCGAGGGTGAGGATGTGGCTGGGGGGGTAAGTGACCCAGCGCTGGGTCTGCTTGGGGACAACCGAGGCCAGCCAGAGGAGAGGCGGGGAGGCGGGCTTAACCGCTGGTAAGTGCCAGCCCAGGTCAGCCCCCCAGGAGGGAGACGGGGTGAACCGTTGCTGCATTAAGGTGGTGATGGCAGCGTCGGTCAGGTGGGGGGTGTCCCAGGCGGTGAGCAGGGTGGACTGCGCAAACCAGCCCCAGTGGAGGCGGGAGTTGCCCACCATGAGAGCCAGCCAGAGGTCAGACGGTTGGGAACTGGATGGTGACGGCGAATGGGAAGACACAGGCACAAGACTGTAGCGATCGCGATCTACTCAACACCATACCCCGTAGTAGGCTGATGCCAGTCGGATGCTTCATGATTGCTGGATAGGAATTGCCCTATGAAAATTCTTGTGATGAATGCCGGATCGAGCAGCCAAAAAAGCCGATTCTATGACCTGGCCGCCGCTGCCCTCCCCGATACGGCCCCAGAACCGCTGTGGGATGCTCAGATTGACTGGACTAAGAGCGACGATGGTGCTGAGCTAAAGGTGGAAACGGCCCACGGTGCTACCCTCACCAAGACGCTCCAGCCGGACTCGAAGCCAGCGGGCATTGCCGATATGCTGCGCACCCTCTGGAGCGGTGATACTCAGGTGATCGACGATCCCAACCAGGTAGATGTGGTGGGGCACCGGGTCGTCCACGGGGGGCAGACCTATCAGGACAGTGTTTTCATCAACCCCGACGTGAAGCAGGCGATCGCCGACCTCATCCCCCTGGCTCCGGCCCACAACCCTGCGAATCTGGAAGGTATCGAGGCGATCGAGCAGGCTATTCATGCCGATATCTCCCAGGTTGCCGTCTTCGACACCGCCTTTCACTCCCGGATGCCTCTCAAGGCGGCGGCCTATCCCGGTCCCTATAATTGGCTGGACCAGGGCATTCGCCGCTACGGCTTTCACGGCATCAACCACCAGTACTGCGCCCAGCGGGCCGCCCAGATTCTCGGCACCGACCTGGCCCAGCTACGGCTGCTCACCTGCCACCTGGGCAACGGCTGCTCCCTAGCGGCGATTCGAGACGGCTACAGCATCGACACCACTATGGGCTATACCCCTCTGGAAGGGCTGATGATGGGCAGTCGGTCGGGGTCGGTGGATCCGGGCATCCTGATTCACCTGATTCGCGATCGCGGCTACAGCGCCGATGAGGTGGATCAGATGCTGAACAAGCAGTCGGGCCTTAAAGGCGTATCCGGGATCTCCAACGATCTGCGGCAAATCGCTGAGGCGATCGCCCAGGGTAACGACCGGGCCCAGCTTGCCTTCGACCTGTTCATCCACCGCCTCCAGAAGGAGATGGGGGCGATGATTGCCAGCCTAGGGGGTGTGGACGCGATCGCATTCAGTGCGGGCATTGGCGAACACGCGGCCCATGTGCGGGCGCGGGCCTGCGAAGCCTTCCAGTTCCTGGGCCTGACCCTGGATGCCGCAAAGAACGATGCCTCCCCCCACGATGCCGACATCGCTACGGCGGACTCCAGCGTGCGGGTGCTGGTGATTCCTGCTGAGGAGGATTGGGCGATCGCCCAGGAGTGCTGGCGACTGATGCGCCAATAACCTGCAGGGGCGAAGCGTTTCGTGGATAATCTCCAAATCTACTCCTAAACCTGCTGCCGAAATGCTTCGTCCTGACCGATGAACCTGTCTTGGGGAGAAATCTTCTAGTTTGAAAGCGATCGCCATATTCCCCGCCAGAAGTCGATGATGGTCTGCCAAAAATCGATGGGGCCGACGCCAAAAAAGATTTGCAGTACTAAAATAATTAGGGCAATGGTCAGGGCGGTGCTGATGGTAGATTTGACGACCTGTACAAGCCAGGTAAACACCAGAAACGAGACGACAAACGCTGCGGCCAGTAAGATCCAATCCATACGACTAGGACTTCCTGAAAAAAAGAGTATGATCTAGCATCCCCTGGGGATCTAAATCTCGTCTAGGTTGGGAAATGGAGTTTCTCTGTGGGAAAGCTTTACTTCCCAAGATTTTACAGCGCTACGCTTTCGCATTAAGTAGAACTGTGTTGAAAAACGAAGGTTAGAAAACCGGGGGAGCGCCCCGCCGGGGCGCTCCCCCGGTTTTCCAACATGAATTTAATTGTGCCGACCTACTTATGACAATTTCATCAGTCAATTCACCTCGCTATGCCACTTGTTGCTGGAGTTGAAGCCGCCAATGCGCTCGTAGCTGGAGCCAATCGGGGGATTGGCCTGGCTTTTGTCAACGCACTCCTGCGTGACCCGACCGTTAAAACCATCTACGCGACCTACCGAGACCAGAATTCTGCCGCTGCGCTACTGGCCCTGCAAGAGCAGCAGGGCGATCGCCTCGTGTGTCTTCCCCTTGAATTGACTCAGGAAGAACAGATTGCGGCAGCGGTTCATCAGATCCAGGTCCGCACCGGCACACTGCACTGGGTGATGAACTGCGTCGGCTTCCTGCACGATGGCGACATTCAGCCCGAAAAGAGCTTACGCCAGCTTGATTTTGAGCACCTGACCCGCTATTTCCAGGTCAACAGCATCAGTGCTGTGCTGCTGGCGAAACATTTGCTGCCCGTCTTGAAGCATGGCGATCGCAGCGTCTTTGCCACCCTTTCCGCAAAAATTGGCAGCATCGGCGATAACCGTCTGGGGGGCTGGTATGGCTACCGGGCTTCCAAGGCGGCTTTGAACATGTTTATGCACACGGTTGCCATTGAGTACAGCCGTAAAAGCCCCAAGACCATTGTGGTCACCCTCCACCCCGGCACCACCGATACCCGTCTTTCCCAGCCTTTTCAGAAGAACGTGCCGCCGGAGAAGCTGTTCTCCACCGATCGCACCGTTGCTCAACTGCTCAGCGTTCTCGGCACGCTTACGGATAAGGACAGCGGCCAGTTCTTTTCCTGGGACGGCAGTCGTCTGCCTTGGTAAGTATTTGTAGCCTTACGGGCTAAGGTTTGAGTGTGAGACCCCCGCGTCGTAGGGGTTTCACACTTCTTGAATGTCCTAACGCGAAAGCGTAGGGCCATAACCGTAAAAAAGCAGTCGGAGTGCGTATCCCAGCGATCGCTTCATTTAATGGTAGCTACTAGTTGACACTCCCCATAGCTAAAAGCTAGGGGATTCTTGGCTCATCCACCATCCATAAATCTAGGTAAACCCTCGCAGAATGCTACTTGACACCTACGTAATAGCACTTATTATTAGTTACATAGAGGACAGGTAACTGATTTGTCCTGCGCAATCCCCCTTAGTATCAGCCCCATTTTCAATTCTACGCTCGTAGAAATGTTTACGCCGGCCGAAATTCCTCCACCTAAGAAGCACAACGCGGCTTTGACCAGGGTTGTCTCGGCCTAGCTGACAGAGTGTCGATTTGTCAGGGCGATCGCCGCCCTCATTTGCCCTGACTGGTTCTAAGTAGTTAAACAAAGTTAAACAAAATTGTTTTCACGGGGGTGTTCGGCCCCGGCGGGGGCGCCCACCCCCACAAGTTGTAATTAATCGTGCTTAAGCACTGAATAGTGCTCGGTTTTTCATCTACCTTTGCAAAATGCTACCAACTCAGACCTTTCCTGGGCAGGATTCAGGGTTCACGCTGTCTTCAGGGCTAAGTTCCGTATTTCTACCCAAATCTCGTTCTTCCAAGCTGCTCAAGTCTGACGACGCCCAAGCGGGTAACCTCCACTGGTTTCCTCGCCTGCGATCGCGCGCATCGATGTCCCGTCTGACTTCTCAGGACTCAGGTGGCGACGCGCTACAGTCAAGAAATTTTCGGTTCAGCAGCACCTCGTTCTTGGGTAGCCAAGAGATCATCACGGGAAGCTTAAGTGAAACTGATCCAAGGGATCCAGGCCGGGGCGATCGCCTCGTGGATAATTACCGGCTTGTTGAGGTCACTAAGGGGCAGCAAGTTCACATTCAGCTTAATTCGTCAGAGTTCGATACCCTGCTGCAGGTGGTCAACGCTCGCACGGGGCGCGTGCTGCTGACGAACGACGATACCGCGGGCACCGATTCGCGGCTCACCTTCATCGCGCAGCCCAGAGTAGACTACCAAATTCGGGTCACCAGCTTCGGTAGCGGCGAAACGGGTAGCTATACCCTCATGACCGACACCTTTGAGCCCCGATCCCTTCGCAACTACGGGTTTACCTATGGCTATGGTCTGGTTGACGCTGCCACTGCCATTGCTCAAGCGGTTGCCCAAGGTTCAACCCAATCAGCTCGCAAATCTTCCAAGCGGCGATCGCCCCAAGTCGGATCAGCCTGGGCAAACGATCCGCTCAATATCACGGCAGCGTGGTCCGATGGCTACCTGGGGCAGGACGTGGTCGTTGCCGTGCTGGATACTGGGGTGGACTACCGCCATTCCCAGCTAAGGCGAGCGATTTGGAGGAATGCTGGTGAAATTCCCGGTAATGGCATTGATGACGATCGCAACGGCTATGTTGACGACGTGCGCGGCTGGGACTTTGCGGGTGATGACGCCGATCCGATGGACGAAATCGGACATGGTACCCAGGTTGCAGGAGTGCTCGCCGCCCGCCGCAAGCGCGGGAGCATAGCGGGCATCGCGCCTAAAGCTAAAATCATGCCTGTCAAAGTTTTGGGCGATAACGGTGAAGGTAGCCAAGACAGCATCGTAGCCGGCATCCGCTACGCCATCAAAAATGGGGCTCAGGTGATCAATATGAGCCTAGGAGCCGAGCCGGGCTATACCCTGTCACCAGCCTTCATTCGAACGCTCCGATTAGCCAGAAGGAAAGGCGTTGCTGTCATCGTTGCTGCGGGCAATGAACGCCAGGAGCTAGGCGCAACCCAGCCGGGCGAGCCTGCCTACTACGCTGCTAGCCATAATATGGGCATTGCCGTCGGAGCCGTGAATCGCTCTAACCAGATTGAAGACTTTTCCAATCCAGCGGGTAATCGCAGACTGGACTTTGTCGTTGCCCCCGGTTCCGATATCCGCTCAATCCTGCCGGCAAGCAGAACCCAATCGCAGTGGTGGGACGGCACGTCTATGGCAGCTCCCCATGTCGCCGGGATCGTGGCGCTCATGCTAGACGCCAATCCAGAACTCAGCTCTAGGCAAATCACCAAGATCCTGCTGCGGACAGCCAGACGAGACTTGGTTCGAGACCTGAGCAATGGAAAGAAGTGAAACAAAATTTCTTTCTCGGGGTCGGGGGTTCCACGCCTCTTGAGCGTCCTCACGCGAAAGCGTAGCGCGATGGAGCGCAAGAATTTTGTTTGGAACGATCGCGTTGTGGGGTAACCTAGGTAGGCATTTTCAGATAGTCCTGCCCCAGGGTTAACGGCGGCAAGAACATGACTGATTGGACCTCGATGCCCCTTGTCAGCGTAATCATTCCGGCCTATCGGTGCGATCGCTACATCGCCCAGGCGGTGGACAGCGTCCTGCATCAGACCTATCCAGCCACAGAAGTCATCGTCGTTGACGACGGGTCGCCTGACAACACGGCACAGGTGCTAGCTCCCTATGGCGATCGCATTCGTTACGTGAAGCAGAAAAACCAGGGCGTGGCGATCGCTCGGAATCACGGCATCCAGCTGGCCCGCGGGGAACTGGTCGCTTTTTTGGATGCGGATGACTATTTCTTGCCGCATAAACTGGCGGACCAGGTGGCAGTATTTTCAGCCCAGCCCGACCTGGGCCTGGTTCACAGCGGCTGGCGACGGGTAAGCTCAGCAGGAGAACCGCTGATGGAGGTGACGCCCTGGAAGACGGTGCCCACCCTGGATTTGGAGCACTGGCTACGCTGGAAGCCAGTATTGCCCAGCGCGATGATGTTTCAGCGGAGCTGGTTGGAGCGAGCGGCTGGCTTTGACCCCCGCTTTCCACCAGCGGAAGATACGGATCTGGTGCTGCGGCTGGCGGCAATGGGCTGTCGGGCCGCCTGGCTGAAGCAGGTGACGGTTTGCTACCGCCAGCACGAGCAGAGCGCTATGCACAAGGGGCTGCCCCAGGCGCGATCGCTGGCTGCCGTCATTGACGCGTTTTTTCAGCGCTCAGATCTGTCCGAAGAGATTTGCCTCATGGAGCGGCAAATCCGCTATGAAACCCTAGTATGGATTGCCTGGTATCTCTACGACACGGGACACATCGATGAGATGGTAGATCACCTGCGCCGTGCCTGGACATACTGCCCCTATGCTGCGATTGAAGCGGTGATCCACTGGGCCGAGAGCTTCAGCAGCTTTTCCAAAAGCTGGGGCAAGGAGTTGGATGTGGATGCCCTAGGGCGATCGCCCCAATGGCAGGAGTTGATGCGGTGGCTGCTCCAGGTCCGGTCATAGAGGGGGCTATGGGCGGCTAGCCATCAAGCGGTGGCTGGCACCGTCTGCTGGTAAAGGGCCACAATTTGGGCCGTGACCTCGTCGGCGCTCATAGCGTCGGTTTGGATTTCAATGGCGTCTGAGGCTTTGCGGAGCGGGGCGATCGCCCGAGTGCTGTCTTGGTAGTCCCGCTGTCGGATGGCCTGCTCGATTTGCTCCAGGGTCAGCACCGCCTGTCCCTGGTTTTTCAGGTCCTGCTGCCGCCGCCGGGCTCGCTCGTGGACAGAGGCCGTGAGGAATAGCTTCAGTTCAGCATCGGGAAAAACATGGGTGCCAATATCGCGACCGTCAATGACAATGCCGCCGTTGCGACCGCAGTCTTGCTGCTGCTTGACCAAGGCATGACGGACGCTGGGCTGGGCCGCGATCGCCGAAACTTTCGAAGTAACAGCTTCGGTGCGAATGGCCTGGGTCACCTCCTGATCGTTAATCCAGACGCGGCAAGAGGGCGTAGCTGGAGAACCTTCCTGGGCAGGCGCAGCGGCTAGGCGAATCTGACTCTGGCTCACCAGTTCGGCTACTGCAGGCTCGTCCCGCAGGTCAACCCCCACCTGCAGCATCAGCCAGGTAATGGCCCGATACATGGCTCCCGTATCTAAATAGAGCAAGTCGAGCTGTCGGGCTACCTGTTTCGCCACGGTTGACTTGCCGGCTCCGGCGGGACCGTCGATGGCGATGATGGGGCGGCGGGCTTTTAGGACAACGTTATCAATCAGCCGGGTAGAGCCAACTCGGGCGGCGATCGCCAGCAGCCCCGCCTCTTTAACTTGCGGTAATGGCATGAGCGTTTGGGGATGTACTAGTTCAACATATTCGGGCTTTACTAGCGGCTCGCTGGCCAGTTCTTCCAGAACGGCGGCGACTAGATCGGAGCCATCGAGTGTACCAGCGCGAAATAGCGCCTCGGCCCGCTGCAGGCTGCGATAGATCGCTGCTGCGGCCTCTCGCTCGGGAGCACTCAGGTACTGATTACGGGAGCTTAAAGCTAACCCGCTGGCTTCCCGAATAATGGGGCAGGGCACGATATCAACTTCCATGTTCAGATCGCGCACCAGCCGCTGCAAAATTGCCAACTGCTGGGCATCCTTACGGCCAAAGTAGGCGCGATCAGGCCGTACTAGGTTGAAAAGTTTGGTGACTACAGTCGCGACGCCTTCAAAGTGTCCGGTCCGGGTTTGGCCACAGAGGGGCGATCGCATTAGATACGGCGGGATCACCTGGGTGACCTGATCGGCAGCAGGGCTATCGGCAGGACCATAAAATTCCATCACGGACGGGGCGAAGACGGCATCAACCCCGGCTGCTTCACAGAGCCGTCGATCGGCATCAAGCGTTTTGGGGTAGCGCTGCAGGTCTTCTTGGGGAGCAAACTGGAGTGGATTGACGAAAATACTGACCACCACCAGGCTGTTTTCCTGCCGCGCCCGCTGAATCAGGCTGAGGTGACCCGCGTGGAGTGCTCCCATCGTTGGCACCAAACCAACCGTAAATCTGACGGCAGATAGCGGGTCGCTGGGGCGAGCAGCATCGGGATGAAACGGCTCTTGCCTGGAGCGGCTCAGCTCCAGGTAACGACGCAAACCGGCAGTCGTATTGAATAAGTACACCTGCGCTTCACCCGCTGACTCAACTCTTGCCTATGTTAGTCTACAAAATACAAAACTCTTCACAATCTGACGCAGATTGATACTAATTTAGCGGTTTCTTCAGGCTAAGTGAATTTATCTAAAAGTGTATCGATAAGCACCAGATAGGGCAGTGTAGGGTAGGCATTCGCACCCACCCTATTGCCAGGATGCCTCAGCGGGCCTGGGAGGCAGAGTCAGCCGCTCCTAGTACATTTACCTGGACCGGGGCGACACCTGATTGGACCATGCCCACAGCCCGAGCCGCCGCCGCCGACAGGTCGATGACCCGACCTCCGCTAAAGGGGCCGCGATCGTTTACCCGCACGACCACCGTCAGGCCGTTATTCAAATTAGTTACCTCTACCAGCGTACCGAAGGGCAGGGTGCGGTGGGCTGCCGTCAGAGCATGCTGATTGAAAACCTCACCGCTGGCGCTGCGGCGGCCATGGAAGCCAGGGCCATACCAGGATGCCATGCCGGAGAAAGTGAATTGGAGCGGTCCCAGCGCAATGCGGCGAGAGTTTTGCTGCGGTGCGCCTTCAATGCTGGAAAGGGGGTCAGCCCCGCCCATCTGGCGTCGGATGCGGTTGGTTGCCTGGAGGACGTCTTCAGCTAATTTGCCAGTCGTATCGGGCAGGATAAGACGCTCGTCAAACTCAACTAGAACCGCATCATCAACGCGGATAACGTATTGGCTGCGGTCTGCATCCCAGTGGGCAGTGATCTGCTCAGGGTCTAGGCCATCGCGGTGGAACTGGTTGAGCTGGGCAGCGATCGCCGTTGCTCGCCAGACGGGATCGCCGCTGTAGTCTGGCGATGCGTCGGGTGAAGTGGCTCCGACGTCTTGGACCTCACTGGAAACTGGCCCATCGGCGGACGCTTCTGAAGGGCTATCTTGGGTGGCAAGCTTCAGGCCAGCAGTGGCTTCAGCGGGGAGGCGGGCGGTGTCTGCGGCTGAGGCAACCGTCTGAGAACTAACGTGGGCCTGGGTCGAGCGATCGCCCAAAAAAGTTAGGACAGGAATCTCTCTAACATAAAGCGTGGCAGCCTGACGACCATTCATGACATGACCGTGAACAGCCGCAATGGCCTCTTCCTCGGGAATGGCTAGCTCATCAGACTGGTACTCTCCCACCTTAACCACCTCGGTTATTTCGTCTGACAGATTAGCCTCATCGGTCAGGGGGGGCACGATTTCCGGGGGGGCTTCTAGATGCGGAACACTGCTTTCGGAGTTCTCGTCACTGGCAACAGATGCCTCTGCGTGGCTGGACGGGGCAACTCCGAGGGTGGTGATGAGAAGAGCCGCTGAAAATCCACTCCAAAGTCGTTGATTCATACACACTTTTGTTAACGGTAGTAAAGAACTGAACCGGTCACGCCAAGCAGTCAGGGACTGGATGACCCAACCCTTACACTCTTTAACTCGTACTCGTTATGAGTTCGCGTCCAATTTCGGAACTGTTACAAAGTAACATGAAGTTTTTGGAAAGGGGATCAGGGGGGGGAGAAAATATCCCGCAACTTTACATAAACTTCACATTTGTATTTCGCCGCCGTTTGACCCAAACCCCTATCCAGCAGCAGGCTAATAAATCTTCTGAGGAAATTTAGGGCACCAGGAGCTTTACACAAAAAACACTGAAATTTAAGATTCTCTTTGTATTTGAGGAAAGCTCCCATGGTACCGCCGCACAAGTTCGCATTGCCCATGAAAGACCATGAATAGGTTCTTGGGAACGGGATTTAACTAATGAGGGGTGCGGGGAGCTATAAGTCCAGCGCTGGACTTCGCCCAGCAGTCTGCCCAGTGCAGTACAATAGAACTGGTTTGAACCCCCAGGGTGGGTGGAAGCATCCAAGTCAGTCTCCTCGAACCCGAAAGCAGAGTCCAGTCTGCAACCAGAGGCGCGAAAACCCTCTCTAAAAACGTATGGACTCGACAGAGTACCGAACCACC
>JBHJGR010000283.1:0-21667 GCA_050331615.1 Elainellaceae cyanobacterium
CTGGGCACCAAAGCGACCCCAAATTAAATTTAATCGGTTTTAGCAGTGGCTGACAATGAACTTCAAAGCATTTGGAAGGGCCATCATCGCTGGGTTTCTTGACCTGGTGGTGTTGTTCAATACGGCTTGCTCGGCAGGCGGGAGCGATCCCGTCACATCAACCCCTCTGCCACCTGGTTACGAACAGCTCGAACGGGGTGACACCGCTGCGGGACAAGACTTTGGGACTTGGGTTGTGCAGACCGGACAGGGCTTGATTCAAGATGCCTACGTTCGCGACAACAACAAGCTGGGTGTGGTCATCTCCCCCGACGTGAGGCCAACGGAAGTGAGAGGACTGGCGCGGGCTTTGGTCAACGGATTCCACAGCAATTTCCCTGAGCGGGACCTGACGGTCCTGGTTTATGCGCCAGATAAGGAGCTAATCCTCTCGGCTCGCTACAACAACCGGACCCAGCAGATTTACTATGACACTGCCGTGTAAGCAGGCGTCACGCTAGAGCTATCCCAGACGCTCGCTGAGTTTTCTTTGACTTCGAAAGCTTCAGCAAGCCTGTGGATGAGTACTTGATGAGAAAATTTTTGGAGAAAAGTAATGCCAACAAGCGATGAATACAAGCGTCAGATTCTTAACGATCTATCGCGGGGTAACGTTGAATCTCTGAATGATGCCCCAAAAACTCCAACACAGGAGTATCAGAGCTTTGACGACTTTGCTCAGCGCTCTTCCCGTGATGAGCGTCGCCAGATTTTTGGGCGATCGCTCCACCCCAATACCATTCCCACCAGTCAGATGGAGCCGGAGCTACGGAAAGCCATCGAGCAGATCAAGCCCAACGAGCGGGATGATGTAGCAAAAGAGTTCTTTAAGCACCTGAAGGAGCGGGGGCTGGATGAGCGGCAACTGGAAAAGCAGCTGGGGCTATCTACCCACCACGCCCGTCGCATGTCTGCCGAC
The DNA here is from genome assembly GCA_050331615.1 of Elainellaceae cyanobacterium. GTDB lineage: Bacteria > Cyanobacteriota > Cyanobacteriia > CAKZMO01 > CAKZMO01 > JAYKGU01. The sequence goes on from JBHJGR010000283.1 coordinate 959, forward strand.
GATGTGAGTAAGCTGGCTTCGTTCACCTACCATGCCCACCCTGATATCTTTCAGGAAGTAATGGCCGACCAGCCTGCTGTCATCAAGTTTCTAAGCAACCCAGTGGTAGGCGCTGTGCTGGGGGCCGTTGCAGCCAAGTGGCTGGGGCACCGTCGATAGGCAGCTAAATCATAATGGTGTGGGTTTCACTCAGGGACTGGGGCTGGATGGTGCTCCTGTTATTAACGGCAACTCCGACGCTGGCTCAAGTCGAAGAAAGCGTCGTCATTCCCGCCCCTCCGGCTGAATCGAGTCCATCCGCTACTGATCCGTCTTCTGCGTCAGCTTCGGGAGACGGGCTTTACTTTGCAGATGTAGTGGTACGGGGACGGCCCATCTTTCAAATTGGTAGCCTATCAGACATCAGCGCTACCCAGCGGGCCGAGATTATCAACCGCCGCATTGCCAGCATTTTGTCTCGCATTGATGACCCAGGCGAAGTTGAGGTGCAAACGGACTCTGGGCGCGGATTGGCCACGCTGCGGTTGAACAATCGGGTTTTGATGACCGTTACCGATCAGGACGCCGAGGACTTCGGCCTCACCGTCGAAGAGCTTGCCCAGGAGTGGGCCGAGCGGCTCAACCAGGCCCTCGACCGGCCACCGCTCGCCGTTGATGTGGCCCAGCGCCTGAACGGCACTATCCGGGATCTGACGCGGGATGCGATCGCCGGTTTGCCCGCCTTCATTGGTGCGCTTATTGTTGTCCTGCTCACTTGGGCCGCGGCTGCCGTTGTGCGTCACCTGGCGTTTCGCTGGGCGCAGCGTACTGATGGCGATCGCAGCACCGAAGTTCTCATTGGTCGCCTGGGCTATGGCGGGGTTTGGGTGTTGGGGTCGATCATCGCGCTGGGGTTGCTGGGGCTAAACTTTGGGGCCTTGCTAGGGGCTCTGGGGCTGACCAGCGTTGCCATTGGTTTTAGCCTCAAGGATGTGCTGAGCAACTACATCTCTGGCGTCATCTTGCTGGCGGCACGGCCTTTTCGGCTAAGTGATCAGGTCGTGATTCGTGAGTTTGAGGGCACGATTACCCAGATTCAGCTGCGGGCAACGACCTTGAAAACCTATGACGGACGCACGGTCTACATTCCCAACCAGGAAGTATTTCAGGCCAGCGTTACCAACAACACCGCCTCACCCCGCCGCCGCAGTTCCCTGATTGTGGGCATTGACTACGATGCCGCTATCTCCCAAGCGGTGCAGGTGATTCAGCGGGCGGTTGCCCAGGTTCATCTAGTTGAAAAGGAGCCGGTTCCGGAGGTACTGGTGATCGAGCTGGGAGCTAGTACGGTGAACCTAGAGGTGCGATTTTGGGTGGATTCCAAGCGGGCCGGCTTCCTGGATACGACTTCAAAGGTGGCCCAGTCCATCAAAGAATCCCTGCAGCAGGCTGAGGTGGAAATGCCAACCGAAATTTACACCCTCATGTTCCGTAATGCCCCACCTGGCCTCAAGGAAGCCATCGAACACCGCACTGCACAGGTTACAGAAGGGCAGGATAATCATCGAGCCGAGCGCTGATTACCAATCATTCAGGATTGCTTTAGTTTATAGATTAGGAGACAGATAAGATGGCTGAATCAGTTAAAGACCGAATCACTCAGGATTTACAGAAGGCAAAGCAGGAAGGCAAGCTGCGCTCGGAGCGCATCCGCGACATTGTGAAAGAGGCCGTTACCCAGGCCGTTACCGAGCTTAAAGGCGGGACGAGCGAGCTGCGCGGGGTGGTCAAAGATGCGATCGCCGCCGTGATGGAAGTCCTGCGCGATCGCGGTACCGAAACCAAGGAAGACGTACAGGCATCCATCGAGGGAGTTCTGGAAGGAGCCAACAGCACTCGACGGCAGGCGATCGCCCAGATTGAGTCCCAGATGGAGCAGCTTCAGGAGCAGATTGATTCTGAAGAAAGCCGTTTGGAAGAGCAGACCAGTATGGTGCTGGCCGACATTCAGGAAACGGGGGAAGAGACTAAATCTGCCGTTGGCGATACGGTGCAGTCGGTGGTCACGGCAATTCGCAACAGCCCGGAGGTGGCACTCATGAAGAAGCGGTACGCCCAGCTACGGGCCCAGCTAGCGCTGCTGCGGGCCAACCTGTCAGCGGAAGAAGGCAACCCCCAGTTCGATCGGGTGAATCAGTATTTGGACGATGCCCGTTCCTGGTACGAACGGATGCGCTCCCAGCCCGAACCCGAAGGGGCAGACGACAGCTACCTCGCCCAAAAGCAGGCCAACTTTGAGGCCAAGATGAGTGAGGCCGGTGGAGCGGTTGCTCGTAAAGAGGCGCAGGTGAAGCAACTGCTGCGCGACCTGTGGAAGTCCTTCTCCGACTTGTCCAAGGAAGAGACGCCGAACCAGCGGGACCGCTAGGCAAACCGGTATGCTGACCGATGGAAACGCCGGTGAGGCAGATTCCTAAGCAGACTTCGGCAGGCGTAGTTCCTGCTGCTGGAGCTGGTGCATGTGGTTGAATAGCTGCCAGCAGTACTGCTCCGGTAGACCGCAGGTAATCGCCCCTCGCAGCACGATGTTGAAGTACCAGTCGTTGGGGGCGTGCTCGCTATCGTGCTTCTCGATCACGGTGTAGGTACGTACCGTGGGATAAGTGCGCCCCTGACAAGTAACGCTAATGGTTTCGTGACGGTAACCTTCTTCCCGCTCATCCAGGCGATCGCTGAAGCTCCACGGCAGCCGGTAGAGAACTCCCTGAACGGTGCTCTGCGAATCAGCCACAACATCCAGCACACCGCAGTTGCGCCGCCGGGAGCGACGGAAGAACCCCAGGCGATACCCCTGCAGGATGGCAGGGCCGATAACATAAGGGTGCATCTTTTCGCCAAGGGACCGCTTCAGGTCCACCGGGCACATGCAGGAGCCGTAGGCAAAGTAGTAGAAATGCTGGGGAGACCGGGCATTATGGCTTTGGGGCGATCGCTCCGGTTCTGTAGACGCGGAAACGACGTGCCAGGGGCGCTGGGGGCTGGGCTGGAACTCAACTGACATGGTAGTGGACCTGAAGGATCGTATAGAGGGAAAATTGACCGCTATATTATCAAATCCACACCGGCAACGCTATCAATTCCGTCACTGTTTGTGAGCGACGAGACAGTTTTTAGACTGGGCGATCGCCCGCCTATCGGTTGGGGCGGCGACGCTGCAGAAACTCGGGAATATCTAGCCCTGGCTTGGACGGTGGCTCGGCAACGGGAGAACTGGTGGGCGGCGGCACCACCGGACGCTTCAAGGGCGACACCCGCGAAGTCACCGGAGCGGGTTGGGCCGGCGCTTCTGGGCTAAAGCCGGTGGCGATGACCGTAATGCGCACTTCACCCTGGAGGCGATCGTCTAGCACCGCACCAAAAATAATGTTGGCATTGGGATCAACCGCTTCGTAAATGATCTCGGCAGCCGCGTTGACCTCGTGGAGAGTGAGGTCGCTACCGCCCGTGATGTTGAAGACAACGCCCTTGGCCCCGTCGATGGAGGACTCTAGCAGCGGAGAGGAGATTGCCGTAATGGCAGCTTCCCGCGATCGCGACTTGCCCGACCCGACGCCGATGCCCATGAGAGCCGACCCGGCATCCGCCATGACCGTCCGCACGTCGGCAAAGTCTACGTTGACCAGCCCTGGTACCGTGATGATGTCAGAAATCCCCTGAACTCCCTGACGCAGAATATCGTCTGCCACCCGGAAAGCTTCCTGGACTGGGGTCTGCTCAGAAATCACCGACAGCAGCTTGTCGTTGGGAATGACGATCAGCGTATCCACCCGGCTCTGCAGGTTGGCAATGCCCTCTTCGGCCTGGCTGGTGCGTCGTCTGCCCTCAAAGGTAAACGGACGGGTGACGACTCCTACGGTCAGAGCGCCTATCTCCTTCGCTACCTCCGCCACAATAGGGGCACCGCCCGTACCCGTGCCGCCGCCCATGCCTGCGGTAATAAAGACTAAATCGGCCCCCTCTAGAGCGGTTGACAGCTCATCCCGCGATTCTTCTGCCGCCTTCTGACCGATGGAGGGATTGCCACCCGCCCCCAGCCCACGGGTAATCTTTTGCCCGACCTGAAGCGCATTTTGAGCCACGGCATGGCTCAGGGCCTGGGCGTCGGTGTTGATTGACCAGAATTCGACGCCGCCGACCTCGCTGGCAATCATGCGGTTGACAGCGTTGCAGCCGCCGCCTCCGACTCCGATAACCTTGATTCTGGCTACGTTCTCTGGCACAGCTGCCTCACCCCTGGATCGCTCATCCGGTATGCCGTTCCGATTGGGATTGTCTTGACCCAAGTGTAGTCCAGAATGTGCAAAAGGATTTGACGGATTCGCGGTATTCATTAGTGGCTAAAGCGGTGATTATCGAAAAGACCAAAAGTTCTGCTGGAGGCGATCGCCTAAACAAACGTAATATTAAAGGAATTTTTGACCGTTATACCCCGATAAAAAATGGAACCAGGGGAGCCCGATCGAAACTGCTGTTGTTAACTATAGGGGAAGTCGCTGTAAAACACCAACGGACTCACCAAAGGCTTACCCTCTGGTTTTTTTAAGTTTAGAGAACTGATTAAACGCGCTAAACTGAGGTTCCATCGGTTAACTCTTAGTTAACCTGGAGGCAGTTATTCCTCAAGGACTTGCTCTAACGGAGGCTGAGAGCAGCGTCCTTACTCCAGGGAACTTTTGCCCCTAATCAAAATTGAATGGCTATCTGCTGGAGTTAAATCGGAGGATTTTTCTCCATGTTTACACCCATAACTATGCCCTAGAATCGCACAAAAGGGGGCACAATACCTAGAAAAATTGATACATTCTCAGCTTCTTTTCGAGGAACCCTGTCTATGGTGACGCCGCAGCATCAGCGGGGGTGCTAGCTGAGGGGTTTGCTAGAGGGGCGATCGCCCCCTGAATTTTGACGAAGGGTTGGTCTGGATTGCGCAGATCAATGTGGCGGATAGACTCAACGTTTGGAGTTTGAGCCAGATAGCGCATTTGGTCGAGTCGCGCCAGTTGAGTAGCAAACTTAGACGCATCGTAAGCGCCGAGATGCACGATCCCAACGTCGGTGTTGATGATTAGGTCTGCCGGATTCCGCCAATCAATTTCGAAGACGTCAATCGGGCTTTGCTGGATCGCTTGGTAGAGAGAAGCCCACTGGGTGCGATAGGCAGCCCGCATCCCAATGATTTTCAACCTGGGAAGCTCCAGGTCCTGATTAATTTCGGTGTAGCGCTCCAGGGGCATCCACAGGCCGTTTTCGTCGAGGAGGCCCGTAGCCGCTAAAGGAGAAACCGGGGCCATGGGGGCGGCAGGCGATGGCGATGAGACATCCTCGCCGTACAGGGAATCGCCAACGTAGGTAGTGCCAATCAGAATGGCGACCGGGTGCTGCTCTTGAATCTGGATGGTGAGCTGGGGGGGGAGCAGTTGCCGCGTCACCACTGCCTCAGCAATGGGACCTTTGGCTTGTAGGGCCTCAGCCAGCGAGTGGGGCTTCAGCGTCAGCAGAGATTGAGGATATTCAATCGGCACCAGAGACTGCACCGTCGTAGCAGACAAAAACTCATTGCCCTCCACCTCGATCTGGCTAGCGCTGCGGATTACCCAGCCCGGCAGGGTAATGATCCAGGTCAGTCCGCCCGCAAACCCAGCCACCAGCAGAAATCGCCAAATGCTGGCCAGCAGCTTCCAGCGACGCTGCCGACGTCGGCTTTGCCGTCGTTGCTTAATTTCAACGGGGGACACCTGATAAAAATCTGCCATCGTCTCGATTGGGGGAAGTCGGGAAAGAACTAGGTTTGCTCGGCCTGCATCCGCTGTAAATCTTGCTGGAGGGCGGCGGCCCACTGTACGGCGATCGCCACATCAGTAAACGGGATCTGCACAGGAGCGCTGGTTTGGGGCTGCAGCTCCAGGGCGATCTGGCGAGCATTACTGGGAGGATTAGCCAAATCTACCGGCTGCTGATCGGCCACAACCTGCAGCGCCTGCACCTGATTCAGAGAGAGGGTGGTGATCCCCACGGGGCCTTGGCGGGTGGGTTTACCCCAGACGAGCTGATCCCCCCGCTGCCCCAAGACGGCATAGATGTCATATTTGGCGCGATCGCAGGTTTCGGCCCAGGCGCGGTAGGCTTCTAGCTTTTGATATTCATTCCACCCGGCCCAGGCCAGACCAATAAAGATGGCCAGCAGGGGGAGCCACATCAGTCCATGTATCATCGGTTTTTAATTCGGTTGCAGGATGACGTTTTTGCATCCTCTTCTTAAATTTTATGCCTGACCTGCCGGATTGGTGAGTTATGGTGGTGGAAATTACTCTTCTGCTGACCCTTCTCACCGACGCCACGGGGCGGTCTCACTCCTATGAAACGACTGTTGCTTGCGGTTCTGTTCCTGATTGGTCTCCTCTGGGCACTGGCATCCTTTCCCGGCCTTGCCGATAAAGGGGAATACGACTCGATTATTCTCGACTTTCGCGACGATCTGGCTCCAGAGCAGGTGGAGCAGCAGTTGCAAACCCTCAGCCAGCAGTTTGGCCTGGAAGCTACCCTCAACAGCCCCTTTGCGGAGGATGAGCAGATTTATGTAGTGGAGGGCGATCGCGCCCTGCTGAAATCCCTGAAACGCTCTGGCCTGAAGCAGTACGCCGAAGCCGTCGAGCCCAACTATATCTACCACACCTTTGACGTTCCCAACGATCCAGACTACGTCCGGCAGTGGAACTTTCGCAGCATTAATTTAGAGAAAGCCTGGGCCGACACCAAAGGCAAGGGCGTGACGGTGGCCGTGATCGATACCGGTATTAGCCGCGTGCGTGACCTGGAGAAGACCCAGTTCGTCCCTGGCTACGACTTTGTTAACGACCGGGAAGACGCCTCCGATGACAACGGCCACGGCACCCACGTGGCAGGCACCATTGCCCAGTCCACCAACAACAGCTACGGCGTCGCCGGGATTGCCTACGAAGCCAAGCTGATGCCCCTTAAGGTGCTCAGCGGCAGCGGCGGCGGTACGGTCTCTGACATCGCTGACGCCATCCGCTTTGCTGCCGATCACGAGGCAGACGTGATCAATATGAGCCTGGGGGGCGGCGGTGCGAATTCTCTCATGGCAGAGGCGATCGAGTACGCCCACCGCAAGGGAGTGGTGATCGTGGCCGCCGCTGGTAATGCGGGGGCAAATGCGGCAGCCTATCCCGCCCGCTACGGCAAGGTGATTGCGGTATCGGCTCTAGATGCCTCTGGTAACAAAACGCCTTACTCCAACTATGGCGCTGGGGTGAATATCTCGGCTCCAGGGGGTCTGACCAGCGCAGGCGAGGCAGGCGGCATTCTTCAAGAAACCATCGATCCCCAGACGGGCGAAGGCACCTTCCGGGCTTTCCAGGGCACCAGCATGGCCACTCCCCACGTTGCTGGCGTCGCTGCTCTGATCAAGGCGTCCGGCATCGATGATCCCAATGACGTAGCCCAGGTGCTCTACCAGTCGGCTCGCAAGATCAGCAGCGACGAGCTGAACCATTTTGGTGCGGGCCATCTGGACGCAGCGGCGGCGGTACAGATCGCCCAGCGGGGCAAGATTTCCTTCCGAGACTTCTTCCGCTGGCTGCGGGAAAACGGCTATCTCAATCCCCGCTTCTGGTTTGATGGCGGCGTAGTCAGCCTACTGCCTAAAGTGCTGATGGTGCTGGGTGCTTACCTGCTGGCCTGGTTCTTGCGGAATTTCCTGCCGTTTCTCTGGAACTGGTTCTTTGCAGGCGGTCTGGTAGTCGGCAGCGCAGGACTCTTCCTGCTGCGAGGGCTGTACGTGTTTGACGCGCCCCAGTGGCCCCTGCGCCTCATGGGTAGCTCCATTCCTGAGCTGGGTACCGCTGTACAGGGCAGCAGCCTGCTCAACCCCATCACTGCCAGCGTGCTGATCCCCTTGGTGCTGGTGGTCCTGCTGCTGTCTCAGCCTAACTGGAAGTGGTTTGCCATTGGCAGCAGCTTGGGCGTGGCTTCCTGTTTAGCCATTAGTGCCCTGCTGGCTCCTAGCCTGCTGTGGATTGGCAGTGGGGCGATCGCCCAAATTTTCCTCGGAGTCAACGCCCTGCTATGCTTCCTGTTAGCCTATCTGGCACTGAAAACGGAGGCAGAAGCAGCATGAGCGATCCGATGACCGTGGAGGGCACCGTCCAGCGGGTCGAAATGGGCACCGGCACCTGGGCCTTGAACTCGTCACAGGGACGGTTTGAGGTCTACCAGGGCAAACCCACTGAGGCCATGCAGGAGGGGCTGCGGCTGCGGGCCAAGGGCAAGGTGCGGGACGACGTCATGACCATGGCCATGATCGGCCCCGTCTTTGAAATCGAGAGCTTCGAGGTGCTGGAGTAGGAACGCGTCTATGGCTGAAGTGTCCTCTACTCTGCTTCCCGGAACGCTGTGGGATCGGGTTGTTGCCTGCACGGAGCAGGCCCTCCAGTGCGGGGCGCTCCAGTCCATTCCCACGGACTACGAGCTGATGGAGGACGGCGGCATGCGGTTTCTGGTACGTCAGCTAGCGGCGATCGCCCGCAAGGAGAAGGCCAAACAGCAGCAGGAGAAGACTAAGGGGAAGGACTTTAACCCGTTTCTTCCCTACGAGGAGGAGCTGTTTGTCGCCCACCTCTCCGATACCCACGTCTGCTTACTGAACAAATTCAACGTGGTGGATCACCACCTGCTCATGGTGACCCGACAGTTTGAGGAGCAGGAAACCCTGCTGACCCAGGCAGATTTTCAGGCCCTATGGGTCTGTCTGCGGGAGATCGATGGTCTGGGCTTCTACAATGGCGGTCAGCGGGCCGGGGCCAGCCAGCGTCATAAGCATCTCCAGCTCGTGCCCCTGCCCCTCTATCCCACAGGGGAGCCGCTGCCGATTGCAGCCTGGGTGGAGGCAGTTGCCCCCGACCGTTCCTCAGCCGTCTGCACCCTGCCCCAGATCCCTTTTCCTCATGCTCTGATGCGGCTAGCGGTTCCCGTATCGGACCCAACCACTGCCGCCCAGACATCCCTGGAGCATTATCAGGCGCTGCTGACCACCGTGGGTCTAGCGCCAGAGCCAGGAAGCGATCGCCCCACAGGACCCTACAATCTGCTGGTTACCCGCGACTGGATGCTGCTGGTGCCGCGATCACAGGAAAGCTTCGACTCAATCTCCGTCAACTCCCTCGGGTTCGCTGGCTCCATGTTCGTGCGAGACGAGGCTCAGATGCGGACCCTCAAGCAGCACGGCCCTCTCAAAATCCTGTGCCAGGTGGCCCAGTCCGACTCGGCTAGACGGGACGCTTAGAACTGGTAGGCTTCCCCTTCCACCCAAATGCGGATGGGGAGCGATCGCCCCGTCGGATCAATCTTGACCTCCACCACATAGGCTTCGGGGTCGCCGGACTGCTGGGCCGCCTGAATGCGGTCGTTGATTGCCAGGCGCTGATCTTCAGGGATGTAATAGCGCTCCAGGCCGTATACAATACGCCCGTTCTGGTAGATGCCCCGTAGGGCAATTTGGGAATTGGTCAGGTCGGTGGGGCGATCGCCACTGACCCGCACGGGCACCCAGGCCGCAGGCTGGCCATCTTTGGGACGATTGGCGTCTCCCGCGGGTGGCTCCAGCACCACGTAGACGGGAGTACCTGATTCTGGCAGGGGAGACGGACTGTCGGTATCGGCGGCGGCTGAGACGATCTCCCAGCCCGGCAGTTCGGCCAAAGTGCGGGGGGTGGAGATGTCGTAGCTCAGGGTGACGTAGTAGCCGCGCAGCAGGTCATAGGGGTCGACCGGGGCCGTTTGCAAAACCACCGGCATGCCCACAATTTGGGTGTAGACAGCCTGGACCGGTACCAGCAGAACTAAAATTGTCTGAAAGCCCAGAGGCAGCCAGAAGCGCCAGGGGGCGATCGCTCGATTTGGGGTAGGGGATGGCGTCATGGCGAGTCCTCCTGACGGGGAGCAGCGGTGGGCGGATGGGTGGCCAGCGTGCGGACGTGGCGCTCAAACCAGAGGCCAATCGCCATCACGCCGACGCCGCAGAGCAAAAAGGTTAGCGACTTGAGCAGCAGATCGGTTTCATACTCCAGTACCCGGCTGAGAATTTGCAGCGTTAGCAGGATCAGCCCCAGCCAGAACTGTCGTCGTGCGCCGTCTCCCAGCCCTTCCCGCATCAGGCCCGCTCCCAGGAGAAATAGCAGGCCGTTGAAGATAAATACCCCCAGGGCAGGTAGAGGCGTCAGGCTCCAATGCACGGCTAAGGCGATCGCAATCACCAGCAGAATGGCCAGGATGGTCGCATCCGTTTGACTGAAGCGCCTTGAAGGGGGGGAGGCGCGATCGATGCTCGCCCCAGGTAAGCCACTGCCCCAGCACGATAGCCGTATCCACTGAATCACCAGAATGACCGTCAGCACGGGCAGGCTAACGGAAGTGAGCCAGGGAGCCAGCAGAGCCAGCAGGGCAGGGGCCTCCTCTGGGGTTGGGGAGCCAAAGGTGTCCAGCCAGAACCAGTGGAATGAGAAGACGTACACGCCAATGCTCAGGTAGAGCACAGCGAGGTCGCGGGCAGTGGGTTGAAAGAAGGCTGGCGGCTCCTGGATGGGGGGCGCGACAGCTGTGCCCAGTCGACGGCGCAGGAACCCGCTAACCCCCAGCCACAGGCCATCGCCATAGGCCCAAAGGAAGGCGGGTGGCAGGGTAAACGTCAGGATGAGTAAGACGGTGGGGGTCGTCGCGGCGTTAGTCCAGTTGGGGTTGATTTGCCCAAAGCCCATCAGCAGGGAGGTGAAAACGGCGATCGCCGTCAGACAAAACAGCACGACCGAGCGGCACCAGTAGGCCAGCGGCAGAAACAACAGTCCAGCCACCAGCGGCATTTCCCGCAGCAAAAGTTCGATACCAGCGGTCTGCACCTCATTGAAGACAAAGTCCCGCAAGCCCAGCCAATAGCCAATGCCTACTAACAGCCCGGCCAGCAGCCCCAGGGAGGTGAGGCGCAGTCCATAGGCCATCGTCACGACTCCCAGCCCCCAGATGAGGCACAATCCGGTGCCGGAGCCGCTCTGGTGGAAAATTTGCCCAAACAGCGCCAGAGTTGCCCCGAGGACGAGCGCCCCCAGCATCAGCAGACCGTGACCCAGGCGCTGCCGCCAATCGTCCCCGTCCCTGATCTGACCCGATCGCCAGAGGGTAAATCCGGCTCCATTCACGCCCAGAAATAGGGCCAGCAGCAAAATGCCCTTGACACCATCGGAGATAGACTGCCAGTTAGCCGCCACAAAGGTGATCACGCCAATGCCCAGCAGGATGCCCCCCAGGACGAGAAGGATGGCGACGAAGCGATCGCGGGCCGCGGTGTCTAGCCGATCCAGATGATAGCGGTCCGCCAACTGCTGATACTGGTCAGCGGAGATCAGGCCGTCTTGCTGCCAGCGGATCGCTTCCTGGAGGAGCTGCCGCCGAAATGATTCGGAAACCATGGGTCTACCCCCGCTGAAAACCGCTTCGACTCTTCAGTGTTACGAATCGGGTTGGCACTTGAGAATATCTTTATGCCAATTTAGGAGGTGTTTCTCAGTCTCTGGATTTTTCGTTGCAGAATGACACACTTTGGAGGCATCTTCTCCACGTCAAAAAGCAAGAATTATCCAGTCCGCGGCCAGAATCGCCTGTATTCGTGAATGACGTAGGCGTTAGCAGTGATATTTTGGATGAAATCCGGGCAGCGGCTCATTGTAATCAGGCATCGACGTTCAATCGCCACGTTTAGCGGGGCTTCGAGTGGGGCATATGCGCTTTGACATCAAACTGGGAAAAGCTTACGCAAACGTTACCCGACCTCAGATTAGCGAGATTATTTCTGAGATTAACTACCGGATTCATCAGCCGAGCTATGCCCGATACATAGCGATCGCCAGCGGATTAATGGCGATCGCCCTCGGCCTGCTGTCAACCTGGTGGCTGGGGATACTGGTGCTAGGAGCGGGGGCGATTGGAGCCTGGTGGGCAGAGCGCCAATCCCTGCAGCAGCGGGGCATCTTTCTCAACTACCACATCGATCGCGACATCCAGCTCCGGTTTGCGGCCATCCAAAACGCAATCCAAACCCTGGCAAAATCCGAAAAAATTTGGCTGGAGGCGGCCCGCAGGCCCGTTAAGGATCTGCAAAAGAACGCCGGAGCCAGTCATGTCATCAACTTGAGCAACACGGTCGTCAAGATTAGCTGCGCCCAGCCGCCCTACATTCACACGAACCTAGCGGTCTGGAGCATTGACGTGGGCTATTTGACCCTATTCTTCCTGCCGGACTACATCCTGGTGTGGCGGCGGCAGCTCTATACCGCCATTTCCTACAGTGCGCTTCAGGTACGCTGCGATCGCCAGCAAATTAACATGGTTAGCAATATCCCTGGCGACGCCCGCATCATCGGTCGGACCTGGCAGCACGTCACCCCCACGGGCAAACCTGACCCCAACGTGGGCAACAATCCCCGCCTTTACCAGGTGCAGTATGGGCTGCTGCGGCTGGTTGCCAGCATTGGCTTTAGCCTGCGACTCCACGTTTCCAACATCACGCTGGCCGAACAGTTCACGAAAACCGTCGTGAGCGTCCAGCAGTGGCTCTCTCCTCGGCAGCGGGATGAAGCCGAACCCAGCTACACCCGACAAAATGGGCGATCGCCCGAAACTTCCACCCCAGAACCCGTCTCGGCCTATGAAGTTTTGGGCATTACCCCCGGCGCATCCCTCACCGAAATTCGCGCCGCTTACCACCGGGTCGCCCGCCAAAATCATCCCGATAAGGTGGTCGGGCTGGCCCCGGAATTTCGCCTCCTGGCCGAACAGCGGATGAAGCTAATTACGGCTGCCTACAAGACTCTGAGCCAGGAGGCGCGGACTCGCCGCTAAAGCTCATCCACGTCCGTGCCAGCGACGATGAAGGCCATCAGTGCAAATGCGGCTACCAGCGGCATGGGATTGCTGAGCCAGTAGCTGAGACCCACCATGACGCTGCCGACGACTCCAGCCGTCAAGATCCACCGCTTTTCGCAGCGGCTCAGCCCCTTCTCGACCTTAATCATGCGCAAGGCGTCGGTGGGAATGGGCTGTGGCATGACGGCCCCCGGCGGAAACGCCCAGTAGTGATTGATTGGATTCATGACCGGGTCGGTCCAGCCATTGTTGTAGCACCACTCTTGAATCCACTCGTCGCAAAAATGTCTCATAGATTAACACTCAGTCAGTAGTCGGAAAACAGTAATCGAAAGGAGAAGGCAGGAAACGGAAATGGCGATCGCCATTTCAAAGTCAACTAGCTAGAAAAAGCGGTTAGGCAAACTCGCATGAGTATAAATACTTGCCGAATTCAATACTAAAGAAAGCCTAAAACTTGGTGAATTTTGTCCGACTGATTGCAGCCCATCGGCAGTCAAGATTATGCTTCTAACTTCACCCTTGGGTTAAGGCCCAGCAGTTGCTTAAATCGGTCACCGGCCAATTCATCAACAGACTAGGGACGTGAGTTTGGGCGATCGCCCCTGAGCTGAGTTCCCGATGCTGCCTTGGTTTGAGGCTATTCCATACTGCCCACTCCACAGTAGAACCTCGCTAAGGTACCAGCTACGCCCCTATTCAAGACAATAGCAAGATGATGAATTTGGTGAGCCAAAAGCAACTAAAGTTAACCTATTTTGTAAAGAATTTCTGCATTGAACGGCGTCACTTCCAGCGCCTCGATCGCCATTGTGCCGGAATCGGCATCAAAGCTCAATCTTTCTTAAGTCACAATCTAAGTAGAACTGCGTTGAAAAACGAAGATTAGAAAACCGGGGGAGCGCCTCGCCGGGGCGCTCCCCCGGTTTTCTACCATGAATTTAATTGTGCCGACCTACTTAGAATTGTGGACCTAAATCGCTATGAATCACAACGAGCAAATGCGATTTTGATGCAAAAATTCGGCACCCTAAGCTGGAGGTTGAACGCCATCACCGCCCTACGAGTGGGCCGATGGGCAAGCCTCAAGCTGGAGAACCTCTCGCCGTAAGACTATGAACATGCTGCTAATGGGGCTGGGCCTGATCGCGGGGCTGCTAATCGGGATAGAAGGGCTGCTGCGCCTGCTGTTTGGCTTTGGGACGCCGCTGACCTACGTCGCTCACGACCAGATTGGCTACTTGCTGTCTCCCAGTCAGTGCGTGCGCCGCTTCGGCAACTTAATTCGGATTAACCAGTACTCCATGCGGGGGGAGAACATTGCCGTAATGCCCGCTCCGGCAACGCTACGGGTGCTGATGCTGGGGGACTCAATCGTGAACGGCGGCTGGTGGACCGCCCAGGACCGCACGCTGTCGGCACTGCTGGAGGAGGCGTTGGCAGGCCCCGATCCCCAATGCCCCATTGAGGTCCTGAATGCCTCTGCCAACTCCTGGGGGCCGCGCAACGAGCTGGCCTACCTGGAGGAGTTTGGTACCTTTGGTGCCCACCTGCTGATTCTGGTAGTCAATACAGATGATTTATTTGCCACGGCTCCTACAGCGGTGCAGGTGGGGCGCGATCGCAACTATCCCGATCGCCTCCCCAAATTTGCTCTGCAAGAGGTAATGACTCGCTATTTGACGCGGCCTGCGCCTATCCCAGAACTGGATACGGTGCGGGCAGAGGGCGGGGATCGGGTAGGCAAAAACCTGGCTGCCATTCAGCAGATACGCGATCGCATCCACCGGGAAGGGGGGCAGTTTCTCCTGGCTATGACGCCCCTGCTACGGGAAGTGACGCCTAATAGCCCCCGTGATTATGAGCACCAGGCCCGTCAGCGGCTGATGGACTTTACCCAGGCGCAGGCCGTTCCCTATCTGGATTTGCTGCCGGTGTTCAATGCCCAGCCCCAGCCCCAGTCCCTTTACCGCGACCACATTCACCTGAGCGAGGCGGGGAATCGTCTGGTGGTGCAGCACCTCGTTGCCCACTCTGGCAAGTTTTCGATATAGCGTTACGCTTGCCCGTCAGGACGCTCAAGAGGTATGGAACTCCTGTGTCGCGAGAGTTCCATACTCAAAACTCAGCCCGTAGGGTCATAGGCACTTAGTTAGTCGCGACCCCGTCCTGTCGCGCTGCGTGCTGCACCGCTGCCGCTACCGCTGCCGCCACCCGCTCATCAAAGACCGAGGGAATGATGTGCTCCGCATGGAGGTCGCTAGGCTTTACCAAAGAGGCGATCGCCGCTGCCGCTTCCAGATACATGTTGGTGGTCATGGCGCTGGCGCGACAGTCAAGGGCACCGCGAAAGACGCCAGGAAAGGCCAGCACGTTGTTGATTTGATTCGCATAGTCGCTGCGTCCCGTGGCTACCACTGCCACCTGATCCACGATGAGTTCGGGCTGAATCTCGGGAATGGGGTTGGCCATGGCAAACACAATCTGCTCCCGAGCCATCGAAGCGACCATTTCTGGGGTCACTACGCCAGGAACGCTAACTCCCAAAAATACATCTGCCCCCGCCATGGCGTCTGCCAAAGTGCCGCTGGCCTCCACGGCAAACGCCTGCTTCTGGGGGTTGAGGTCTGTCCGCTGGCGGCTGAGGATGCCCTTGGAGTCGCACATGATTAGCTGTGTTGCCCCCGCTTTCTGGAGGAGACGGGCGATCGCCACCCCTGCTGCCCCCGCACCGTTAATCACGATGCGCACCTGGTCAATGGATTTGTGAACCAGCTTCAGGGCGTTGAACAGCGCCGCCAGGGAGACGATGGCGGTGCCGTGCTGGTCGTCGTGAAAGACGGGAATGTCCAGCTCCCGCTGTAGCCGCGCCTCCACCTCAAAACACCGGGGGGCGCTGATGTCTTCCAGGTTAACGCCGCCAAAGACGGGAGCTAGATTCTTGACGGCGTCCACGATAGCGTCGGTGTCCTGAGTTTTAAGGCAGATGGGGAAGGCATCCAGTCCTGCAAACTCCTTAAACAGCATGGCCTTACCCTCCATAACCGGGAGGGCCGCCTCTGCTCCCAAGTTTCCCAGCCCCAAGACGGCGCTGCCGTCGGTGACAATCGCCACCGTACTGCTCTTGATGGTCAGGTCATAAACCCGCGCGGGTTCCTGGGCGATCGCCAAACAGATGCGTCCCACGCCGGGGGTATAGGCCATGGCTAGATCGCTCTGGTGCTTGAGGGGAATTTTGCTCTGGACAGTAATCTTACCGCCGCGATGGAGCTGAAACGTCCGGTCATGGAGATTGATGATTTGAATCTCATTCAGATTCTTAACTGCCGTGACGATTTCTTCGATGTGCTCATCGCTGGTGGCGTCGATGGTCACGTCTCGAATGACGGACTGGCGGTTCTGCTCGATCAGGTCAATCAGGCCGATGTTGCCGCCTGTGTTGGCGATCGCCCGCGTTACCTCGGCCAGCATCCCGGCCCGATTGGGGATCTTGAGACGAATGGTTAGACTAAAGCTAGAGTTTGGGGTAAGGCGGGCCATATCGGTGGGCGACTCCAAAAAATTCCTAAAAGGTAACGAAGACTCAATATAGTCAAAAAATTGACGCTCCCAACCCTAGCCTAGAAACGCCCAAAGCTCAAGACTGTCCCTAGCTATACGGCTATTCGCCTCAAGTTTGGAAAATTCTATTAAAGTTTGTTCAACTGAAATCTATTCAACATCATCCGTTACCGATGCCGAGCCTCTACACTGAGATTGAGATTGATGCCCCCCGAACAGCCGTCTGGGAAAGTCTTGTTCAGAAAAACAAATGGCGTTACTGGAACACGTTTTTGCTGGATCGAGACCCTGAAATTTCTTTCGAGAAGGGCAGAACGATAGTACTCGCTCAGCGCAGGCTGGCTAAAGAACGGGAGACCGAGTTCCAAGTGCTGGTCACTTCGTTTCAACCCGGCGTATGCCTCCGGTGGGTGTGCCGGGCACCGGGATTTCGCAGCGAACAGGTGTTCGAACTCCAGGACACCGGCTTCAGACGCACCAAGTACATTCATATGGAAACCTTAGCCGGTACGTTATCTCCGCTGGTGCTGCCGTTCATTCGCCATGATGAACAGCGAGGTCTCAATCGCATGGCAGCAGAACTGAAGCATTACGCCGAGCATCGGGGCTGCTAGCGGCTGGAATTGGGATCAAGCTGGGGGCGGCTGTCCTGGGACAGCTCAATCTTGAGTAACTGCCGCAACAGGAGCCAGAAAAATATGACATCGTCGACCAAGTAGCGCCTCCAGAGCCGTTTCGGTTCGGAGGTGAGGCGATAGAGCCATTCCAGGCCCATCTCGCTGACCCATTTGGGGGCTCGGGGAATTTTTCCTGCTTCAAAGTCAATCGTCGCCCCGATCGCCATAAAGGTTTTGATGCTCGTTAGCTGGTCTTTGTACTTACAGATCCACTTCTCCTGCTTTGGAGCACCCACGCCAACCGCCAGCACGGTTGCGCCCGATTGGTTTATGAGGTCAATTAGCTGTTGACACTCCTCTTCATTCTCTTCAAACCCGAAGGACGGGGAGTGGGCTGCGACCACCATGTTTCGACCGACGCATTGATTGATGCGCTTACGAGCTTCATCGGCAACGCCCTCGGCCCCGCCCAGCAGAAAGATGGTGACCTCTTCATCCTTGGCGTAGTATCTGTAAAACGACGGAAACAGGTCAGAGCCAGAGATCTTCTCCTGAATGGGCGTCCTCAGCAACCTCGATGCGTACAAAAGGATTTGACTGTCGCAGGTTCGATAGGTCGCGGTTCGATAGGTCGCTCGAAATTCCGAATCTTTACGGAGCTTAATCAAATGGTCAACATTGGGAGTGAAGACAATGCCACCCTGCTTCAAATCCCTGAGTAGATCAGACTTCGAGATATTGTCAATAGGGATATCTAAGATTTTTACCTGACGCACGGTTAAACCTCTGACAAAACTTTTTGTTCGCATCTCGGACAGTGTTGACCAGAATTTACTTAGAGCGACCACCACTCTCTGATCCTTCTCGTATATTTTCAGCTAGGGGGGTGGGAAAATCTGTAAAGACTCCATGAACTCATCCGCAATAACTGGGTGATTGGGATAAAGAGTCCGTGAACACACGGTGATAGGCACTGCTACGCAGGTCAAATTTATTTCGGTCAAGAAAGAAAAGGCGATCGCCCACTGCAGGTATAAAGTCGGCGCGATCGCTCAAAGACTCATAGTGAAAGAGACAAACAGCTTGCTAATAATCGCAAGTCGATGCAGCTAGAGTAGATTTACTGAATTGTTCTAGTATTATATTATACGTGATCTTGCCGAGACACTTGGCGATATTCTCCTTGTTTTGCACAGGCGTTACGCTCAGACAAAATCACTTTCTTGGGGGTATACCCCACGCAGGGGACGCACCCCCAGGAAAATGTATGGAATTAAAATCGCTCAAGCATTTATCATTTCGGTAGGCGGAGTAACCCTGGAGTGCTTTCTCTGGCCAAAGAATGCTTTGAGTGCTGCTGACTTCCAAACAAGTTCTAAGAGAAAAGGGCATTCTGGCGCTTGACTTATTCTACCCTAGACGAAAAATATCGTCGCCTCCGTCAAGAATTGATGGTTGGTCTGCTGGCGTTCGTTGCCGTTACTCTAATCGGCACGATTGGCTATCGACTAATTGAGGGCTGGCGCTGGGTCGATGCTGCCTACATGACCATCATCACCCTGGCAACCGTAGGTTTTTCTGAGGTGCAGCCCCTTGATGACCGCGGGCGGCTGTTCACCATTAGCCTGATTCTGCTCGGGGTTGTCAGCATCGGCTACATTGTTAACCGCTTTACAGAAGCTCTCATTCAGGGCTACTTTCAAGAAGGAATTCGGCTACGGCAACAGCGACGACTGGTGGAAGAACTGTCACAGCACTATATCATTTGTGGATTTGGCCGAACGGGGCAGCAGATTGCGACCGAGTTTGCCTCAGAAGGGATTCCGTTTGTGGTTGTCGATCTATCTGTAGAAATTGTCAATCAAGCTCAACAGCTCGGATATAACGCCTTCATTGGCGATGCGACTCTCGATGAAACCCTAGTGCGGGCGGGAATCGGTCGAGCGGTATGCCTGGTTGCTGCCCTCCCGTCAGATGCGGAGAACCTCTACACTGTCCTATCATCCAAAACTCTAAACCCTAACATTAGGGCGATCGCTCGGGCCAACACCGAAGAAGCGCTGCAGAAACTTCAGCGGGGCGGCGCAGATGCTGTAGTTTCTCCCTACATCACTGGAGGAAAACGCATGGCGGCTGCGGCGCTGCGGCCCCAGGTAATGGATTTTGTCGATGGCATTTTGACGGGAACCGACCGGTCCTTCTATATGGAGGAGTTTTTAATTGACCCAAATACCTGCGCTTGCGTCGGGCAAACCCTGCGAGAAGCACGGCTCCGCTCGCGATCAGGAGCACTGGTCCTAGCCATCCGGCGGGCTGACGGTACGCTCATCGCCGGACCGACTGCCGATACAAATCTTCAGGCAGGCGACTTATTAATCTGCATGGGCACTGCTGAGCAACTCCGTCTGCTTAATCAGATCCTCAGCCCTATCCAATCTCGGCCTTTGCGGCTACCCAAGCAGCTATCCACTGATGGCCCCCTATTCTAAAGTAGTGGTCTGACACAGCTAATTTGATGGAATAGGCGTAGCGTAGGCAATGCCCACCCGTCAAAAGTTTGACGCGATCGCCTAGTGCACTATTTTAGACTTGTCTTACCAGTAGTCCGCCAAATGTAGACTCGACACCACGCACGGCATCCCAGGGTTCTAGATGACCTTCCGGACGCTGCGCGCTCACAAATTGCTAGCTTTCGTAAGCCCTAACCAAACGACGTGTACCGAATCTATGGAGTCGCAACCAGCAGTAGCAAGCTGACGTAAATTGCAGCGCCTGTGAAAAATGCCCAGAATGAGTGGTCGCTGTGGCGGGCAGCAGCAGCTAATCCGCTAAACAGGATGCTGCCTGAAACAAAAGCCCATAAAAAAGCAGGGGCGCTGAGTTCCGTTCGGGCATCCCCGCCCACCGCCCCGCCTACCGCTGTGCCAACCACGACCGCAAATGCCATAATCCATCGCCCCAGAGTATAGTAGGCAGTCTGGTAGTGGTCACCCAAGCTGGCATCGTTCAACAACACATGGAGGGCCAGTACGACCCAGAACAGCAGGCAGTCCAAAAAGCCCTGTCGAGCTAGAACCGATTGCAGAAGGTAACCCAGAATACCGTTATAGGCAGCGAAAGCGAAGATATGAAGCCAAAACACCGGACGCTTCAGGCTCCCCCTATCTGCTGTTTTGGACTTGGATGCAGATGTTTGCTCTGCAGCAGTTAGCTGGATCGGTTGCTGCGCCAGCATATCCATTCCGTAGAAAACTGTAATCCCCAGCAATATCGGCAGGTAGATACTCCAGTCAGTATGAGAGATTACCGGCCAGGCATCGCCCTCTAATTGCCGCTGCAGGCTACCCAAGTTTGGCAGGATTTCCAAGAATACGTAGGTCAAAGAAACGCCGTTGGCAAACGGGAGCCACTGACTCTGTGGAATGAGTGTCCACTGCTCGAGATCATTTGCTGAAATATTGACCCAGGCTAGACCGACCGCAAACAGAAACTCTAACATTTGTCGTCGATAGCAGCGTTATCGGATGAAAGCTTAACAAAATGCAGATGCTTATGGAAGCGT
>JBHJGR010000284.1:0-57717 GCA_050331615.1 Elainellaceae cyanobacterium
ACTACAAAGTGAAAACCAGAAATGGGGTGCAGATAACAAATGGCTCGCTGATACGCTCGGCTGTCTATGTAAAGGGTGGTCGTTCCTCCCCATGTCTGAAGCCAGCGGCTCCCCGACCACCCCTTACAAACCCCGATTTTCAGTGGGATTGGCTGAATTTGGCTATAATCCCTTCGGACACGTGGTAAGTAGTTAAACAAAATTATTTCCTTGGGGGTGCGCCCCTGAGGGAATGTAATTAAAACTGCTCAAGCACTTATTGGACGAGAACATGGTAGCAGTCGCAATCTTAGCCGCCGGGCGCGGCACCCGCATGAAGTCTCACCTGCCGAAGGTTTTGCATCCTTTGGGGGGGCGATCGCTGGTTGAGCGTGTGCTTGACAGTCTGGGGGACATTGCGCCCACCCGTACCTTAGTCGTAGTAGGCTATCAGGCTGACCTCGTCCAGAATTCCCTTCAGGCCCGAGCAGATGCCTTGGCACAGACAAACCGCAGCCTGGAATTTGTGGTGCAGGCGGAGCAGCTCGGTACCGGACATGCGGTGCAGCAGGTCATGCCCCACCTGCAGGATTTCCAGGGCGATCTGCTGGTGCTCAACGGTGACGTGCCGCTGCTGCGGCCCCAAACCCTGAAGCGGCTACTGGAGATCCATCGGGCTGAGCAGAACGCCGCCACAATTCTTACCGCCTGCCTCTCTAACCCCAGAGGCTATGGCCGGGTCTTCTGCGACGGTCAAAATATCGTCAGCCAAATCGTCGAAGATCGGGACTGCACCGCTGCCCAGAAGCAAAATCGCCGCATCAATGCCGGAGTGTACTGCTTCAAATGGAGCGAACTGGCGCGGGTTTTGCCCAAGCTGCAAACCAACAATAATCAGAAAGAGTATTATCTGACCGATGCGATCGCCCATATGGCTCCCGTCATGGCAGTAGACGTGGACGATCCGCAGGAAATTCTGGGTATCAACGACCGTAAACAGCTCGCCGCGGCCTACGAAATCCTCCAGGCCCGCATCAAGGAAGAATGGATGATGGCGGGGGTAACGCTGATCGATCCCGGCAGCAATACCATCGACGACACGGTACAGATTGAGCCGGACGTGATTATTGAGCCCCAGACCCACCTGCGAGGCACCACAACGATTTGCACGGGTAGCCGCATCGGGCCGGGTTGCCTGATTGAAAACAGCCAGATTGGCGAGCAGGTGTCGATTCTCTACTCCGTGGTGACTGACAGCGTCGTGGAGGCCCATAGCCGCATCGGTCCCTATGCTCACTTACGGGGACAGGCCCACGTCGGCGAACGCTGCCGGGTGGGGAATTTCGTAGAGCTGAAAAAGGCTACGCTGGGCGATTGCACCAATGCGGCCCATTTGTCCTACCTGGGCGATGCCTCCCTGGGCCAGCAGGTGAACGTGGGGGCAGGCACCATCACCGCCAACTACGACGGCGTGAACAAACACCCGACCCATATTGGCGATCGCAGCAAAACCGGCTCCAACAGTGTCCTAGTAGCACCGCTCCACATTGGCGCTGACGTCACTATTGCCGCCGGGTCAACGATTACCGAAGACGTACCCGATGACTGTCTGGTGATTGCGCGATCGCGTCAGGTGGTTAAGCCAGGGTGGAAGCTCCAGCCCAAGCAAGATTCGGAAGATTCATCGCCCTGACTGGCTTTCTGAGGCTGTCAAAAGCAATCCCAATGGTAAGCTATTGAGCACAATTGGTTTTGAACCCAGCTGTCCGCTGAATCGAGCAAGTTGCTGTGGCGCAGGTTGTTTTAGAAAACGTTTACAAAAGCTTTGCCAGTCGGTTTCCCAGGGACGTCCAGCCCGCCGCGGCAGAGGTGCCCCTCGCCGTGGACGCCGTCGCTCCTACCGTGACTGCGCCAGCTCAGACCGCAGCGCCTCCAGGGACGGTCCTGCGTAACATTAACCTATCGGTACGGGATGGAGAGTTTATGGTGCTGGTGGGGCCGTCGGGCTGCGGCAAGAGTACCCTGCTGCGATTAATTGCGGGACTGGAGCCCCTGACGGGAGGGAATATTTGGGTGGGCGATCGCCGGGTGAACGACCTACCGCCCAAGCAGCGGGACATTGCCATGGTGTTTCAAAACTACGCCCTCTACCCCCACCTGAGTGTCTACGACAATCTGGCCTTCGGGCTGCGACGCATGGTTCAGGGTGCCGATATTGATAGTGCCGATATTGACCTAGCTATCGGATCGGGCGTTTTGCCCTCCCATCCGTTCCGGCAATGGCGGGATGCGGCGCTGGTCAGGCTGACGCGGCCGCTGCCCCGGAGGCGGCGCTACCAGTCCCAGCGGGAGCAGGCCATCGACAAGCGGGTGCTGACCGTAGCCCAGATGCTGCAAATCGAAGGGCTGCTCGATCGCCTGCCCCGCCAGCTTTCGGGAGGGCAGAAGCAGCGGGTCGCCCTGGGGCGAGCTATGGCCCGGAATCCCCAGGTTTTTCTGATGGATGAGCCGCTGTCGAACCTGGACGCCAAGCTGCGCATTGAAACCCGCGCCCAGATCGTCAACCTGCAGCGGAAGTTGGGGACGACCACCCTGTACGTGACCCACGACCAGACGGAAGCGATGACCATGGGCGATCGCATCGCGGTCATGAACGGCGGCGTGCTCCAGCAGGTGGCCACCCCGCTCGACCTGTACCATTTCCCCGCCAATCGGTTCGTGGCGGAGTTCATTGGCACCCTGCCGATGAATTTCCTGACCGTGACGGTGACGGCACCGCTGCTGATTACCCATCCCGCCTTTCGCCTGACGCTGCCTGAGAAATGGGACGAGCAGCTCCGCCGCTATGATGGGCGATCGCTCCTATTGGGCATCCGACCCGAACACCTGAGTCTGGCGGTGCCTGCTCCCAAGAATCTGCCCGTCCGCGTTGATCGGGTAGAAACTCTGGGCAGTGATACCCACTTCATCGGGACGCTGATGGTTCCAGCGGGATCGGTGCCGAACCCAATCGCTCTACAGGCCCGAATTTCTCCCGACGATCGGGTGGTTCGATATGACGACCTGTGGCTGGCGATCGACTCCAGCAAAATTCACCTGTTTGACCCCGACACTGAGGCAGCGCTGATGCCGTTGGCGTAGCCCTCGTTTAACTCCACTGAGCCACGTTTACATGGTTGCCAATCCCCAAATTCCTGCTCTTCAAGCTCTGGAGCCGATTCCCTACATTGACGCTCAGGGACACCTGCCCCAGCAGCTAGGGGGAGCCGTGGGCGTTTACGCAATTTTTTCCCAGGAGCAGACCCTGCAATACGTGGGCTACTCGCGCAACGTGCTGCTGAGCCTCCAGCAGCATCTGATTCGGCGGCCCCAGCAGTGTCACTGGGTCAAAGTCCACACAATTGAGCGGCCCCAGCGGAGTTGGTTAGAAGCAATTCGAGACGCCTGGATCGCCGAGAATGGAGCCACTCCGGCTGGCAACGGGGCGGAGGAAGCAGACTGGACCCAGCCGATTGACGCCACCCAGAAAATGACCGCTGAGGAGCGTGTCACCTATGAATCGGCGGCGACGGAGGGGGAGCAGGCAAAGGCGCTGAAGCAGGTAGCGCGGCGGGTGGAGGGGGCGATCGCCACCCAGCTCAAAGAGCGAGGTCTGACTGACCCTATCCGGTTCGACCCCAAGCTCAAGGAGCAGGGGTTGCTGAACGTTAAACCCTAAGGTTTAGTCTTGACAGACCACTGGCGATTGGGTGGCTACTGGCTCCCCCTGGGGACACCAGACCATCGGCTGGAGGGACTTTTCCAGGTAAAGGGGATGGGCGGGGTGGCCCGATTTTGTCAGGGCGAGGCAGTGGGGCTGGGTTAGTAGCGGCAAGACGAGGCGATCGCGCCCCAAGAAACTGCCGTGATTGCCCCAAGCCATGATGACTCGATGTGCCCGCCGGTTAAGTATGCAAATCCAATCATCTGTCTCAGGCCCGACGGGGTTTTCAGCGGCTTTAAGGTCACGGGGATGGGTGGCGCGATAGGCAAACAGGTTCGCCACATAGACGCCGCCATAGCCCCAGGACCGGGCATAGCCAATGCAGCGACGGCAGGTGGGATCATTGCGGGTGCCGTCGGCAGTGGAGGGATTGAGGCCGAGAAATAGCACCCAGGGCTTTTGGGCATCCCAGACGCGCCAGAGGACATATCGATAGGTCTGGCAGGGGGAAAAAACTGCGCCAGATGGCGTCGCGTCAGAACCCAATGGCGTCGCGAGTGGCATCACGGTAGGCAACTGTGTGGTTATGTAACTGTTTGTAATTTTTCTTTAAACTGGAGAAGAGTCCATAGCGTACCCCGTATCTCCCCATCCCAACCATGGTATTTGAACCCGCCCAGCGGCGCAAAATAGACGAATCCGACGATGCGCTGTTCTACGACTTCCCCCGCTTCGTCACCCACGTCGATGAAGGCTTTATCCAGCAGCTCACGGATTTATATCGCGATCGCCTCCAGCCCCAGACCCGCATCTTCGACATGATGAGTAGCTGGGTGTCTCACCTGCCGGACGGCATGACCTTTGAGCATGTGGAGGGGCACGGTATGAACGAGGAGGAGCTGGCCCGCAATTCTCGCCTGGACCACTACTTTGTGCAGAATCTCAACCAGAATCCCCAGCTGCCGCTGCCGGATGAGTCCTTCGATGCTGTTTTGAATGCCGTCTCCGTGCAGTATTTGCAGTATCCGGACCAGGTGTTTGCTGAAATCAGCCGCATTCTTAAGCCGGGGGGAATCTGCATCGTCAGCTTCTCAAACCGGATGTTTTACCAGAAGGCCATCCAGGCGTGGCGGGACGGTTCGGAGTCAAGCCGGGTAGAGCTGGTTAAGCGCTATTTCCAGTCCACCCCCGACTTTGAGCCGCCGGAGGTAATTTCCCGGCAGCCCTCCGTTCCCTCCTTCCTACAAATGCTGGGGATGCCGGGGGGCGATCCGTTCTATGCGGTGCTGGCAGTCAAGGCATCGAAATCGTAGGAAGCAATTGTAGGAATCTAAGGGGCGTCGCTCGTTTGGGGGCAGATGGTGTTTAGGGTAAATGGCCATTTGCCCCTACAGGGTGTGCGCCAGGACTCGCTCCAGGACCACCTGATAGGCGGCTTCCACGTTCCCCAGGTCGTGACGGAAACGGTCCTTATCCATCACCCGCTGGTTGGGGTCAGTTTCGGCCTGGTTCCAGAGGCGGCAGGTGTCGGGGCTAATCTCATCTGCTAACAGCAATCGCTGATCGACATCGAGCCCGAACTCTAGCTTGAAGTCCACCAGGGTAATGCCGCACTGCTGGAAAAAATTGGTCAGAATCTGGTTGACCTGGAGGGCGATCGCCTCCAGCTCATTCACCTGTGCCGGGGTAGCCAGATCCATAATATCGATGCGATCGCGCGTCAGTAGAGGATCACCCAGCTCATCGTTCTTGTAGTAAAACTCCACAATTGGGCGCTTCAGCACCGTTCCCGTTGCCAGCCCAGTTTGACGACACAGGCTGCCCGCCGCAATGTTGCGCACCACCACCTCTAGGGGCACGATGGTCACCGCCCGCACCCGCATGGTGTTGGGTGAGGGCTGGTCAATCCAGTGGGTGGCGATCCCCGCCTTCTCCAACTGCTGGAAAAGATGGCTGGAAATGGCGCAGTTCATCTCGCCTTTGCCGGTGATGCTGCCCCGCTTTTGGGCGTTAAACGCCGTGGCGTCGTCTTTGAAATGGCTGAGGACAACGGTCGGATCAGCCGTAGCGTAGAGAATTTTGGCCTTGCCTTCATAGAGTTTGGTTCCAGTTTCCATTGGATTTAATGGGATTGCAGCGATAGGGATCAAGCGATGGGGCTGGTGACGTCCGGCTGGGGCGTCTGAGCCGGAGTTTCTGGCGTTGAAATCAGATCAGGCCGGACACAGAGATAGGCTACGGGTCCCAGCAGCGGTATCCAGCCGAGCAGCCACAGGGGATGGGTGCGGTCCAGCCCTCGCCGCGCCAGATCGTCTCCCAGCAGAGCCGGGAACAGCAGCGCCAGCAGACAAAAGTCCAGGCTCATGACGTGGATAAAGCGGCTGGTCTGCCACTGGGCCACAAAGTCGGACCAGTTTCCGTTCATCAGCCCATAGCCCAGGAGTGTTATAGTGCCGAGGGCGATCGCCCCCCCTAACCAGCGACTATCCAGAATGCGAATGAACCAGTGCTTCGGTCCTGGAAACTGGCCATTGGACTGACGTAGCGCCAGGTAGGGCAGCAGGGCGAAGGCTCCGACAGCGAAAGAGGCGATCGCAAAGGGCCAGACGGGTATTCGTTGCGATCGCCCATCGGCAAACAGAACACAGCTATAGATCAGCGGCCAGATCCCCATCAGGTTAAATAGGGCAACAACCAGGGGATTGATCCCGTCCCACTGCCCCGAGGACAGGTCGAGGATGAGCGGTAGCGTATCGGGTTGGTCCGGTGGTGCTAGCAGAAACGCATAGGTAACGAAACCTACCCATAGACTGAAGAAAGCGATGCGCTTAGCCATGACTCTGGTAGAATTCACTCACCCTCTATAATGCGGGATAACGCAGCAATCCGCAGAAAACGCTGCTTTCGGGGGGTTTCAGGTCAGTTCCCGGTTGGAAAAGTTAACGTAGACCATTAACAATCGTCTCATTCGTTATCTTTTTTTACTAATAAGTCAAGTAGGCTTAAACTTTTCTCCAGATTCTCGCCACCTGCCCTAACGTTGGAATGGGGAGAGTGTGAGTCGTTAGGAGCAGTATTGATGAACAGAGAATTCCTACTAAGAGCTTATGAGGCGGGTCAGCGCGACTTTGCTGGCGTCGACTTCCAGGGAGCCAACCTTCAAGAGGTCACCCTCATCGGCGTTAACTTTACGGGGGCTAACTTCACCGGGGCCGATTTGAGTCGGGCTTTTCTGACTCGGTCAAATCTATCAGAAGCTTTTCTCAACTGGGCCAACCTTCGCTACACCAAGCTCAGCGATGGTTGCCTGGAGGATGCCGACCTGACCAAGTCTGATCTAAGCGGCGCTTTCCTGGTAAAGTCCGACTTGCTGCGGGCCAAGCTGAGCGGCGCTGATTTGACCCATGCCAACCTGCGAAATGCCATCCTGCAGCGGGCCAACCTTTGCGGCGCTAACCTTTCGGGCAGCAACCTCCGCAATGCCGATTTGACGCGGGCCAACCTCAACTGGGCCAACCTGGCTGAAGCGCGGCTCAGTGGCGCTAACCTGGCGGGGGCATTTCTGACTGACGTTAATCTCAAGGGGGCTTATCTCAACGGTCTAGACCTGCGGGGCATCGACTTGACGGGCGTAAACCTGAGTCAGGCCAAGCTGAGCGGGGCAAATTTGGAAGGTGCCAACCTCACCTCGACCAATCTCACCGAAGCGAAGCTGCGGGGAGTGAAGCTGATGCGGGCTGACCTATCCGGCGCGGACCTATCGGCAGCGCAACTGGATCGGGCTAACCTTGACTGGAGCAACCTGAGTCAGGCAAATTTTACGGCGGCTGATCTCCAAGAGGCGAAGCTCTTAGGGGTCAAGATTGAAGGCACGGTGTTTGCCAGTGCCCTCTTACCTGAGTTGACGCGCCAGTACCTCAGCATGGTGGCGTCGGGAGGTCAGCTATTTGGAGCCGGTCAGATGCATCCGCTGTCCGATGGGCGCTTTGCACCACCTCATCCATACCCCCAAGCCGTGACTCATTCCCTGGAGAAAACGTAGCCGTGGACCAGCAAGCTACCTATGGTGTGGTGCTAGTGACCGCCGCTTCCCGGGATGAAGCCGTGGCGATCGCCCAATCCCTCATTCAAGAGGGCTTAGCGGCTTGCGTTGGAATGATTCCTATCCAATCAATTTACGTGTGGGAAGGCAAAACCCACCAAGATGATGAATGGCAGCTCATCATTAAGACTCGTCTAGACTGCTTTCGTGACCTAGAAGCCGCAGTACAGAAAATCCACTCCTATGACGTGCCAGAGATCATTGCTCTCCCCATCCTGGCTGGCTCTCAGCCCTATCTAGACTGGATGGCGACCCAAGTGAGCGATCGCCCCTCACAATAAAGAAATTTGGTCAAAGCAATCCACTAGGGCATCAGCTTCCTTGAGATGCTCTGCTGTTCCCCATCCCCAAGTGACGCCTACGCAGCCCACGGCGTTTACTGCTTGGGCGATCGCAATATCGAGGGGCGAGTCGCCAATCACGAGAATCGATTCACAAGGCACCTCCAGTTGGGCACAGAGCTGTCGCAGCAACTCCGGATCGCGTTTCCCGACGTTACCATCAGAGCCCACCAGCGCTTGGAAGTAAGGCCCTAGCTGGTTAAATTCAACAAAATCTTTCACGTGAGCGGAAGTATCTGCTGAGAGCAGCGCCAGAGGGACTCTAGCATTAGCCAACCGCTGTAAACAGGCCAGCGCTCCCTCAAACAGCGGCGTGTTTTCTGCCTTCCGCAGCAGGTAAGAATCGGCCTCAGCAAAGGCAGATGCAGCGATCTTCAGCGATTCAACCCAGCCCCGTCCCGTTTCTGCCACATAGGCCGCCGCCGCAATTTCGTTTTCCTGACGGGTACCGACTGCTAGCAGCCCAGATGGATTGATCCCTCCCTCCTCTAGCCCGAACGCCAACTGCAGCGGTTCCTGTACGCCGGGCACTTGGGCATCAATTAAGCGCGATCGCCGCCGTCCCAGCATTTTCAAGAACTCGTTTGAATCGGCCAGGGTGCCGTCTTTGTCGAACACAACAGCCTGGACCTGCTCAAACACCACGTCGCAACAGCGAAGGCTAAACTCGACCACCGCTTTTCCCCATTTTTTCCGCTAATACGAACCAATCCCCCGCAGTGCAGGGGATTGGCTCACCATAAAGACGCCTACTCCTCGGAAGCAGAGGGAATGCCCCCGCTATCGTCAGAGGCATCGCCTGCGGACGCACCATTTTCCGATTCCGCGTATCCCTGTGGCTGCATTGTACGCTCCCGATACTTCGCAGCCATTTCCTCAGCCTTGTCGTAGACGAGGTCAGGATTTTTCACCATGTCGCCCGGCTCGGGCTCAAGCTGCTTAGTCGATAGGGAAATGCGCCCCCGCTCGGCGTCCAGATCAATGATCATCACTTTGACTTCGTCATTGACGTTGAAGACGCTATGGGGGGTGTCGATGTGGTCGTGGGAAATCTCGGAGATGTGGAGTAGGCCACTCACGCCGCCGATATCGATAAACGCACCGTAGGGCTTGAGCCCACGAACGGTACCGATAACAACCTCGCCCACCTCAAGGCGATTCATCTTCCGCTCAACCAGCGCTCGGCGATGGCTCAGCACCAGCCGGTTGCGATCTTCATCGACTTCTAGGAACTTGAGAGGCAGTTCTTCAGAAACCAGGTCTTCTTTTGGTTTACGAGTGCTGATATGTGAGCCAGGAATAAAGCCTCGCAGCCCTTCAATGCGCACCAGTGCCCCACCCCGGTTGGTTGCGAACACGGCAGAGCGCACGGTGGCATCCTCTGCCTGAAGCTGCCTGACCCGCTCCCATGCTCGCATGTATTCGATGCGGCGAATTGAGAGGGTCAACTGACCGTCTTCATTTTCGTCCGTCAGGATGAAGAACTCTCTGGTTTCGTTCGACTGTAGTACCTCCCCTGGATCGTCGATTCGGTTGATCGACATCTCCTGAATGGGGATATAGGCCGCCGTCTTAGCACCAATGTCAATCAGTGCTCCCCTCGGCTCTATGCTAAACACCGTCCCTGCGACTACATCTCCAGGGCTGAAGTGATAGTCATACTTGTCAAGGAGAGCTGCAAAATCTTCGTGTGTGAAGCCAATATTTGATGTATCCTTATCTTTCTCGGTTTCCTTTTGCTGATTGACCATGCGAATGCTTCCTAGCGTGTATCTCCGTCGTGAAGTTTCTTGAGTGGGGTAAGTATTATCTCTATCTGAGGGTTAGCCGTGGAGTTCTTAGCCTCCTTCGCTTCACCTCTTGCTATCTCGTGAAAACGGCTGGCGGAATCGCCTAATCGCTGTTCAGTCAAAACCATTGTATGAGATCTATCGGCGAGCTGCTGCTCATATAAGCCCCAGATAGAAGATTGTACCGCAAAGATACAGTTTCAGCAAAATCTGCTGCGGCACCCGAGCAAAACCGCTGGCGGACGTGGAGTTTTCCCATGGAGAAGGTTCCACGTCCTAAGACGGACAAGGCTCAGATTTGGGCTTACGAGGTGTACTGATGCAACGGCGAGCCGCCATCTGGGATTGGGGAATCAGCCTCGCCATGTTGAGGCTCTGGGCGATCGCCCCGATTTGCCTCAGCCTGCTGCATCTGCTCCAGCGTGTCAACAAAATCGCGAATTCCTTGAAATTTTCGATAAACCGAAGCGAAGCGAATATAAGCGACCTCGTTTAACTGCTGAAGATGATGCAGAACCAGCTCTCCAATTTCGTTACTGCTAACCTCTCGCACCGAACGCTGCTGGAGTTCGGCCTCAATCTCATCGACCAAATTTTCCTGCTGGACCGAGGTAACGCCAGTTTTCTCGCAGGCGCGGGCAACGCCTCGGAGGAGCTTTGAGCGGTCAAATGACTCGCGATCGCCGTTGCGTTTAATCACGGTTACCGGGACAAACTCAATACGCTCGTAGGTTGTGAAGCGGCGCTTACACTCTAAGCACTCTCTACGCCTGCGTACGCTTTGCCCTGACTCGGCAGAGCGTGACTCAAGGACGCGATTATGTGGATATTGACAGAACGGACATCGCATGACGGTGAACCCCTTCTCGGCAACAGCCACGATTGAAGCTGTAGCCAGCACAAATTAATTGGTTGCCTGTTGTCATCGGCGGCGACAGGTCTATGACAGACGACCCTAACATCTTGTCAGACTAATTTCAACTTAGCCGGCGACAAAAAAACTGAGCAGCACGTGCTCAGAAACATAGCTTACGAAAAAATAAGTGCTCAAGCACAATTAGTTACATCGTGTAAGGTTATGCGCCCCTGGGCGGGGGGCGCACAACCACTAGCATTTATACCAAGGCTAGTTCCATTAGTCCTTATTGATGCGGGGAGGTTCGCGAAAGGCGATCGCGAAAAACAGAACTCCAATCGCACCGGCTAGTACCAGAATGTATGCAACGCTTTCCATTTTGACAATTCCCCTCCTACTGACGTGTCTCTGACTATGACCAGTTTACTGATAAACAGAAAGAATGGTCTAATGAGTTGCATTTCTATGGCTCATGTAGACCATTCCTAAACTTCGGGTTCTTTTCGTTCTTGAGACTTTTCGCTCTTGAGAATAGGCGGCCTTGACTAGCCGCTTATGGCTACCAGCCTGTAGATAGCTGGCCGTTAAATCGGCTCCTCGCGGCGAGTCGTCTTGTCACCAACCTTCTGGAAGAAACCCCACTCAACCTGCTCCTCAGACAAATCGGGATCAATACCGGCAAATACATCTCGGAAGAGAGTACGGGAACCGTGCCAGATGTGTCCAAAGAAGAACAGTAGGGCGAAGACGGCATGACCAAAAGTAAACCAGCCCCGGGTGCTGGTACGGAATACCCCGTCAGAGCCTAGAGTTTCAGTATCAAAGTCGAAAGGTTGACCCAGCTGGGCTTTACGAGCGTATTTCTTCACCGTCGCAGCATCGGTAAACGTTTGGCCGTCCAGTTCACCACCGAAGAAGGTGGCCGTAACGCCCATCTGCTCAAAGCTGTACTTAGACTCAGCTCGGCGGAAGGGAATGTCTGCCCGAACAATGCCGTCCTGGTCAGTGAGAACAACTGGGAAGGTTTCAAAAAAGTTGGGAAGACGGCGAACAGTCAAGAGACGTCCATCGGCGTCCCGGAATTCCGGATGACCTAGCCAATTTTGGGCGAGCCCGTCCCCATTATTCATGGGACCAACGCGGAAAAGTCCTCCTTTAGCTGGGCTATTTCCCACGTAATCGTAGAAGGCAAGCTTCTCGGGAATGGTGCTCCAAGCTTCAGACTGGGATAAACCGGAGGCCATCGCCGTCTGGACCCGCCGATCAATCTCCTGCTGGAAGTAGCCGCTATCCCACTGGTAGCGGGTAGGGCCATACAGCTCGATGGGGGTGGCAGCACTGCCATACCACATCGTTCCGGCGACCACAAAAGCTGCAAAGAACACTGCCGCGATGCTGCTGGAGAGCACCGTCTCAATGTTCCCCATTCGCAGAGCCTTGTATAGTCGCTCAGGGGGACGTACCGTCAGGTGAAACAACCCTGCAATAATACCGACAATTCCTGCCGCAATGTGGTGGGCCACAATCCCCCCCGGATTAAACGGGTCGAATCCTTCTGGACCCCAAGCAGGCGCAACGGGCTGAACGCTTCCCGTCAAGCCGTAGGGATCAGATACCCACATGCCGGGACCAAACAGCCCGGTGAGGTGGAAGGCTCCGAAGCCAAAGCAAAGAAGCCCTGAAAGAAATAGATGAATACCGAACATCTTGGGCAAATCTAGAGCAGGCTCACCCGTGCGGGGATCTCTAAACAGCTCTAGATCCCAGTAAACCCAGTGCCAGCAGGCAGCCAGGAACAGCAAACCAGACAAAACAATGTGGGCAGCGGCAACACCTTCAAACGACCAAAAACCAGGATCGACGGCGGGTGCGCCGCTCAGGCTCCAGCCTCCCCAGGATTCAGTGACGCCAAGCCGCGCCATAAAAGGCATGACAAACATACCCTGACGCCACATTGGATTTAGAACAGGGTCACTCGGATCGAAGATTGCCAGTTCGTATAGCGCCATCGAACCAGCCCATCCAGCAACCAGAGCCGTGTGCATTAGATGTACAGAAATCAGTCGTCCGGGGTCATTCAGGACGACTGTGTGTACCCGATACCAAGGTAGTCCCATCGACTACGCTCCTCCTACTAATGTTTCAACGCTTCCTCGACAACCTTTACTTATATTAAGATGCTGACGGCCAGAATTCTCAACCGAGATCGATTAAGTGAGGTCTCGATTAGAGCCTTAGCCAAGCAGCAATCCAGGCACAGCTGTCTCTCTAGCTCAAGCCAGACCGCCAAAAAAGCGCCTAGATATCGAAGATAGACAAGCTTAGACAGTTTGACAATTAGCTTGTAAAAATGAAAGTGTATTACAGAGTGTAACTAGTGTTGAACCCTATTGCAAGACTATAGATGCGGGTAGCCCAGCGGTAAAGAATCGCTGCTTCTATAGCTCCAAAGGCGAAGAACCGATTAGAGTGGAGAATTGAGTGTAGCAACCAGGGCCAAAGGAATTATTTGATGACTAACGTTAAGTTTGTTTCTGAAGAGAAAGACATCGTCGTGGCGAACGGCGCTAATTTGCGCCTGAAGGCACTCGAAAACGGCATTGACCTCTACACTTTTACAGGGAAACTGATGAACTGCGGCGGCTACGGTCAATGCGGAACCTGTATTGTTGAAGTGGTTGAGGGGATGGAAAATCTCTCACCCCGCACGGAGGTAGAAAATCGGAAGCTGAAGAAGAAGCCGGAGACATACCGTCTTGCCTGCCAAACCACAGTTAATGGGCCAGTTGCCGTGCAGACGAAGCCTCAGGCGCGCAAGTAGCCTGACAATGGGAAGTGGGTGGCCCAAGCAAAAGAAGCGATCGCCAGGTGTGCTTCCGGACGGGGTGCGTCCCTCGATCGCTTTATTCATGGCCAGACATTGGTAAACCTGATATAGCTCTACGCTTTCGCATTAGGCCATTCAAGAGGTGTGGAATCCCCAAGTCGGGGGTTCCGCACTCAAGCTTTAGCCCCTAGGGCTATGACTACGGTTTTTGCCGCTCTCACCGGCCGTGGGTAGCCGGAGAATTCAACTTCGGCTTTGCTCAAATGATATGATCTTAACTGTTTGGGCTGATGCCGATTTTACTGGACTACATTCTGCTGAACGTTTAGAGGCTGGGTTTTATGCAAGTTAATGATCTAGGATTTGTCGCAAGCATCCTGTTTGTTCTGGTTCCAACCGTATTTCTCTTGATTCTTTACATTCAGACCGCTAGCCGCGAAGCAAAATAAAGCATTTGCTAAGAACCTATCTGAAAACTTCGATGGCGTAATGGCCACAAGTGCCGCAATAGGGGCGCTACCTACATAGGGCTACTTTTTATAGCCCTATGTAGTGGTTTGGCGCGGCTAATTTGATGGAATAGGCGTAGGGTGGGCATTGCCCACCGGTCAGAAGTTTGACGCGATCGCCTAGTTCACTATTTTAGACTTGTCTTACCAGTAGTGATGGCTACCTATTGAATTCGGGACTTGGGGAAACTTTAGGAAAGGATCGAAATACAGCAATTCGCTAGAATTACCTCCAGGGGCATTTCTAGCGTTTTTTATTGGATGACCTGGGAGCTCTTGAAATCCATTTACCTGCCTTTACTTCTCCCGCACTACTGTCATGGCCTATACACGTGCAGATAATCCAGCCGATCGCAAGCTCGGCGAACCTTCAGCAATCTGGAAGATGGGTGCGATCGCCCTTCTGCTCACTGCCCTTCTGCTGCTCAGTAGCGGGTGTGCCGACCAGGTTGGCGCTCCTGAAACGACTGGTGCAACCAGTCCGGCTGAGACGGATTCCGTGGAGACTGAGGGTGAACCTTCTGAGGCGAGTGACCCCATGCAGGGTGGAGATTCTCAGGAACTACCAGCAGAGGTGCGATCGCAGGTATTGGCGATCGCCTCCCAAGATCTAGAAGCTAGCGCAGACGCTCTCCAGGTTGCCGAAGCCAGCCGCCAAACCTGGCCCGATGGCTGCCTTGGGCTACCCAGGGAAGGTGAACTCTGTACGATGGCGCTGATCGAGGGATGGCGCATCGAGGTGATTCACGATGGCGAAACCACAACCTACCGCACCGATTTAACCGGCGGGGTCATTCGCCAGGTTAGCAGTAACGAGCCTTAGACTCAGTTCCTTCTAACCCGGTGCTATCGCGTTCCAGGAAAGTGAGTAATCTGGGCGTAGCCACTGAAGACGACTTGCTTACCGCGGGTTTCCAAGCGGTTAATGCGGAGCATGACGCCATCCAGGTCGAAACGGTCCATATCGACCATGTCATTCAGGATCTGAGCAAAAGCATCTGAGAGCACTTTAGCTAGCCCCTGTACGTCTTCTGGAACGTC
Source organism: Elainellaceae cyanobacterium (assembly GCA_050331615.1). Classification (GTDB taxonomy): domain Bacteria; phylum Cyanobacteriota; class Cyanobacteriia; order CAKZMO01; family CAKZMO01; genus JAYKGU01. Next base: position 15,149 of record JBHJGR010000284.1, read on the forward strand.
AGTCGGATCAAATTCGGGAGCACTGAATAAAACCCGGCGGCGTTTCTCAACTGCTAGCGTGGCCAACAGTTGAACGGGCACGTTACTGCGGTTAGGCAAATCTGCCATGGCCCTTATCTTCACCCGGTTTTCTGGCAGCAGGGAAAGGCTAACCGACTCAAAGGAGACCGGCTCACCACCGGAGATGTTAAGTAGCGTCTCTGACTCAACGTTCTGCAACCGTTTCTTAACCAATTCGGCCTCAAACGCCTGATTGACGGCGTCTTCCGACAAGAGCACCTGGGCAACCGCCTGGGTGGGCTGCTTCAGCTTTAGCTTACCGGCCAGAATGGCGGCCACATCGATGGCGACGGCATCCGTCTCAAACGACATTTCTTCGCAGCGAAAGTCGCGACGGATGACCAGTTCTTGTCCCTTCATCTTGAAGCTGTCGATGCTTCCCTGAAGCAATTTGCTGGAGGGATAGCAGCGAACTTCCACATCGACCGACCGACTAGAGGTAAACAGGTGGCGAATGGATTGGCTAGCAACCGTATTCAGCATTCGCTCGCCCAAGTCGGTATTTGATCGATTCGTCAGGTCGGTTAGACCACCAAGCATAGGCGTCCTAGAATCTCGTCTTGCTTACTTGTAACAAACCATTAAGCGATTCGACAATGGATATAGGAACTCGGTATGCACTTAATAAGAAAACTATATTTGTGTAAAATAGGCTTGCTTTTGCTAGGATTGCCTGGTACCCACCTAAAGGCAAAGCTTCTAATTTACGGCTACCTCAGCAGATCAGTTGGGCAAATCGGTACTTCCTAACCCATGCCAGGCAAGGGGGATCAAGGCAAATACGGGCAGCGGCTTCCTTGACTGCAATCTTCAAGCCAGCGGGACTAGATTGGTTCCGCGGTTAGCAGCAGAAGACCAGGTCGTTGTGAAGACAAGGGTCGCCGCAGCCGGTGAGGGAGCGGAATCTGGCCGTTTACTCTAGTCAAATTCCCGTGCTAGCAGATTGATTAAAATTTCTTATACATAAGCTGCTATATTTAAACCAATGGCGATCGCCCTAGCCGATAACTGGAGCGATCGCCCAAAGGTTTCGTTTTCTTGAGCGTGATCCGAGGGGGCGTTAAGCCTACACGTCGTATTCTCGGCACTCGGCGGCGTCTGGATGTTCGTCGCAGTAAACCTGAAAGTTGTTTTTGGGCCGTGAATACCGTCTGTGGGAAATCTCTGCCTGCATCTCTTCCACGATGTCCCAAGCGGTGGCGCATTCGGTGGAGCTGGCATCTTGCTCGCAGGCACGACGAGCCTGTGCGATCGCATCCTGCAGATCTTTTTCAAGCTCTTGGAAAGTTGCCTCGCTGTAGGTTGGCGTTGTCATAGGAAAGCCTCCATCCAGTTCTTCAAACCTCTGAAGCCGGGTCAACTGGGCCTGCGGCTCTGAGGCACACTTTTAGCCTAACGTCGTTGTCAGGAGGTGTTAAGTGTGGGAAACCCACATGCAGGGGGAGCGTTTGTCCTAAACTAAGACCAGGCATTTCTTGGGTTAAACTGCTATGTCCAAGCCTCCAAAAAACGTCATCAACGTTGACCCAGCAACCGTTGTCTTGGTTGTGACGCTCCTGATTTTTCTGCCGCTAGTCATTGCTGGCTTTCTCTTTCAGTAAGCTTTCGCGTTAGTTTCGGGGAGGCGGGGAGATATTTAACATAGACGCGATCGCACCGGGCTACACAAACGGGAGCATCGCTTGGCATGCAATATCCATTCTGTTCGTATAACCGAACGGCCTCTTTGAGAACCGTAGCGGTTTCTAGCCACATCTGCTGGTATCCTCGCCGGGCGGCTGCTGTCTCCAGCGTTTGCAGCAGGTAGCGCCCCAACCCCTGACCCCGCGCCTCCGGCAGGAGAAACATCTTGCGCAGCTCAACGCCCTGCGTGCCCCGCTCGGTAGGATGGAAGCCGCCGCTGCCCACAACGATACCGTGGTGCTCAACGACCCAGAATTCTCCCCCAGTGTGCCAGTAAGCCTCCTCCACCTGGATTGCATCGCGATCGGTCTGGTCGGGTTCAAAGCCCAACCCATACTCCGTCAGTACGGTGCGCACCAGTTCCTCAACGGCAGAGCGATCGCGCGGTTCCCAGGGACGGATCACAAAATCACGGTATCGAATCGCCCTAGGGGAGAGGTTACTCGCCATGCTGCGACTCCTTTGCTTCAACCCAGCTTGCCTGAATCATCTCAAGTACCGTGTTGACATCTTCGCCACCCACATAGTCCACCATGCCCGACCAGAAGGTGCCCGTCCCCACTGCACCGGGCATCAGGTCAGAGCCGTCAAAGCGGATAATGGCTGCACTCGCTAAAATCTCGGCCTGGAGTCGAATAAAGTCACTGCCATAGGCGTCCAGACTGACCTGCTGATGGGGAGACACATAATTTTCCAGGCCCACCCAAATTTCATGAGGTTCGGGGGTAGCCAGATAAGCCATTACGGCCTGGGTAGCGGGATCGGGATTAAAGGCGGCAAACACTGTCCCGGCCACCAAAATGGGTACGCCAAACTCTGGGTTAATGGCAGGCAGCAGAAATATACTGACATCCTCGCCCACGGCTACATCCTCTGGAAAGAAGGAAGTAATGAAATTGGTCTGGCGATGCAGATAGCACCCTGGCGGATCGCTGAACAGGGGTTGGGGCGCATCCCCAAACGGGGTGCTAATGACTCCCACCGGGCCGCCCAAGACGTAATCGGGATTTTTGGCGATCGCCCCAAACGCCTCAACCGCCGCCTTGACCTCGGGCGCATTGAAGGGAATTTCGTGGCTGACCCACTGATCATATAGATCTGGCCCTGACTGCCGCAGCAGCATATCCTCTACCCAGTCGGTGCCCACCCATCCCGTTGCTGCGCCGCTCTCCATTCCTAGGCACCAGGGTATGCCGCCATCGGCCACAATTTGGTCCGATAGGGCCATCAGGTCGTCCCAAGTAGCGGGAACTTCGTATCCTCGAGCCGCAAATACATCAGGGCGATACCACACTAGGCTTTTGATATCGGCCCGCGCCCAGAGGCCGTAGATGCTGCCATCAACGGTGGCTAGGTCTCGCCAGTCATTGGCATAGGCGGCTGATAGTTCCTTGGGATCGAGAAAAGTTTCTAGGGGAACCAGGTGCTGCTCACGGGCAAATTCGGCCATTAGACCGGGTTGGGGAAAGAGCGCAATATCAGGGGGATTGCCGCCGTCGACTCGCACGGGCAGTACAGTGGCGAACGCATCAGTCCCTTCGTAAACAATTTCGATCCCCGTTGCCTCGGTAAAGGGAGCAAAAACCTGCTCAATTTTGGCCTGCCCCTCACCTGTGATTGACCCGAGGATAGTGACGACCTGATCCCCGGCCTCATTGGCGGCATTATTGGGGCGATCGCACGCCCCCAAAACCAGGCCCAATCCAATCAGCCCAAAATAAATTTGACGGCGCACAGCGGGAATCAAAATCGTCACAGGCGGCAGCGTAGAAAATGAGTACTTAAACCAGTTGATCCTAAGCTACCAGGCCGAGATTTCTTTCGTCGAGGGCTCTAGAGGTTGGGCGATCGCCTATGGCCCTACGGGCTAAGGTTTGAGTGTGGAACCCCCGCGACGCGCGGGTTCCACACCTCTTGAATGTCCTAACGCGAAAGCGTAGCGCCATACCACAGAAGCTGCTCCCAAGAAGCTGCTCCCAAGAAGCTGCTCCTAAGGAACTGCTCCCACTGGGGGATGGTCCTGCCGCCGGAATGGGAATACTAGTCAAAGAGTCGGAGGGCTCATCCTAAGTCAGTAAAGAAGATTGTCCAAGCTAGTTGAGATCGCTATGGCCAAGCAGAAATTGGGGAATTTCCTAAATTTTCAGCCCCCAGCGGTACAGCTAGCCCAAGAACGCCAGCCAACCTATCCTTACAATCCATTTCTATGAATTCCAGCCTCGATACCGTAATTCACAACACCGACGGACAGTATCTCGCCGACCAAGACCTCCAAGGTTTTCAGGAGTTTGCCAAGAGCTATGCCCTGCGGCGGGATACTTACCTATCGCTGCAGGAACACGCTGACACTCTCGTGCTTAGCACCCTGCGCCGGATGATGCCTGCTCATCGAGCAACCATCCAATCCCATGGCGATAAATGCAAACGAGATATGGGGTATGTCCTCCGCTACGCAGCACTCTGCCTGCTAAAAGACGACGAAGACGGCTTTGTTGAACAACTGGTGCTGTGGATGCAAACGGTAATCGCAGCCCTGCGAAAAGAGCAGCAGACCGCAGAGTCGTACCGTATCCTACGGACAGTCATTCACGAAACTTTACCGGCGGACAGGGCAGCGCTAATCAACCACTATCTCGATGTCTTTATTGAGGCCATGATGGTGGGTGCCTAAGCGCAGCAGGAGGGTTCTCTGGACAACCCGGGAGAATCAAAGCTGCTCGTCGTCGGAACTGCTCTGAAATCCTCGCACGATACGCGAGAGCTCGCTACGCTCATTTACCGAAATGCGAGTGGGTGAACCGCTGATGATCCGCTCGTAGTTGCGGAATGAATCCTTAATCTCTGGCCCCCGCTCGCTGATGTTGTATTCGCGAATACCCTTATCATGCCACGACCCCCGCATCTTGAACACGTTGATTGCCCGAGACATCTCGCCGCGAATCTCCACATATTGCAGCATTAGGATTGTGTCCGTAATCGTTGAGATGTGGGAATCGGTGATGGAGTTAGACCCCATAAATTGGTCCGTGGTGTTGGTAAAGAATCCAGTAATTTCCTCCTGCTTGGCATAGCCCGTGACGCCGATCACAAACTGGCGGAAGGCATTATTGCTCACCCCGCGCGCCAGGGCAGACAGAGAGTCGATAGCGATGCGGGATGGCTTGAACTCAGCAATCTCAGACTTGATGATTTGCAGGTGATCCTCCAGGCCGGTGGATTCTGGATAGGCGCAGAGGATGCGGAGCAAGCCCTTCTGCTCCAGCTCCTCAAAATCAATCCCCCAGGAGTAGGCGTTGCGGGACAGTTGGGCCCGCGACTCTTCGTAGGCGAACAACAGAGCCCGTTCGCCATTGTTGCAGGCATCTTGGAGAAACTTACTGACCATCAAAGTTTTGCCAGTGCCCGTTGCTCCGGTAGCCAAGATAATTGAGTCTTTGAAGAAGCCGCCGCCGCACATTTCGTCCAGCGTCTTGACGCCAGAGGAGACCCGTACATTAGACGATCGCTGAGTCAGACGCATGGCTCCAAGCGGAAAGATATTGACCCCATTGTTAGTAATCGTAAACGGATATTCTCCCTTCATGTGGGTCGTGCCCCGCAGCTTGAGAATTTCGATGGTGCGCCGCCGCCGCTCTCCCTCCAGCACGTTGCGGACGATGACGACGTTGTCCGATACAAACTCCTCCACCCCAAACCGCGCCACTGGACCATATTCATCCACCCGCTCGGTAGTCATCACGGTAGTGACTCGCACCTGCTTGAGCCGGGCTACCAGACGAAAAATTTCCCGCCGCACGATGGAGGCAGCGTCATATTGTTGAAAGAGGGCGGTTACCGAGTCGATCGACACTCGCTTTGCCTTGTACTTCTGGATAGCGTACTGAATTCGCTCGATAATTGCCGATAAATCAAAGTTGCCTACCACATCCTGCCCCTCGGGATCGGGGGACGCGTCTAGAATAAACAGCTTGCCTTCATCTACAAGATGCTGGAGATCCCAACCGAAGCTGTAGGCGTTTTTGATGATATCGCCAGGTGATTCCTCAAATGTGACGAAAATACCAGGCTCGTTAAACTCAATGATGCCGTTATACAAAAATTGGACGGCTAGGAGCGTCTTTCCGGTGCCTGATGTGCCGCTGACAAGAGTAGTTCGAGCGATGGGCAGTCCGCCGTGGCTGATATCGTCAAAGCCCTCGATCATCGTACGGATTTTCTGAACCCCCTGGGCGGTTACTCCATTGCCTGAGGTATCAAAACGATTCTGCTGCATAGCTTGTCAGTCAAACCTTAGCGCTGAAGCTTTCAAATATGACGAAGAAATGTAGAAGTTTGGGTTCTGAGTCGGCACGGGTGATGCCTGTCCAATCGGCTGCGGCTGACCGATGCTGCTGGCTTAGTCTCTGTAATGCGGGCATGATCCTGCACCAGGTCCTTGACCATCATACGAGATGATGGGAGGTACTTTGGTATGTCGCACCGGTTAACAGGCTCAATCAGCTTCAAACCCTAAATCGTCATCCAGAAGCTCATCGTACAGTAGGTCTAGCCCAATCAGGACTTTTTCTCGATCCGATAGGTCGCCAATGATTTTGCGTACAGGAGGGGGCAAAATTTTTGAGAGAGTAGGCGTCGCCAAGATCTTATCTTCCTCAGCAAGCTGCGGGTTTTTGAGCACGTCGATCACCTTCAGGGCATAGACGCCCTGAAATTCCCGTTCCAAAATGCTGTTGAGCGTCTTCAATGCACGAATTGAGTTGGGCGTGTTGCCCGCAACGTAAAGCTTTAGTATATATGTCTTGCCCGAAGAACTCATAGTGAGGAATGATCCAGGATTGTTAGTTGCGAAGGATAGTGATCAAAAGCCTTGACGCCTATGGCAGTGAGGGTTGAGTTTTCAACAGTAGCCTTACGAATTTCGGGGAATCGAGCGGCGGTACATTTCGCAGAGGTTGGCCAGCGCATCAATTAGCGTCAATCGATAGTCGAGCAAAATTTCCTCACTGCGCCCTTCCAGCTTCAACTGCTTCGAGAATTCGTCCATGATCTCCATATGGACTTCAACAATGCGGGCAGTGGGAACATCGGCAAAAAAGGCAGTGTTGACATAGGTTTCTATCTTCTGATTCAGGTATTGGTCATCCGAGAAGTAGTTGATAATAATGTCCTGGTAGTCTTGCTTTAACTGAGCCAGAAGCCGCTGCCGTTCATCCGCGTTCATAGCGCGTAAAAACCGACGGGGATCTCGCTTGTAGTAAATGCCCAAATAGCCCAGCCGCTCCTTCAGCTTTTGCGCGAGCCGCCGCTGCTTGAGTACCAGGTTCGTCTCTTCATCCGCCGCTTCATCCAAAACTGAATACCTGGTCTGATCAGCTTCAGCCGACGAGTGCACCGCCAGCTTTAGAAATTGGTCAATAGCGGTTTCGATATAGGCTGTGATCTGATGGAGCCGCTCAGCGTTTAGACAGAGGATGGCGCTGTGGTAAGCCGATGCCGCCTCCGGAGAGCAGTCGTTTTCCGTTTGGGCGCGATCGCCATCGGCGCTAGAGGTATGCGGCGGCTGCAGCAAAACAGCAGGAAGCAGCACTGAGCGCGATCGCAACTGATTTAGCAGAGCCAGCCCATCTGGAGTTCCTTCCAAAACCAGACAGTCGATGTCCTGCCGGTTCTGGCTAACGGATGTGATGAATGGGCCACTCTGCCGAAACGACTCCAGTGCGTAGCTGTCTTCCTGGAGGACTTCATCTAGTGACGACGAGAGGGATGGGGTTGGCAGAAAAGCGTAGATGGCTAACTCAGGTTGGACCGATGATTCTAAGGGTAGGGCATTAGCGGCCATGCGAGCCAATTTCTAACTGCATATTGAGTAATATCTCGCTATCTACAAGATTATTTAACATTTATTGTAGTTGCAACGCGGCCAACACTGGGACGAAAGCCGCCATAATTAACATAGAAGGCAGCCAAGCGTTTACCTGCTCAAGCAGCCTGGATCCCTTTATGCCCATTGCTGTCTGTGGTTAGTTGGGCGATCGCCTCAAGCGCTGATCTAAACGCTCGCCCGGCAGAGAGCCATATCCAGGTCTATTCACGACGAGGCATACCCATTACCAGGCATCTCATAATGAAGGCTACGTCTGTCGGCTCCTACGTTCTACCCGTACCCACCTGCTGCCTGAGCGAACGGGTGGGAGAGGTGATGGAGCGCTTTGACCCGGCGGCGGGCGATCGCCTCGTTGTTGTGAATACCAACCGCGAGCCCATGGGTCTGGTGTCCGCCACGGACCTGATGCCGCTAGTGTGGTCCACTCGCCTCCAGGCATCGGTTGTGGTCAAATCATCCCTAGACGCCCTCTTACATGCCGCTGCAGCTAGGGAGCGATCGCTCCTCCGCCCCCTGATAAGGCTGCCTCACCACTGGTCACTCCGGCAGGTGCGCGCCCAGATTCAAGCTCAACTGACGCTGGCCCGCCGCCTCGCCAAAACCGAGACGGAAATCCCCACCGAGTGGGGCGTCGTCGATGCTCAGGGGCGCTACTTGGGGCTGCTCAACTGGCAAGCCCTTTGGCACCAGTGGGCTGTTCCCGCTACTGCTGCTCTTCCTCCCCCCTTTGGCAAGACCGACCTTCCCCCGCTAGAAACGGTCGGGTTGAGTGCCCTGCTGCAGGCCCTAGCTCAGATGCCGCTACCCCTAATGGTGCAGACTCGATCAGGCGAGATCTTGCTACAGAATTCCCAGTGGCAGACGTTAATGGGCGAGCTGCAGCATCCCCAGCAGGCAGCCGAACAGGTCGCTGCTGCCTTCGCCACTGCGGCCTCTAGCAGGCAGGCGCTGCCAGCTTCAGCGAGTCAGGTAGTGGGGAGCTATGGGGCTGTGCCGCCTACGCCCGTGGATTGGGACAACCTGGCTGGTCAGGCCGTCTTCTCTGATGTTTGTGTGTGTCGCTGCCCAACTACAACGAACCCCAAAAGAGTCTGCGAATTTACTAGAGTTTGGCTGGGGGACTGGTCGAAATGGCTGCAAAAGACCCGCGATACTCCTGAACCTGAAGCGATTAGCTCTGTGGCGATCGCCCCCGACCATGATCTGTTTCAGCTTGCTCCCTTGACGCCGTCCACGCCTGCGCCCCCGTCTGCACTGCCAAATTCGGCTGTCTCTCCCCCGCGGCTAAATCAGCAAAGTCAAGCAGACGATTTGTGGCTCGTGCTGGCCCGCGACATGACTAAGCCTGAGCAAACTTCGAATCAGATTTCCAAAGAGCTGGCCGCTAAAAATGCTGATTTAACTCAGCTCAATCGTCTCAAAGATGAATTCTTGGCCTGCATCAGTCATGAACTCAAGACTCCCCTGACCGCAGTGTTGGGGCTGTCTGAGCTGCTCAAAGATCGCTCCCTTGGGGCGCTAAACGAACGCCAGTCGCGCTACGCCCATCTCATTCACCAGAGCGGACGGCGGCTTGTTAGCGTCGTCAACGATATCTTAGACCTGACGCGCATCGAAACCGGCCAGCTTCGCCTTACCCCCAGATCCATCCCAATCCGCGCTATTTGTGAAAGTGCCTATCAGCACCTGCAAAACCTGCAAATCGACCCGGAGATGACGAACGAACCGACAGCTGCCGCTGGGGTTGCCCAGCCAACGTTTCGTCTGACCATTCAGCCTAGCTTGGAGGCGATCGTAGCCGATGAACTGCGGCTCCGACAAATGCTGGTTCACCTGCTCTCGAATGCACTGAAATTTACCGATCCAGCGGGTGAGATTGGCATTCGGGTAGAGGGGTGGGAAAACTGGATTGCCTTCACGGTTTGGGATACGGGCATCGGCATTCCCCCAGATAAGCAGCACCTGATTTTTCAGAAGTTTCAGCAGCTTGAACAGCCGATGACCCGTCAATTTGAAGGAACGGGGCTGGGGCTGGTGCTAACCCAGCGGCTCGCCCAGCTCCATGGGGGGGATGTGACCTTTGTGTCCTCTGAAAACCAGGGCAGTGAGTTCACGCTACTGTTGCCACCCAGGCCGCCTCAGGCGGTGGTCGATCCAGATGACTGGCCCGATCCGCAAATGACGGTCCCCGTCCACCGGCTACCGCAAACATCGAATCGACTCATTGTGGCAGTCGAAGCCGATCAGTCTGCCCTCAACCAGCTCACCCAAAGCCTGGCTGCCTTGAGCTATCGGGTGGCGATCGCCCGTTCAGGTATGGATGCTCTGGGTAAGATTCGGCGGCTCCAGCCCCGGGCCGTGGTGCTCAATCCGATGCTGCCGCTACTGTCGGGTTGGGACGTACTGACCTTGCTCAAAGCGGACGCCTGCACCCGCGAAATTCCGGTCATCATCACTGCAACGTCTCTTGAGGAGGAGACCGCACTTGAGAACCAGGCCGATGGATTTCTCAGTTTGCCGGTGAACCTGGCCGATCTAAAGCGAATCCTCAACCGGCTCGTCGGATCAGGCAACGAAAAGCCAAAGCGCCGGTCTCCTATCACCGTTCTTTACCTCAATCCTTCCGTATTTCCAGTTGCGGGAGAATCCAGTTCGGCGGGTGACGCGTGGGCGGATACTCCCATCTCGATTAGCCCTCCCCCAGAGCAGCCCAATGCGCTTCACCGACTGGACCTCAATCGGTTTTTGCACCCCCATTTCTGCCGGGTGTTGGAGGTCAACGACCTAGACCAGGCTGAATTGCTCACCCGCGTCTGGAAACCTAACCTGATCCTGCTCGGTAATGCTGTGTCTGACCCGGTTAGTTATCTGGAAGACCTGGGCCAGCGGTCCTGCCTCCGTTGCCTGCCCATCGTTACCCTAACGCCAGCGATTACTGAAGCGGCATATCAGGCTGGGCTATCTACATTTCCCTGTCTCATGGCTACGGCTGAACTGGAGCGGGGTCATGCGGCCTGTCCCGATAACTCCTCTCTGCTGCAGGTGCTCCACATTGCTGCTGGCATTGGTGAGGCTCACCATGTGCTGATTGCTGACACGACCCTTGCCGATGGCTGGGGGGGCGATCGCCTCCATGCCAATGCCTTGGGGATCCAACCGTCCAGCCACTTAATCGACTCGTCTACCCGCCACCTGCAGGTATCTGCCCAATACCTCCAGGCCGCTGGGCTCGACTGCTCCATTCCTCAAACCTGGTGGGATGTGCTGCGGCAAATGGAGCACCAAACTATTGATCTACTGCTGCTCCATCTCAACCTCCACCAGCATCAGCTAACGCTGCACCAAATCATCCGTTCCCTAGCCCCTTGGCGCGCTCATGTGCCCATTGTCGTTTGGCCCGCTGGCTACCCGCTCCAGCACGATAATCCAGAAGCTGATGCTCTCTTAAGGACGCTGCAGCCCGACTTGGAGGCGATCGCCATCCGCATTCTTCCCCCGTCTGCCTCACTAGATAATGTATTGACGGCTCTCCAGCAACTTCTGTAGTGATTGCCTAGCTCAAATCCTAGTTGCTGTCTTCCCGTTAATACTCAATTCCGGCTTGGGCCTTGACTCCCTGCTCCCGAAAGGGATGCTTCACCAGGGTCATCTCGGTCACCAAATCGGCCTGCTCGATCAGGGCGGCAGGGGCTCCCCGTCCGGTCAAAATGACGTGACTGTCGTTGGGTTTCTCCGCCAGTCCAGCCAGCACCTGCTCAACCGAGAGATACCCCAGTTTGAGGGCCACGTTGACTTCATCCAGTAGGGTGAGTTTGACTTCAGGATGGCGGATGAAGGTCACCGCCTTGGCCCAGGCAGCTTGCGCCAGTTTAGTATCCCGGTCCCGATCCTGGGTTTCCCAGGTGAAGCCTTCCCCCATGGCATAGAACTCAAGCTGTTTTGCCCAGGCATCGAAAACTCGCTTTTCCGCAGGTTCCCAGGCTCCCTTGATAAACTGCACGATCGCCACTCGATGACCATGACCGAGCGATCGCAACACCATCCCCAGCGCTGCCGTCGTTTTGCCCTTGCCATTGCCGGTATGAACGATCACGAGCCCTTTTTCTACGGTGCGAGCCGCGAGCCGCTGCTGTTGAACCTCTTTGCGGCGCTGCATTTTCTGGCGATATTGTTCAGCCGAAAGGGAAGCGGTTCCCTCGCCGCTGATTTCGCCACCCGTTAATTCTGGCGGCTGCGTGTCGTACGGGTGGTCATTAGTGAGCCGGGTGGATGGAGTGAGGGACGAATCTTCCATAAGATGGCAATGGCTTAACAGCAAGATGGCAATGGTTTAACAGCAGCAGTGGCGATATCTGGCGGGAGTCAGGGTTGGCGGAGCAGGTCAGTGTAGCGGAGGCGATCGCCAGGCTCTCCCAGCATCAGTGCTAAAGCACATTAACTACATTCTATGGGGTTGTGCGCTCCCGGGGGGGGCGCGCACCCTCGCCAGAGGGGCACATCCTGACCGCTCGATTGACGGCTAGAAACTTCATCAACGAATTGAACTCCCTGCAAAATTATGGTTTGCTAAACTTAACAAACCGTTACACATTGCCTTTGAGCTTGTTCACCAACCTGTCAAATCCTATGTCCCTAGAGCTTCTGTATAATGGCGCAAATCTATTTGTGCTGCCCTTTTGGGTCCTGATGGTGTTCTTGCCAAAATGGGGCCTAACCCGCGCCGTGATGACATCGTTTCTGCCGTTTGTGACCCTCGCGGCCCTCTATGTCTATCTGTTTGTGACCGGGATTACACCCGACTCGGCGGAAGCGTTTTCCAGCGCTAGTCTGGCCGATATTGCCCGCCTGTTTGCTGACGAGCATGTCGCAGCCACGGGCTGGGTGCATTTTCTAGTCATGGATCTGTTTGTGGGGCGCTGGATTTACTGGGACGGCCAGCAGAATCAGGTTTTCACAGTGCACTCCCTACTGCTGGCCCTATTCGCTGGGCCAATGGGGCTGCTCTCCCACATCCTGACTCGATGGGTCACGCAGCGCGTCGCTAAAACCGCTGCGGGAGCAGCAGAGAAGACTTCAACCTCAGACGCTGCCGAGCCAAGCGCGTCATAGCGTCAATATCGCTATACTAAAGTCGAGGTCTCGCATATGGGAGATTGAGCATGGACGAATTATCACCTTTGCTAAACGAGATCGGCACTCACCCAGTTGCGTTTCTGGGCGGCTTCTTCTCTGGAGTGCTGCGACTGAGCTTGAGCGATGATCCGGTCAAGAGCTGGCTTGACCAGCGCGCTGGCGATCGCTTGGATGCGACAACGTCTTCCCTGGGTTCAGCTAGCGGCAATGGCAGCGGTCCTCAGTCCATCACAATTGAGTAGTCCTACGGCAACGGTGCTGTGAAAAGGCTGATCAGGGCTAGCTGGCGAGGGGGTTGAGGAGGTCGCCAAGCCAGTTTTCAACCTGCTGCCGCAACCTGATGGAGCGAGCGTTGTTGGGTTCTTCGGCAGCCGGTAGATTGCTCATGGCTCGGTAGTAGTCAGCGATCGCGCAGTTCCAATCTCCCCGGAGATGGTAGGTGCGACCCCGCTCAGCGTAGACGTGACCTTCGAGGCGGCAAAAGTTGAGGGCGGCGTCGAAGCATTCTAGTGCCCGTTCGTGCATTTGCAGGTCGCGAAAAGTGATTCCCTGATTGATCCAGGCACGGACGTTGCGTGGGTTTAGATCAATAGCCGCATCATAGTCCAGAATCGCCTGGAGCAGTTGTCCTTGATGGGCGTAGTAGTTGGCCCGGTTGTTGTAGACGCTGTCTAAATTAGGGTTAAGCTCGATCGCCCGGTTATAGTCGGCGATCGCCTGGTCAAGCTGGCGACACTGGAAGTAAACCAATCCCCGGTTGTTGTAGTCAGTTGCGCTCTGAGGATTGTGCTGCAGTAGCTGACTGAAGAGGGCGATCGCGTCAGCGTGGTTACCGTGCCGTGCTTCTGCCAGGGCCTGCCGCCGCAGGATGGCCTGAAGCTCTAGCCCGTGGCAGGCCGAGCGGGCTGCAGCCATGCAGTCACAATCTGCTGAAATTGTTGCAGATTGACAAGATTCTTCTGATGACGCCGCAGGCTGGTTTAGAATCGAGGCCTTGGGCTGGCCTCCAGAACGGGGGGCGGGGTGGTAGGGGTTGCTAGAGTGCTTATCCATCCTCATCCTCTCAAACTATCGCTAAACGGAACTTGTGGATTTTGACAGTGGGTCTGCGTAGCTGGAAGCCTTTATTTGCTAGCTCGATAAATGCACTCCTGAATTTATTTAATACGGGGTTTTCCGCTTCCAGTTCGAGGTTGAAACTACTGAAATAGGTTTAGGCTCGAAATCGGTCATTCTTTCCGGAAGGACGGTCGCCCTACTTTACATCGAGGTTTCAGGCCAATCCCTCCCCCTTACCAGCTTCAGTAGAAGCACGGATGACACGTAAAGTCTTGATAAGCGTTACAGTGGCTGAAAGGTAGTAGACTCGTGGATTTGTAACCAAATGTCAGTATTTATGACAGGTTTGCAATGGCTCAGCGGCTCGTTCGGAGGCGATCGCCAGAACGCGCTAAGATTGGCGAGGATTAGTCCATTCGGGAATTCACATCATGACCCATGCCAGCGTCATCGCCGCCACCGATCTGTCTACCGACGACTACCTCGTGGTGGGAGTCGCCCACTGTTTCCTCAAGGAAGACGGTGAAATCCACGAAGTGCAGGTGATGGAGCCGATCCCCTCAGCCACCCTGGAAACCCTGCTGCAGGGTACTGCCACCTCCTATCGCCTGGCCTACGCCACTACTATTGGTATGGTACTGGTCGATGGCGGGGTGCAAATTCCTGAGACGTTTCCCGACTCCACCCAGGTCTGCGACAATTTTGAGGAACGGGCGATCGCCGCTGCCCGCACCTACCGCGCCAAGCCCAACGTCCAAACCTCCCTACCCCAGGGCACTCTCCATCGGGACTTCAACTTTTCGCTGGAGCGTAAACGCATCCTCAACTCAGAGCGTATCGTCAAGACTGAAGACAACGTCCGGCAGCACGAATACACCCACAAAACCCTGTAACAAACGAAACGATGGGGTGTGCGCCCTACCGGGGTCGCACACCCCCACAAGATGTTATTGATTGTGCTTGAGCACTTAGCTCAAATACCCAACTTCAATTAATCGCAGAGGAAACGGCCATGCTAAAGCTCTATGGTGCCCAACGAAGTCGTGCCACTCTGGTGCAGTGGTATCTCCAGGAGCTGGGAGTGCCCTACGAGGACGTCATTCTCGATCTGCAGACGGGAGAGCAGCGGCAGCCCTCCTTCCTGGCCGTCAACCCCTTCGGCAAGGTGCCTGCTCTGGAGGATGGCGACCTGAAGCTATGGGAGTCGGGGGCCATCCTGCTCTACCTTGCTGATGTCTATGGTCAACCCGACAGCACAGCCCACCAGCGGGCCGTCTGGTCCCAGTGGGTGCTCTTTGCCAACGCTACCCTCGGCCCCGGATTGTCTGTAGAAGCCAATCGCGAGCGGGAAGCCCCCCGCCTGCTGGGAGCCCTCAATTCCCTGTTAGAATCCCAAGCGTTTATGGCCGGAGATGACTTTAGCGTGGCGGACGTGGCTGTCGGCTCTTACCTGGCCTATGCCACCATGATGGTAAAGCAGGAGTATACGGAGTATCCGGCGATCGCCAGCTACCTGAGCCGGATCACCCAGCGCCCCGCCTTCCAAAAAACAATGGGCGCACGGGCAGCCTCTTAGGCGGGGCGGAAGAATTGCTTGAGAATTTCCTTGGGAGGCCGGTCCCAGGTATCAACGTGCTCGTAGATGAGGCCATCGTCGTTGAGTCGGTAGTTCGACTGGCCGTTGAAGAAAACTTTAGCTCGCCAGGGTACTCGCAGCGTCCCCCGCACGGTCCAGTCAGCCAGGATTAGATGGGTATCAGCCTGTCGCACATCGTGCAGGTCAAAGAATAATTCAGTAAAGAACAGTCGTCCATGAAACCGCAGCGTCCAGAAGATGATGCGGTAATTAAACTTGTACTTGAAGGTGTTGACGGGATCCTTGAAGAAAATGTCCGATGTATAGATATTGTAGGAAATGTCCTGCTCAAATAGGGTCGGCAGATCCTGCCATAGGGTTTGAATGTTGCGCTCAACCTGGGCCTGATAAGGTGGACTCATGGATATAAAACTCTTTGTCGGGCAAATTTACCGGCAATAAGCGCCAGTAAGTAGCTAAAAACTGAAGCAAAGACAATGGTAGCGTCAATTCCAATCTATCTCGTAACCCCTGATGCCGTAAAACAGCTTCCTGAAACTGATCAGCTCTGGCTACAGGTGGCGCGCTTTAAGGGCGAGGCCGGACAGTCCTGTCCTGTACCGGGTGCCGATGGTGGACTGGCCAAAGTGCTGGTCGGTCGTTCCGATGTCCTGGATACCTGGCTGCTGGGCGGTCTTCCCCAAACCCTGCCTCCCCATCGCTATTACCTGGCTGATGACCTTTCGGCGGAAGCGGCTACCCGACTATGCCTGGGCTGGCGATTAGGGCAGTATCAGTTCAAGAAATACAAGAATGCGAAGAACGCGCCTCAGCCTGAGCTCAATTTTCCTGAATCCGCCGACCGGGCTTATGTAGAAGCCGCCACCGCTGCTACTTATCTGGCTCGCGATTTGGTGAACACCCCCGCTGGCGATATGGGGCCTGCCCAGTTAGAAAATGCAGCTCGGGCGATCGCCCAGCAGCATCAGGCCTCGTTCCGGGCGATCGTAGGGGAAGAGCTACTGGCCCAAAACTACCCCATGATCCACGCCGTAGGGCGGGCAAATATCCAGCCGCCTCGATTGATTGACCTGCGCTGGGGAAATCCCGACCAGCCCAAGGTCACTCTGGTGGGTAAAGGAGTTTGCTTCGACACTGGCGGGCTGGATATTAAATCAGCCAATAGTATGAAACTGATGAAGAAGGACATGGGTGGTGCTGCCCAGGTGCTGGGGCTGGCCTCAATGATTATGGCAATGCAGCTCCCCGTTTGCCTGCGGGTGCTGGTACCCGCTGTGGAGAACAGCATTTCTGACAACGCGATGCACCCCTACGACGTACTGCCCTCCCGCAAAGGCATTACTGTGGAAGTGGGCAATACGGATGCGGAAGGTCGCTTGGTGCTGGCCGATGCCCTCTGGGAAGCGGCTAGCGAACAGCCCGATTTGCTGGTGGACTGTGCGACCCTCACCGGAGCCGCCCGCATCGCCTTAGGGACGGAGCTGCCCGCGTTTTTTTGTAACCAGCCAGAGGTGGCGATCGCCCTCAAGCAGTCCGGCCTGGCGGTGGACGACCCCCTGTGGGAACTGCCGCTCCACGCCCCCTATCGGGAAATGCTCGATAGCAAGGTAGCCGATATCTGCAACATCTCCAGTGGTTCTTACGGCGGGGCCATCACGGCAGCTCTGTTTTTACAAGAGTTTATCCAGCCAGACATCCCCTGGATTCACCTTGACCTGATGGCCTGGAACCTGCGAAACCTATCCGGTCGCCCAGAAGGCGGCGAAGCAATGGGAATGCGGGCTTTGTTTGAATTAATTCGCTCTCGTTTCCCAAAATAGGGCGTTTTCTAGGAAAAAACTTATCCTGGTTGGACGATCGGCAGTGGCGAATGGCGATTCTTTGCTGCGTCATTGGGTCAAATCATTTCCAAAATGCTCCAAGGAGCGAGGCACTACAGCCTTAGCATCCCTCTTTAACCACGGCCATCGTGCGGGTTGCTGTACCCTTTTGAGGTGGCGAGCGTTCCACGCTGCTCATCAAACTCAGGAAAGTATCCTGCCCGGCGTTGAATTGACATAAAATGCCTGTTTCGCTTTCGAAAATGGTGTTCCTGCCACCGCATGCCTAGTATCACGGCAACATACAGCATGTATCCAGGTTCTTCCATTTGGGTGAATACCAAGCCAAACACAAGTACTGTAAGAACCAAAAATTTTGATAAATTATCAAAGCAAAGTCGACGCCAGACAACAAACCAGATATACAGAAATGAACCCAACCCCAACCAACCAAGATCGCCCCAAATTCCAGCCCAGCCAAACAGCGGTGAAAACATGCTGGATTGATCTCCCAACCAGCTCGCCCCAACAGCTTGCCAAACCTCGCTACTTGCGGGATGTGTAGTCGAACCAAGAGGACCAAGCAAACTGCTGTACTCCCGCAACATCCACCCCCCCAGACGACCTACTGTGTGTCCAGGACCTAGACCAAATAATGGATCCAGAGGCGAATCCCAGTGTCGTGGGACTATCCGAAAAGCGGCTGACTTTAAGAGAGTTGCTTCACCATCAGGACCATAAATCTCTGGCCTTGCCCAAGTATTAAACGCATCTAGTGCCGGAATATTCTGAGTCGCCCAGTAGAAGGTAAGCCCGAGCAGCAGTACAATAATAGTATACTTAATCGCTTCCCCAATATTTCGCAACTTAGTTACTAATAGAAATATTCCTGCAATAAAAAACACTAACAGAACCTGCTTAGCATCTGCTAAATTCATGTGCCAAAACGTTATGAGCAGAACAGCCGCCCTTACCCAAATTGGCAGATTCTTAGCATCAACAAAGTAGTACAAACCAAAAGTTAAAGCGACTGAGGCACCTATTACGTGCCCTGCACCGCCACCAATAAAAACCCCCTTGATATTATCTTCGAGCCCTCGACGTAAATGCAGGTTGAGAACATAGCGCTGGACGTAAGCAAATAACGTATTCGTAAAGGACGCGAATACAACGTAGGAGCGAAACCGATCCAGTTTTTGACTCGTCATTGGTAAGCTAATGACGGTCAGTAGTAGAAGGAAATGCTCGCAGAACAGCAGGAAGTTCATAGCTGCATTGATCATGCCAGCATCACTCCAAAGTGCACTGGCAAGGTTAGCTCCAAAGAAAATAAGAAGCGCAGCCGAAAGTTCCCAAATAATCGTAACTTGTAAAGGGTCTCTTACACGTGTCTTACAGACAGTAAGAACGCAAATTATCGGCACTAGCCCTAGATGGACTAGATTGATAATAGATGGAAACTTAAGTAGCGTCAGTACACGTGGAAAAAAGGCTGAGTAGAAAGCGAATATGGCAAGGGAAGAGAGCTGGATATATCCTTTTTTCCTCTTGGGGGTTAAGGTTTGCACTGTCATGATCCTCTCTTTGACACTGACCCTTCACGAAACCTCATCTCTAGATAAGTAGAGCTGCGTTGAAAAACGAAGATTAGAAAACCGGGGGAGCGCCCCGCCGGGGCGCTCCCCCGGTTTTCTAACATGAATTTAATTGTGCCGACCTACTTAAGTAGTAGTCATAAGTATATAAAGCTATGATGCGGTGCGCCCTCGGGCGGGGGACGCACCGCACTACCTTTATTTATGGCCACATACTTAGATATATTCTACGCATTGTTCTGTTGGATAGCAGTGAGTATCTGGCCGCAAATCAACGAAGCTATTGTCGGAGGTTGTCCCCCAGCGGGAGGCGTACCCCGGCAACTTTATTTGTGGCCAGATACTCAATCCGCCGAAGTGAGGCCTAGGTGAGAACAGGTTGAGATTGGGTAGGAGCAGTTGTCAGTTCCTCAAAGAGTTTGAGATATTGCCGCGCTTGAAGGTCGAGAGGAAATGACCTCTCAGCCTTCTCCCGCGCTTGAGCACTGAGTCGAAGCAGGCGGATAGAATCCTTTAGAACCCAGGCAATTCCTTGTGATAAATCTTGAACATCGTAGGGCTGGGCCAAGTAGCCGTTAATTTGATGATCAACGATGTCTTTGGGGCCGGTGGAGTTGAATGCGACCACTGGAGTTCCGCAGGCTAGGGCCTCTGAAACCGTCTGCCCGAAAGACTCTTGCAGCGAGGGGACTATCATTACGTCCGCTGCAGAATAGATTAGGGCAAGGCTCAAATCGTCTTGGAAAGACCCTAGATAGTGAGCTCTGAAGCCTAAATCAATGGGCGTATCTGGAGCGGACGCACCAAAAACTGCTAGCTCGACGCGATCGCTCCATTCTGATTGAGCGAGGGCTTGCAGAGCAGGAACCAGCAGATGAAATCCTTTTCGTCGATCAGCAGTTGCAGCTAGAGCACCAAACAACACAATCTGCTTATCTTGGGGCAATCCCAATGCATCACGGGCAAACTGAGGATTGAGAGGACGATAAGTTTGTGTATCCAAGCAGAAAGGAATCACCTCAACCCGGCGATCGCCCAACAGAGAACTGGCTTTGACGCAATCTGCCATCCATTGACTGGGGGTAACAATGGTCAGGTCAACGTCCTGCCAGGCTTTCTGTTTGCGCTGCCAGATCTGGCGAGAGAGGTCTGCCTCGCGATCGCTCCCCAGTTGTGGGCATTGGCCACAGCTCTTTTGATAGCGATCGCAGTCTTCGCTATAGTGGCATCCTCCCGTCATGGGCCACATGTCTTGAAGTGTCCAGACCAGTGGTTTTTTGAGCTGAGCCAGGGTTTCAATTCTCAGATACCCGTTGCAAACCCAGTGCATATTTACCACGTCGGGATTGATCTGTGCCACTCGCCTAGCGATTGCATCAGGAAACCATTGTGCAGAAATCATTCGGTTGCGCTTTGGATAACGACGTAACGCCAGTCCGCTCATTTGTGGACCCAGCTTAGTCAGCAAGGACTTTTCGGCAATCACTGAGCGATCGCGGCTGAAGCGCCCCCGAACCAGCATCTGCGAAGGCATCCCAATCTGCTTGAACCCCTGGTGTAAGCGATAGGCAGCTCGGGCAGCGCCCCCTTCGATATCCGTGGTACTGAGAATAAGTGGTTTCATAGAAAATTATTTTAGAAACTTTTAGCCTGTTTACGTGAATTTAGATTGAATCGCAGTTTCATGAAGGGAAGCTCAACCATAAAGTAAGTGAAGGTTGAAAATTCCAGCGTCAATAGAAATATAACCAATAATCTAAGCGAGTCAGAAAAGATGCCACGAGCCATGAGAATTTCTATGCAGCTTGATATTTATCAGTTGTGTCGAGAATTGTGGTAAACATACGACCCAGTTTTTCCAGGGAATGGCTTATTCGCAATCCTCCAAAATCAAACGCCAGTCTGGTCGCAATGGCGGGATCATCCGATAAAAGATGATCGAGCGCTTCCATGCAATGGGTAACGCTTCCTTCGGGAATGGTAAGCCCAACCTGAAAATGCTCGACTCGTTTGCCCATGCAAAATCCCTGGCTGGCAACAACAGGCTTCTGGAACACGGCTGCTTTAGTGAGGATGTTGCTGCTGTAGGGGAAATTTTCGTAGGCAGCGAACACGACATCGCAGGCTTGGATCAGCGCATTAAATTGACTCTCACCGGGAATGCGATCGAGGTGAAAGAAGCAGTTGTCGGGGGAAGACTCGGCAACTGATTTCACCCAGGCGTATTCTTCAGGGAACCGTTGCCCATACTCCTGGTGGAATTGATGCTCCGAGAGCGCGCCAACAATGACGAAGAGCCAATTCTTCTCGGCTGCCTGCTGCGCTACTTTTAAGAGCGTCACCACACCCTTGCGCTTGCTAAGGGCACCAGTCAACCCAATAATCTTACGACCTCGGGCTTTCTCACGAATCTGGTTCACCAGTTCATAGTTGGGATCGGGAGCAGTCTCATCGGTAAAGTCGGGAAAAGGAATCACGGGGGCTGTCAAATCCCGTTGGAGTTTGTCCACAACCCATTCATCGACAACGCCGACTGCACGACAATTGCGGGAACGAGCCAGGGAATAATGCGCTAAGCGAGCTTTCAATAGGGGGAGCGATCGCTTTTCATAGCGCAAGTATCCTGGTCGGAAATACAGCCCAGCCCAGTTGTAGGGAAAGACGAGATCAATAAAGTGATGAGTTAAGTAATGACTGAAATAGCCATCTAACCAGTTAAAGAAGACTAAATCTGGCTCATGTCCAATTTGTTGCGCAGCTGTTCGAACAACTGTTGCAGCTTGCTTCCAGCGGCTCAAGGTGCCACTCAGTTGCGGAACAGGGCCAATACCAGGCAGAGTGCGAACTCGTCCTAACAGTGGCAGAGGTTTGGGCTGCATGGGATGCATTTCAAAGGCATAAAGGTAATCGCTCCGGTTAGGACGATTCGCCGCCATCGCCTCCAGTAACAGATTCGGCTCCTGGGAGAACGTCATCACCCGACACCCAAGATCCAACAGTGTCTCAGTAAAAAGCCGCAAGTAAGTGAAATGGTGTCCGCCTTGGTAGGGTTCAATCAGTGCAACAGTTTTCATAGGATTATAGAAACGTCAGCAACGGAGCCGCTCGTGCAGGTCTCCCAAATTTTTTGTCCTGGAGTGATTGTTGTCCTGATCGCTAATGAGGTCGGGTTTGAATAAATGGTGCAAAATCTCATTGGTCGCTCGGTCAGTTGATTTTCCATCTAGGCAATGAGTTAATTCCTTGACAATCGTGCTCTGATGGTCACTTGAACCTTCTTGGACTGACTGGCTCATGACCTGATCGATGACTGTTTCTAAATCAGGTTTAGCATCTTGATAAACAGTGGTGAAGTCACCGTACTCTTCCAGATGCTTATAATTTTTGGAGGGTCCTTCCGGCATCAGGTCAAACGCTACCACCCGTCGCCCCATAATCAGCGCTTCTTCGGCAACAGTAGAGGCGCGGGTAATCAGTAACTCTGAGATGGAAAGCAAAGAGTAAACATCCAGTTCTGTCACGCTCGGTTCAATCACCACCACAGAAGACTCGATCTGAGCATTCGGAATCTCATCCCGATAAATATTGGGCGACAGGCTATCGAGCGGGTGCATTTTAACCAGCAATATGTATTTAGAGAAGTCCAGGTTGCTGTAAATTTGCTGCATGTATTGCCGATAAAGGGCTTGCTCATCTGACCAGGCAGCGTACTCCGCTTGCAGGGTAGTTGCCAGAAGAATAATGCGCTTTTGCGGCAATTGGGATTGGAGTGTGGGATAGCGATCTGTTAGTTTTTTAAGCGCTTCATCGGGATTAATTTGAGCCAGGCGATCATGTAGGGGGTTGCCAACGATGCGGAACCGTTGGGGATCTCCACCATACTTCTCCACGATCTCTCGATAAACTCGTTTGCCCCACACCAGCACAATATCCGAAGCAGCGGAGGCTAAATCTTCAACGCTATCCGCACGAGTGCCGCCATGCTGAATCGACAGGGTTCTGACCCCAAATCGCTTCAGCGTGTCCACCGTCTCAACGCCCCAGAAATGGTAAACGTAGGGTCTGCGGTGATCCAGACAAAGAACAACCAGCTTTTGTTCAGGTTGGTGGCAGGCGCGGATCAGGCTAAAGTAATCTGTCTGCACCGGGCATCCCAGTGCCTGGAGCTTTTCCAAATTGCTGGGCGAGAGCTTGAGGCGATGAATGCCAAAGAGAACAATCAAGTTAACTTGAATCCCTTTCTCTTTAACTTCGGGTCGCTTCAACAAATCAAGAATAATGGGAACCAGCAACCGTTCGCAGGCTTTGGAATAGAGGAGAAACGTGATTTCCGGTTGAAAAGTGTTGGATCGCGATCGCAGTCGCAGTTGAATGTCCTGCCAGATCACGTTGAATTTGTCCGGGTAATTGAGGCTCTGTTGCAGCAAAAAATAGTCGTTTCCCAGCACTGCGGCTTCCAGCGGGTCAGTTGCTTTGCGAATAGTATCTTTGAGTAACTTCAGAGCCATATTTCCCTCGCGATCGCACTATTGAACTGATGGTTTGGAGAATTCAACTTTCGTCAGGGGGCAGAGAATCGGAGCACCTTTATGGGGTAGCGCCTCCTACCAACTGCAATCGTGCCCGATCCAGATCTTCTGGCGTGTTCACTTCCATCACAGGTGCGTCAATCTGACAGACCCGAATCGAATACCCATTCTCCAGCACTCGCAATTGCTCCAGTCCCTCGCACAACTCCAGAGGCGTTGCCGTCAATTGAGCATAATCCGCCAGGAAATCTCTGCGGAAGGCATACAGCCCCAGATGATGATAGACCGGAGCCGTACCCGGATTGCGAAAATGAGGAATGGGCGATCGCGAAAAGTAGATCGCGTACTGTTGGCGATTTAACAAAACCTTGACAATATTTGGGTCTGGATAACCCGTCTCCAAATTCAATGGGCAGGCAAGGGTTGTCATATCCGGCGACTCGCCCTCCAGGTAAGGCGAAATCAGTTGAGTCAACACCTGCGGGGTGACAAAGGGCAAGTCTCCCTGCACATTGGCAACCACATCAAACGCCTCGTAACGGGCTGCCACCTCAGCAACGCGGTCAGTGCCGCTGAGGTGGTCACTCCGAGTCATCTCCACCCTGCCCCCAAAGCCGCGAACACAGGCTGCCACGTCTTCACTTTCAGTGGCAACAATGACCTCATCGAAGACGGTGCAACGTCTGGCGGCCTGGTAAACCCATTGCACCATAGGGCGATTGTCAATGATTGCTAAAGGTTTACCAGGCAACCGTTGGGCTGCATATCGAGCCGGGATCACCGCCAGAATTTTCATGAATTAGCTCCGTAAAGTTCGCAATGGTTCGATCGGCATGGGCGAGGTCTGCACTGGAGAACGAAGTCAACACGCCTACACAAAACATGCCCGCTGCCTTTGCCGCCCTTACCCCCGACTGACTATCTTCAAACACCACACATTCAGAAGGAGAAACCCCCAGTGTGGATGCAACTTTCAGATAGACCTCCGGGTGAGGCTTGAGCTGCTGTACATCGTCGCGAGTGGCGATCGCATTGAAGGCGATCGCCAGTCCCAGACTCTTCAGCACCGTCAGCGCCTCCTGGCGACTCGAGCTGGTTGCTACACCCCGTCGCTTTTGGCTCGATTCCAGGTAATGAACAAATTCAACAACACCCGGTACGGGGGAAATTTGTCCCTTCTCCAGAAACGAGTGATAAGCAGCCCGTTTTGCCTGAATCAGTTGTTCCGGTTCCCCGGTCAACTGAAACTTGTTAAACCAGTAAGCAATTACGGACTGCTCCTTCATGCCTCGCCAAGCCACATCCTCAGCAGGTAGCTCAACGCCATAAGCCTCGCGAAATACAGCCTGATAGGCTGCAAACTTAAGAGGTTCAGTGTCAGCAATCACGCCATCCAGGTCGAAAATAACTGCCTGACAATTGCTGAGGATGAGACTTAGAGAATCCTGGCTCACGCAACCAACCTCCGACCCACCGCAGTACAGATCTTATCCAGCACCTGCACCATCTGACTAAACTCATCAAAGGACAGTGCCTGCTCTTTATCACTCTTCGCATTGGCAGGGTCGGGATGCGTTTCAACCAGCAACCCATCAATACCCAGAGCCGCCGCAGATTGTGCAACCAGAGGCACTTGCGCCGCAATTCCCATCGCGTGGGACGGATCAAGCACAATAGGCAGGTGGCTCAGCTCCTTCATCAGTGAGGCAGCGCAAACATCCAGACAAAAGCGAGTTTGTGGTTCAAAGGTGCGGATGCCCCGCTCACAGAGAATCACTTTGGGGTTGCCATTGCAGAGAATGAAGTCAGCCGCCTGCAAGAATTCCTTAATCGTGGTCATGAAACCGCGCTTCAGAACGATTGGCTGCTTCAACTGTCCACACATTGCCAGCAGCGAGAAGTTATACATGGACTTGGTGCCAATCTGAATAATATCAGCCACTTCCGCCACTTCTGCCAGATGGGTGGTGTCCTTGACTTCGGTAATAATTTTCATTCCGAATTCATCCCGCACTTTTGCCAGCAGCCTCAGACCTTCATGCGCCAGGCCCTGGAAAGAGTACGGAGAAGTGCGGGGTTTGAATGCACCAGCACGGAACACTTTGATATCAAACTTGCTCCGCAAAAATTCAGCCGTCCGCATCACCTGGTCTTCCGACTCAACTGCGCAGGGTCCCGCCATCATAACGGTTAAGCCCCGACCAAACACAACGTCATTACCCAGGTCAATTACCGTATCCTGGCTCTGAAACTTGCGGGTGCAGAGTTGATACTCGGTTGACATTTCAATAACCGACTCAACCCCATCTACGCTCTTGAGATAGTCAACATCTCCCTTCCATTTAGCAGAAGTTACCAGCAGGGTCTGCTCTCCCCAGGTCACTTCACGAGCCTCAACATCTTGTTGAGAAAACCATTGCTTCAACTGAGTGAGAGTTGCTTCAGTGGATGCCTGACTGAGTTTGATAATCATAATTTACCTATCAATAGAGTGGCTCAAAGGTGACAAAATTAGATCCGATCTACAGCGCATGGCTGGAAATGATATCCCGTAACCAGACCAATCCAACACATTGTTCGGATACGTCTACAACCGGGATTACATCAAACCCTGCATGGCGCTTGTCGAGTTCTCGTAACAGATGCAGCAGCCGCGTTTCTGGGGTGGCTACGAAGGGACGAGACGCCATCAAATCCTTGGCTTTCAGATCAGACAAATCAGGCTGAACAATCAGTCTTCTGCGAACATCTCCATCCGTAACCAGACCCAGAAGATGATTCTCGTGGTCAACCACACAAGTACATCCAACTTGCTTGGTGTTCATCTCCAGAACCGTTTGACAGATATCTGTATCAGGAGTGACGCGGGGTACCTGATCACGTACTCGCATGATGTCCGAGACGCGAAGATACAGATTCTTACCAAAGAGTTTGACCAGTTGCACCAGGTAATCTTCGTTCTTGAGAATGTAAGAACCGGAGATCAGGACATCAACTTCCAACTCTCGCAGCAAAGCAGCGGATAGATGATTAACACCGCCATCAACGTGAACCTTAACCTTAGGGAAGGCCCTGCGAAACGCTTTGATCTTATTGACAACTTGGTCATTAAACTGTCCACCGGAAACCCCAGGCGTGGCAGACATAAACAAGGCATAATCCAGAATCTGCGCTTTATCAAACAGCTCACTGACTGGGGTCTCGGTATTGATTGCCAGTCCGAAATTACAGCCTACCTTGTGTCTGACTTCTTCGAGCTGAGACCAACTCAAATTATTCTCAACGTGAATACAGAAGTAATCTTCTGGCTGCAGTTTGACGTCCTGCAGATGAGGTAAAGGATCCTCTACACTCAAATGAACATCAAAAGGTAGACAGGTATTGCGGCGTAACTGTTCAATATCTTTCAAATGCAGCGTCTTAGCGTTGTCGCTAACATCATAATGAATAATATCAACACCTACAATGTCCAACTTCTTGAGTACATCGGGTAAAGCAACTGCACCATCAACAGCAGCTAATAAAGAAC
The DNA here is from genome assembly GCA_050331615.1 of Elainellaceae cyanobacterium. Classification (GTDB taxonomy): domain Bacteria; phylum Cyanobacteriota; class Cyanobacteriia; order CAKZMO01; family CAKZMO01; genus JAYKGU01. The sequence continues at coordinate 42,038 of JBHJGR010000284.1, forward strand.
AGGAAATTTTAGGAATTTTGTTGAGCATGATAATGCCTCTCAAATTAGTAGTAATTCGTAAGACTTAAAGAGTCGCTATACTCCTAGGAGTTGTTTGACCTTTTCAAGATCCTCTGGAGTATCGACCCCGATAGAATCGTAATTAACTAAACAGCATTGAATTTTATAGCCATTCTCCAGTATTCGAAGCTGCTCAAGCGACTCTGCAAGCTCTAGGGGAGTCTGTAGCATGCTCACATACTTTTCTAGGAAATCTTTCCGATAACAGTACAAACCAATGTGCCGATAGTACTTCTTCTCATTCAGAGCACTCCGATAGAAGGGAATTGGATATCGGGAGAAATACAGAGCCTCGAGGTTATGGTTAAGTGCCACTTTGACCGTATGAGGAGATCTAAGTTCTTCAAGATCACAAGATTCAACTACCGGCGTAGAACAAACGGCTTCTGGCGCGTCTAGCAAAGCTTGAATACAAGCATCAATTACAGTTGGATCAATTAGGGGTTCATCACCCTGAATATTCACGACTATGTCACAAACATCACGCTTGACTGCTTCGTAGCAGCGATCGCTTCCAGTCGCGATGTGCGTACCAGTCATCACCGCTCTGCCACCGAAAGATATAACATTGTCATAAATCCGCTGGTCATCTGTTGCAACCAGAACTTGATCCAGTAATTTGCTCTTTAAGCACTTCTCGTAAACCATCTGGATCATCGTCTTACCGCCAATGGTTGCCAGCGGCTTGCCCTCGAAGCGAGTTGATTTATAGCGGGCTGGGATAACGCCAATTACACTTGTCATATTATGTTAACCATTAGTAACTCAAGCGTGCGTTAGAGACTCTAGATATCCTACTTTTAGCTTATCAATTCAACCTTCTTAGGATGGCGGGTCTTATGCGATCGATGAAGTCAATAATAAGAAGTATACTTACCTGAAAACAAATTGGCCAGATAAAGCAGCATCTCCTTGTCAAAAGATAATGATCAGTGAGTAGAAACACTCCGGTTGAACACTGAGTTTAGCCGTCCTAAATAGGAATTTAAGTCGTTCTCAAACAGATTTCTAGAGCTGAAGAGATGTCTTCACTAAAAAAATATAGTACCCCCTATCTTATCTATCTACAAATAGACTCTCAGAGCCAAGCAAATCAAGGATTTCCAGAAGGTTCAGAAAGAGTTATAGGTTGGACTTCTTTAAAGATCACATAAACAAAGGGCTTAGCAAATTTGTTGACCTAAAGCTATATCTCACCAAAATTTAATCATTTCTACCTGAAATCTTTATCCTCAAGTATCTCAGCTAATAAAAATTAGACTTTATGCTACTAGCTTCGTAAGCATCATAGAATCTAAGACATTAGACCTAGTTTCACCACCTAACAGTTAGAGGAAAAACTTAGGCAATAATTTAGGATCACTGCAGCAGATCTCAGTGAGTTCTGCAGCCAATCGTTGTAGAAAGCGCAGGCCAGAGAGCTGTAAGTAGACAAATGCTGCATATCTACAACAGGCAAACGGTTATCAAGCAGACTGGTATCGATTCTCATCTATGCTGGCTCTGTTGCAGCGAATTATACGAATGAACTTATCTACTCTTACCTCGTAGATAAGTGTCTAGCTATAAGCAAAGCCATCGGGATGCGCCCCCTACCAGGAGGCGCATCCCAATAATAGCTCCGTTTACTTGTGACCACCTACTTAGTATTTATTCAGATACTTCCCAAAGGTCTTCCATCATCTCAACCTGACCAGGGCAAGTTGGTTTTTGCGTGCGCTGAACAATTTTAACAGCAACCTGCTCAGTAGAAATAGCGCCTTGACGACCAATAGGGGTATTGGTCTGATCCGTCAAAAGTTTGGGGGGCCTAACTAGTAGAAAACAAGCTTGCGGATATTCTGCTGCCGCTACTTTGGTCAGTCCCTCGATCGCATATTTAGCGCTGGTGTAGTGGGGCCAGTCACTTGGTGAGGACTGAGAGACCACAACTGATGAAATGATAACAACAGAACCTGAATTCTCAGATAGCAGGTTGAGAAAAGCTGACATTGGCACGCTCATCAGCGCGAGGCTTTTACTCACATAATCATTGACTCGTGCGATCGCCGTTGGTTCAACCCAGAGGGGTAAAATTGCAGGACAGGCATTGCAGATCAAGAAGTCCAATTTGCCATACTTTTCAAGAATCTCCTGCTGAGCCGCAAGACACCAGGAGAGTTCCGAGGCATCTCCCTGCATCAGCACGATCTCGCCTGATGCATCTGCTAGCGCAGTTTGCAGTTGCTCTGCCTCAGAACGACTGCGAAGAAAGTTGACCAGAACGGTGCATCCCTGCAAAGCTAGAGATTGGGCGATCGCCGCTCCCAACCCCCGACTGGCTCCTGTTACCAGAGCAACCTTACCCTTGAGAGCATCGGATCGGGGCATCAAGGCTTCAATTGAGGTTGTGGTACTGGTCGGAGCAGCCGGACGAATAAAGGATTGAATCTCTCCGCGTGCCAGAGGCATTCCATCGGCAGCTAGCTCGACTCTGGTTCGCAGCAGATTGTAGCGATCGTCAAGCTGAATTAAAGATGCTTTATAAGAAAATGCTTCAGTGAGATCAGGAATAGACTCTTCCAGATTCAAAGAGAACTTAGAGAACAGAGCTTGAGTTCCCGGCAACTCCATTCCCACAAAGTAGCTTGCCCACAGAAGGATAGCGACTTCAACTTCCCCAATTCCCTTTTGAGACAAACTCAAATTATTGATTAATTTCCTTAACGCCTCGATTTCAGGACAGTAAGTTTCTTCAATCTGAAGTCCCTCAGTTAAATCGGATGTGGACAATATTGCCGCTTCAGTACGAGCTGCGTAAGGGGCAGCGGCTTTGATTCGAGAAGGTTTTCCGGGAGAGAAGTGAGCCGTCACCTTTGACATTAACCGTCTACCATCAAAAATCCGGATGACTGCCTTTTCTGAGGTAGTTTCATTTATCTCAAAAGAGTACGGAAGATCGACAAATAGAGGGGCTGGAAACTCCAAAACAATTTTGCTCAATCGCATCTCCGGGCGATCCTGTAAGTGGCTTAAGCCAAACAGTCCGCCAAGAATTCCGAATACCACACGATTGGCAAAGGGAGTTTTGCGAGCGTAATCATCGGAAAGATGGAGTGGATTGCGATCGTGGCTTGCCTGACTGAACAGTTCCAGATCATCAATGGAAAAGCGAACTAGAGTTTTAGCCTGTGAAGATTCCATAATTTCTTTCAACCTGATAGTTCGCAACCAATGTTTGTGTTAACTACACACCAGTACTTACCCAGCCTTCATCAAAAATTTGGGATGGGGGGGGTAGAAACTCCAAGAGCGCCCCCGTACTCTACTTAAACATTAAACAGAAAAATCAGCGAGTTTGTTTACTCTGACTGAGAATGAACTGTTCTTAAATCAAGGCTATCAAGCCATTCAATAACTTCGGGATTTTCCGCAGCCCACTGCTGGCACTGCGCTCTAACCTGCTGTAAATGCTCATCGACATTTTCTGACGTGACATAGACTCCAAAGTCGTCAGGTACGGTGTCGACCTGATGATTGAACATTCGGTTGAGAAGCAGGTTGCCAGTCGTATAAGTGTAATGAGATGGGTCTTCGTAATACTCCATCACCTCTTTAATAGGCTCAGTCGTAATGCTGTTACACCCTGAAAAGTCCCACACTGGGTGAATACTGATCACTTCACGAACCCACTGTGCATAAGTAGGCCAGTAATTTTCTATTCTTGAAGAATAGAAGTGGGTTACGTGACTAGGCGATAAAAAAAACTTAACGTCAATCCCCTCAGTACGGGAGGTTTCTACTTTGGCACGGAAACTATCAATGGCTTCCTCTGACAATTCATAGTCCCAGTACATCTGGGCGGGTTCGGAAAAGTCTGTTTGAAGTTGCGTCTCAAACTGACGAATTCTGGTCAACCCAATTTCATGTTTGTAAGTTCCATCTTCATCAAAATATACTCCCCGCTCCTCAGGATTGAGAATCAGATTGAGAGAATCTAGGGACAAGTACAATCCAAAAAGATCATTTAGAATTGGATGAGGCAAATCTAATCTTTCGCTTGAGAAACCAGTTTCCACAGTATTATTTTGATTGAACGCAAAGAAATTCAGCTCGACGATAACCCGCTCGAGATCTTCTACATGTCGATTTGTGTACTGAAAAAACCGTTTTAATTCGTAGGCATTGGCAGCTAGGATCGAGAGGTTATAGACCGGAGCGTAGGATAAGGATATTGCAGAAACATAATCAGGATCCAGTCCTCTGGCAACACCAGATGCACCAATCAGAACAGTCTTGGGTTCAGCCTGAAGAACTTTATAAGCTTTGACGAGTCGATCATTGTTAACTCGTCCGCCCCCTTTACGGATACCGTAGGGATCTACTAAGAGATTAGTCGTAAATATACTGAGAAGGTAGACTGCGGCACAACTGCAGAAAGCTTTGATGAACTTACTGTACTGAGACATATCACATCTTTGGGGAAAATACGACAGGGATTTCTACTTCCTTGAAGACTAAACTCTCTGGAAGAAACGGTAGAAGCGAGACCTTGACAGGGGCTTTTGACAAACAACCTGAGTTGCGTCTAGAGTTCTTTCAGGGTTTGATTTTTTAATAGCGATCGCTATTAAAAAATCAAACCTCGAAGAAAATCTTAGAACTGGAAGTAAATAAATTCGCTAACTTGGCTAAGACCGAGAAATGCAATAACGGCGATCGCACTAGTCAACCCTGCCCACAGCACAGTAGGACGCCACTCAGAATTTTTCCACACGATTGTCAACCAGCGGGGATGATGTTGCAGTTCATGGACGGGGTTGAAGTTCAGACCTGGTTCAAATCGTGCCATCCACTGTTGAGTATTGGGAAAGTAGAAAACAATCACCATCAATACTGCCAATCCCAATACACCAGCCTTGTTATCCGGGAAGAGCTGGTTCGGGAAAATGGCTCCATCTGTCAGGGCGAACCCATTGGTACCCAGCATAGATGCAATGACCGTCATGGCATTGTCAACACTGGGTGCCCGGAAAAAGATCATGGCAACAACAACGGCTAGGAAAGTAATTCCCTGTCCAATCCGTTGCCCCAACCAATTCACTTTCTTTAAGTTGTAGCCTCTAGACTTTAAGATCATATGCCAGCCGTGGTTGACAGTAAGATAAAATCCATGCAAAAAACCAAATGCAATGTATTGCCAACCAGCGCCATGCCAGAGACCAGCAAGAAACATTGTAATAATCGTTGGAGTAGCGATCAGCTCGATGAAGGCTCCGAAACTGCCAACTCCACGCTTGATTAGACTCTTACCCTGTCTCATACGACGGCGGGAGAAGTTTAGGGCGATCGGGTTATAGAGGTAGCGGGTTAAAAAGCGGGTCAGAGTCATGTGCCAGCGTCCCCAAAAGTCAATAATATTGATTGCTTTATAGGGGGAATTAAAGTTAAGCGGGAGCTTGATGCCAAATAATCGAGCTGCACCAATCGCCATATCCGAATAACCGGAGAAGTCGAAGTAAATCTGCATCGTATACGCCAGCGCTCCCATCCAGGCTTCTGGCATGCTCAGCGGCACGCCCTGACTGGCAGCATTGAAAACAGGAGTGGAGTAAAGGGCAATCTGGTCAGCCAGGATTACCTTCTTAAACAGCCCTATCGAGAAAATCGATAGACCGACCGCTACATCATCTTGATTCAACCCAAATTTCGATTGCTTTGAAAACTGGGGCATCATCTCGTCATGATTAACAATGGGACCGGCGATCAGTTGGGGGAAGAAGGTCACGAAAAGGCAATAATCAAGGAATCGATAATGCCGGGTTTCCCCTTCCATGCTGTCCATCAAGTAAGAGATTTGCTGAAATGTATAAAATGAAATGCCTAGCGGTAAAATAATCTGGGCTATACTAAACGATGTTCCGACAAGGGCGTTGACGTTATCAATAAAGAAGTTGAAATATTTATAGTAGCCAATTAGCCCTAAATTAAATACGACACCCAATACCAATAGGAATTTTCCCCGGTTTTCGTTCTCAGTAAGATGCGCCTGATTGAGTACCTGCCCTAGAGCGTAGTTCACCCCAATTGAGAGAAACAGCAGCAGCAAATAGGGCGGATTCCACCAACCGTAGAAGAAAAAAGAAACCGTAATGAGCCAGAAGATTGGCGATCGCCGACTTCCCAGACGGCTGGTTAAATAAAATCCCAGCAGCGTAATCGGGAGGAAAAGTAATATGAATTCGTATGAGTTGAAAAGCATTTTAGGATGAGGGGTTGGAGTATAACTGCAAACTTCTCTAGAATCACAGATAAATAGAATCTGAAATGTTACTTTGAAAATGGGCAAAGAGCAGCTTCGAAAGCAAACTCTAAAAAAATCTGCAATCCTGTCTCAGACTCAGGCAGACCCTCGGATTACAGATAAATCAAAATCAGACTTCTACTGTCAGAAATGCGGCTTTACTAAATCTTCCAAAAGTTAGTTAGTCTGCGTTTCCTATCACGTTCGCGACCCTGAGGTTAATTGAACTTACTTCCGGTATGGTAAAGGGCAGCGAGCAATTTAGTACCTGAGAGGGCGGAGCACAATTTAAGTTGTAGAAAGAACTGTCGCAAGAAGATTTTGAGTACCCCGCCTCCTCCAACGCTAAACGGTTAGCTTAGTTAGCTTAGTTTGAATCAAGTCAACGAATTCACCAACATTACTAAGCTGAGCGACCTCAGACGTTTTGAACTTGATACCGAATTCCTGCTCAACTCCCAATACTAAATTGATATGAGCCATTGAGTCCCAGCCACTGACATCTTTCGCAGAAGTATTGTCTTCCACCGTGATGTCGTCATCATCGAATACATCCTGAAAGATCGTATTGAGTTGCTCGTAAATTTCTTCGCGGTTCATCGGATATCTCCTATACTGAAACGGTTGTTTTGATGAAAGTGTTAAACCCTTTGAATTGATCCAGATCAAGCTTCCACAGACTTCGGAACGCCTCCCCGTCTTCCTGCTTCTCGTGGATCAACTCAAAGCCAAGTTTTGCATAGTGGTCCTTCACCATGCCATTTTTAGCTGTCTGAATATATTCTCCATACAATACGCGATACCTCCGGTAGCGTGCCTGATTGACCAGCACATTGAGAACTTCCTGCTCGACCTGTCGTCCCAATACCCGGCAACTCATTAACCAAGTATCTATATGCAGCGCCTTCTCAGATTCAAAGATAATGGGCTTGGCGATCGCCACACTGATCAAACCGTTATCCCCAAAGTCATCTTTCAGACGAACTTGAAGACACAGAACATCAGGGTCTTCACTCATCTGCTTGACCTGCGCTTCGGTATAACGATGAGTCGTCAGGTTGAATTGATTACTCTTGTTAATCAACTGAGTAGCACGAGGCAGGGAAACAGAATCGACTGAGGCAACGCTCATCTCCATGTGGAGGCTTTCCAAAAAGCCCTCCAGACTATGCGCCTTTTCCTTCAGTTCATTTCTGCGACTGTTCGCCAGATATTGTTCTGCCCGCTTCATGTCATCGCCGGAGAAGGAAACCGCCTCAAAGTATCCAGCGTCAGACAAACAACGGACGTAGAGCGCTGGATCTTCCGGCACTTCGGGTACTGCAACAGCGGGAGCAAACTGGCGTACCACTGCTCGCTCAACCGGATTGTCGTCAAAGAAAACCAGAGAATCCAAACCAATGTTCAGAGTGGTTGCAATCCGCTTAAGATTAGTCGCCTTATCTTCCCAGTTGGCGACAAATACAGCAATGTCATCTTGACGCAAGATCATCTCTGGGTGCTTTTCAAACGGCTCCAGAGCATTCGCTTCTTCATTCTTGGAGCAAACTGCCAGGATAATGCCTCGCTCCTTCAACGCTTTTGCGTAAGCCTGAAAGGCGTAAAAGGCTTCACCAACAGCGTTGCCTTGCCCTAGAAGGATTCCCGACAGCCCATCGTCGCCAATCACTCCACCCCACACAGTGTTGTCTAGATCGAGTACCAGGCACTTGTAGGATAGTCCCCGAACGGCAGCTAGCATCCGCGCCAAGTGATCCCCATAGAGGGGCGAATAAACTGGAGAGATGTCTTGTTTTGCGTGGTGCCAGAGGGCAGCGTCACACCAGAGATGCTTACCGATATAGGCTGCAATCTCATCTGTGTTAAGCAGCAACACCTTGTGTTCAGAAGCTCTTGAGCGTAAAACCTCATTTACCTGATTTAGAATGCTTGCCGGTGAAGCAGGTAGCACTGCATCGTAATGCCCAAACAAGTGCTCAGGCGGAATGACCATCATCTGCTGGATGGCGATCGCCTTCAACTGAGTATTGATTGTTTCCCAGAGATGCACCCATTCATCGACCCGCTGCTCTACAGCAGCTTTGACATCTTGAACGGGAGAAGCCCAGGGTAGCTTCACCCCAACATCATTGCCATTGAGTGCCAGGAGTACAACATCGGGTTGGAATTCGTACAGACCAGAGGCAGGGTTCAAAACTTCTTGACGGTACTGACCGTAGGGCGCAACATAGCATTCTGCAATCAAGCCTCGACGCAGCGCAGCGACCCGAATTGCAGGAAGCAGATGCTCGATTGTAGAGGATGCCAACACTGCAAGCCGAATCGTCTGTAAGCCACTTGCCTCACCAGGATGGGCAGCCAGAACTTCCTGGAGGCGACGATCAACTCGTGAAGTTTGTGTGAAATCAAGGTTATGCTTCGCGATTTCACGTAAGCAACGAATCTGCTCCTTGGATTCGCTAATCTGCTTACAAATTGCAATTGCCTCTCGAAAATCAGAGTGCTTAGGTAGCCAGTGTAGAAATTCTCTCATTGTCTTAAGGAGAACTGCTCTCCAGAGTAGGTTTGCTGGCCTAACTGAAAACTTTACCGAACTTATTGACTCAGGTTACGATTCAGACACAATACAAGCAAGCATATTTCGGCAGGCTTTAAAGAAATAATATAATTATGTAAAGTTTCACTGAAGCCGATTCCTCTTAGAATTTAGGTTTTGTCGAGCAATCAAAAAAAGCAAATCGCGTCGTGTTTAGTATAAGATACTGTACACAACACGTGTGGGATTTTTTCCTGCTTTGTCGGGTAAAGCTTTAACTAATCAGCCTTCAATTCCTGAACCATCTCTACTATTGCAGGATTTTGTGCTACCCAACGTTCACGATCGCTACGAATTTGCTCCAGATGAGTAGCGATATTGTCGGGAGTTACCCAAACTCCAAATGCTTCGGGAATATTTTGCCCTTGAGGTTGCGGAGAACAAATCTCCTCGCCCTGGGATTGTAGAATACAGTTAAGAATTAAATTCCCCACCTCTTCCCGGTAGTGAGCACCGTCCCGGAAGTAATGCATGTCATCAGAAATTGTTTCCGCTGTAACAAAGTTGTAAACCGAAAAATCCCAAATAGGGATAATTTCAGCAACCTGCCGCTTCCAATCTTCAAAAACAGACCAGAGATTTGCAGCTTGAATTGCTTCCAGGTGACTTGCATGAAAAGGTGAAATAAATACTTTGAGTTCGATATCGTGCTTTTCGCATAAATCAACAATTGCTTTCAAACTATCTAGCATCTCTGGTGAAAGAGAGAACTGCCCGTATAACTCTGACCGATGTAAGTATGTTTTGAGATATTCCTGAAAAATATCAATCGTCGGTTTATTAGAGTTAAAATACTCCTCATTCCTCGTCCCGTTAGAGTAGTAGGGAAATCCAGTGCCCTCATCTGTGTTTTCGGTAACTGTTTCAATACTGGCTTCCAGTGCATCTATGGAAAGTATTACTTTTAGAAGATCACTAACTACCACATGATCTTGTCCCAACCTATCTTCGTAAAAATCCACTTCAGTAACGTTCTTGTGATTATACGAAACAAAATCCAACCCCAATACAACCACCTCTAAATCAGGTTGATTGGCGATTGCGTGTTCCAGATATCTAAGCTGCTCATAGGCATTAGAATCGGGCAGCCCCAAATTGTAAACGGGTTGATAGTTTGCCAGAGATGGATGATCAGGATTGAGTCCGTACTCAACTCCAGAAGTTCCTATAAATACTGCTTTGGGCTTGATCCGAACCACATCAACTGCTTTAAACAAGCGAACGTGGCTTGCTTCCTTTGGCTTCTCCTGATTCAAGCCTGCGATCGCGGGACTACCAAGAATCCCAAAAGGATCAATTATCAGATTGAATAACCCTATACCGAGGACTCCGATCAGAGTTGCGCAAATGACGATCTGATTGTACTTGGAATACGCTTTCATCTTGAAATTGGAAGTAAAGAAACGTAGGAACTTAATCAACCAACAAAAAAACAAACATAAAGCGGCAGCATACCTGAGAGTATTAGACTCGCAGGGGGAAGATTACATCGATGGAGTGTAACTACGATTCAAAACAACTTCTTCGTAAGTTCCTGATTTCACAACCTGCCCCTTTTCCATCACGTAAATGCGATCGCAGTGTTCAACGGTTGTGAGTCGGTGAGCAATGATGATCATGGTCTTGCTTCCATTCAGAGACTGAATGGCTTCTGTAACAAGTTGCTCTGTTTCGTTGTCCAGAGCTGAAGTTGCCTCATCCAGCACTAGCAACTCACGTTCATGATAAAGCGCACGCGCAATGCCAATCCGCTGACGCTGGCCACCCGATAAACAGACTCCGCGTTCTCCAATGCGAGTCTTCAAACCGTCAGGTAAGTTCTTTACGAGTTCAGAGAGTTGAGCTGCTTCAAGAGATTCATAAAGTCGAGCGTAATCAATCTGCTCATCTAGGACTCCAAAAGCCACGTTGCGCTCAAGCGTGTCATCAATCAAGAAGATGGATTGGGGAATGTAGCCAATCATGTTTTGCCAGCTCCGCAAATCCCCATAAACAGATTGACCATCAACTTTAATATCGCCGGACTGAGGTTGCAAAAGTCCCAGGATCAGGTCAACTAGGGTCGTCTTCCCAGCCCCCGACTTACCGATGAGGGCGATCGACTCACCCTTACGCAGAGCTAGATTGACTCGGCGCAGGGCAGGCTCCTTAGCCCCTTCGTATTGGAAGACCACATCTTGCAGATCAATTTGCCGATTGAAAGTCAATGAACCTGAGCTGTTTGGAGCGATCGCGTGCCCATTCAGTTGAGCTGCTGGAAGGGATTTGCCAGTGAGTTGCTCAATCTGCTTCAAATCAAAATAAAGTTTGTCCACTACATAGGAGGAGCTTCGGAGCTTGGTCATGCCAGATGTCAGTTGAGCCGCGACAGGCATAAGCCGAATTGCAACCACACCAAACACACCCAGTGTGGCAATCAGGTTATCAGTATCTCGACCCAGCAGCAATGAAATTGAGGTGAGACCCAGCACAAAAGTAATGATCAACGCCTCAATCACAATGCGGGGCATCATCCCGAAGCTCATTAATGAACTACAGGATTCTGCATAGTGCCGCGCCTGCTCCTTCAACTGCTGCTCAAAGAAAGGTTCACATCCGATCACTCGGGTTTCCTTCAAGCCACCCAGACTATGATTGATAATTCGGATCATTTCCGCTTTCGTAGAAGAAGCGGTTTTCCCCCAACGCGAGATCCGCTTTCGAAACTGAACGACGAGAGCAAACGCGAAGAGCAGTATTAAAGAAATGATGAGCGTTGAGATGGCATCTGTTATTAGCAGCAGCACAATAAAAGCTGTCATCATTACCAGACTCACCGTGGAGTTGAGCATCTCCAGCAACGTGCTGTTGCAGAAAATCTCCGTTTCATTGACAATATTCTGAATTAGAAATGCGGTGTTGTTCTTCAGGTGAAACTCATAGGGCAATCTAAGGTAGGAATTGAGCAATCTTGAGCGCAATTCCCCTTGATGAGAAAGACCAAATAAGAATATGTATTCACGAACCTTAAAGGTCATGAAAGACTTGATATAAAAAATAACTAGAATGGCGATCGCAGCCGCAACAATAAACTGGTTTGTTGAGTTGAAATTAAAAGTTTCATAAATCCAATTCAACCCAGCATTCCTATTGATGACACTTGGGCTACTCGCGAGAGCAATAAAAGGACCAATTAAGCCAATACCAACGGCTTCTAGCACAGAGGTTGACAGAATAAATAAGAGCAGTAAAGGAAGTTGCCTTTTCCGCTCATAGAGAATGTATAGAAACTTACGAAGGTATTGATTCATGCTTGATTAGCCGTATTTCAAAAAATTGCTCTGTGTTACTAGTCCCTGAATCCTATGTATAGAAGTACAAGCGTTGAAAATCAGATTAGCAATTCTAATTCCAAGCTATATCGCTATATCTGTATGCCAGCTCCGTCAGGGACATATAATTTCAATTTCAAAAATAACCCCCATTTTGTAGAACTACTTAAAACTCGACGTGAAATATTGGTAAAGATTTCCAGGGATTAAATCGCATAAACAGGGCCATTTAGCACTGCTTGGCGATCTCGATATCCGAGATTCGGCTGATGACGACGTGGTGAGTGTGTTGTTCTATCAGAGGGTTATTCTCCAGTTACGGCAGTAGTGGGGAATGAGCTTGGCCGTTTCGGGGTCTTCATGGATGTGATACTCGTTCATCTATGACAACCGGTTAACCAGAGCCAGATTTGGGGATTCGTCGGCCCGGCATTATCTCTTTGTTGAGAAAAACCGTGTCGGGATGCAATTTCACCTAGCTGTAAAAAGTGGCGATCGCCTTCTCCACCGCCAAGAACTTCGCGCTAGAGTAGAGTCGCACCTAAGATATGGGCGCACAACGTACGCACAATTACAGCTCTCAGCTGGCAGAAATCCTCTCCAGCCAGGCATAGGACCCAGTGCTAGTATCGTGAACCATCGAAACCCCGCCCCTACCGTTGATCTGATCATTGAACTCATCGATCGCCCCCATCAGCCCATCGTGCTAATCGAGCGGAAAAATCCGCCCTACGGTTGGGCATTGCCAGGCGGTTTCGTCGATTACGGCGAGTCAGTGGAAACGGCTGCCCGGCGGGAGGCTCTGGAAGAAACTGGGTTAGAGGTAACGCTGCTAGAGCAGATGCTGGTCTACTCCAATCCGTCCCGTGATCCGCGTCAGCACACCCTATCCGTTGTCTTCTTAGCAACTGCAACCGGCGAACCCGCCGCCAGCGACGATGCCAAGAATTTAGCTATTTTTGAAATGTGGCGCTGTCCTCAAAAGCTGTGCTTTGACCACGATCGCATCCTGCAGGACTATTGGCGATACCGTCAACACGGCATTCGTCCGCGCCTGGCACCCTAAGTTAGCCGACCACTACCTCAGCCACTTTTAGCCTGCTCAATCAGTACCGCTGCAGCCTGTTTTGCTTGGGCAGCGGATTCCGAACACCGCCGCATCATGGCAACGACGATCGCCCCCTCGATTAGAATCACTAGCTGCTGGGCGATGGATTCCGACTCAGGCAGGTCGGCTGCCTTCACCAGGCTGAGAATATAGTCAGACACGGCCTGCTGGTGTTCCATTGCAATTTGGCAGCCAGGATGGTCGCAATTTACCAGCTCGACGGTGGAGTTGATGAAGGCACAGCCTCGAAAGTCGGTCTGTTCAAACCATTCTTTCAAGGCGTCGAATACCGCCAGCAGGCGATCGCCCGGATTCTCCGCCAGCCGCTCCACCGTTGACTGAAACCACCTGCGCCAGTGCTCATCCCGCTGCTGGAGCCAAGCCGCAATTAGGGCGTCCTTAGATTTGAAGTGGTTATATAAAGACATCTTGGCGACACCAGACTCGGCGATAATGCGATCGACGCCTACGTTCTGTACCCCCTCCTGATAAAAGAGGTCGGCAGCGGTGGCCAGGATGCGATCGCGGGCAGAGGAGCGGGATGATTTCGAGCGAGGCATAAGCAGCTTTTAAACTGATGAAGCGCACAGCATATTATACAGACAAGTCTATATAAAGGCTAACACAGTGCTTCTGCTGGCAACCACTGCCCCATAACTCGTCAAAGATAAAACTCAGTATGGCATTACGCCTTCGCGTTAGGACATTCATGACCAGTCTAGAAGTAGCGCTTCCAGATGGGTGAGCGATCGCAATGGACTGGGATCAGTAGGATCAGTCATTATGATGGTCGACGATTCGGTCGGCAGCAGTCGGCAGGAGGCCGAAAAACATTGCCACATAAGCACCAAAATCAGCCGTTAATATACTGCAAAGGCCGACTGAAAAGTTTTACTTATATCCCAGATTTAATAATTCATTTCGAATTCGTCGAATCTGCTGATCATTTTCAGGGTTTCAGCGATAGACTTGGTTACATGGAAGAGTCAATCTCGATAGAGTTAAATCGATGATAAAGGCCAATACTTTTTTAAGGTATTGCGATCGCTCTTCCCCTCACACTCAGCTAACCAACAGCAACGTAAAAGTACCTTAAAGTTCCAGTCGGGGGTGCGATTGGAATTGCATCCCCTTCCATCACCTCGACATAGGTGCATTTAAACACCGCTTAACTATTCGTTAACAGGATCAGGGGTAGCCTCGTCCATGTTTGGGTCTATCTAAGGGAGGTACTGTGTATATGAAGTACACGCGGAGCTATATCGAACCGCTTGACGGCACCCGGTTCGAACTGCAGCTGTAGGTTGGCATTGAGCCAAACGAAACCGACCAGAGGGGGAGAGACGGGGTTTCACCCGATTCAAGCCAATCTACCGATCTAGGTTTGTGGGGGAAGGACGCCTTAGCCAACTGATGGCAGAGATTGACTGCCTTGGTTGAGATGAGTTGCATAGCGTTTTTCTAAGGATGGTCCTTTCCCTTTTCCTCATCGCCATCCATATGGCCCCATGGGCTGAGGTTTGAGTATGGACCTCCCCGCGGGGGGGCCGCACCGCCTGAGCATGCTAACGCGAAAGCCTAGTACCAATTTTGCATAAAGACGCATAGGAAAAGTCCGGGCAGACAAGGGGCTTAAGCCCCTTGTTGTGCGCAGCTTCATAGAAAACGGTATAACGCTATACATTTTGTAATGGGTGTGCGCCCCGCCGAGGCGCACACCCCGTGAGAATTGGGATATCCTAACGCGGTAGGGAGGTGACGATGCCACGTCCCTGCGCCAACGCTTAGGTAAATTGCCGATGGCCCCACTTTCCCCTGACTTAGACCTGCTGCGCGTCTTTGTTTACGGCACTCTGAAACCGGGTGAGTGCAATTATGCCCACTACTGCGCGAGAAAAGTTATCCACCAGCAGGAAGCGATCGCCCAGGGAACCCTTTACGATCTGCCGCTGGGCTATCCGGCTATGGTTGAGGGCAGCGGAGAAGTGAGGGGATGCTTACTCTGCTTTGGCGATCGCACATTCCTTCGCTACTTGGACGACCTGGAAGACTACGAGCCAGGCCGTCCTCTTCAAGAAAACGAGTACATACGGCGACGGATGCCCGTCTTCGATCTGAACCGCCAACCCCTGGGTGACGCCTGGGTGTACCTGATGGCTCCCGAGCGGATCAGGCTACTAAACGGAGTACTTGTGCGAGACGGGTGCTGGACAGGTAAGTAGGTCGGCACAATTGAATTTATGTTAGAAAACCGGGGGAGCGGCCCCCCCGGGCCCGCCCCCGGTTTTGTAAACATAGATTTTAAACGCAATTCTACATAAT
>JBHJGR010000285.1:0-13113 GCA_050331615.1 Elainellaceae cyanobacterium
TGGACTGACATCCCCCTGAGACTCGCCCTCTGCCGCCGTTTCCTCCTTTTTGGGCTGCTCAGAGCGCCGCAGCAGGTCACTGGAGGGGGGCTTCGATGATGTGCGGCTATCGCGCTCGACGATGGCCTTCAGCCGCTCAACCTCCTGGGTAAACCCCTCAATCACCTGCTGCTGTTGCAGAACCATCTCCACCAGCACAGAGTGCGGGGTCTGCTCTAGCATGCTGCGTTCCGGGCGAGGGATGTGGGTCATTGCTTCACCTTACTCCTACTGCGGCTCTTGTCAACCCCTAGTGCTGAATACCTACCCCTAGATTATTTAGTATCCAGGCTTGGAGAACTTGATCCTTAAATTCCTCGGCCATTTGTAGTGACTGAATAAAGTAATATATTGAGCGTTGGTATTGCCCTTTCTCATTATGCGCGATGCCTAGCAGATTAATCATATGAGCTTCATCTTTTCGCCTGCCTTTTGACCTTACTGCATCCACTGCATATGAACAGGTTTCAAGCATCTGCTGATAATTAGCCTGTTCAAAAAAATGGTAACATTGTTCTGCCAACTGATCTGTTTCTGCTTGTTGCATCAGATTTGGTTGTGTTTGGGCTGCTGCTACAGATTGATCTTGTAACAACAAAAGTGACCCGATACGAAGGCACAACACAAAGATAACTATTACTAGCCATCGATAGATCTTAGGCCAGTTGATTCTTAATAAGCTTGATAAAGGCAGATGCGATCGCGTATTCATCGGTGAAATCCTCCTGAGGGGCATGAAGAGAGCAGCTTATTCAACTTCGCTGAAACTTTCCTTTACTTTAATGGTGCCAGTCGCGTAGAAAACTCCGCGATAGCGGAGAATCCGAAATGGCTGTGGGCAATTGCTCGATTGGATAATGGGCGATCGCCATACCGCTCCCCGATAGCATCCAACCCGTACACCCTCTGAGGTTTCTAGCTTCGGAGGGCTGTAGCTATAAAAGACACCGCGATAACGCAACACCATAATTTGGGGCTCCTCTGCTCATCTCGTCTACAACTATGTAGGGGTTGAGTACGGGATTTTTATGCATAAAGCCAGGAGAGAAAATCAAGTTTTGTTAACAGACGAAGAAGGCGCTATCCCAACGAGCAATGAGCGGTTCAATCAAAAACGACAGAATAGTTTTTTGGCGAATAATGATTTCAGCAGTTCCCGACATGCCGGGAGGCAACAGCTCAATAAGCGCTGATAAAACCAAGTAGTGGGGTTGCCAAAACCGGCAAAATTTGGTCTAACAGAGATATGAGTACCCGAAACGAGTCTGCTGCCAATCTGCCCCCAGTTCCTGCCCATGTGTGGAGTACTGGCAACAGCGGGTGCAGGAGTTAGCCGCCAAGTACTGGGAGTGCTTGCACTTTAGCGAAAGGGTGTTGACCGAGCAAGCAGAGGATTGGCAGCGTTATTTGGCCGAGCTTCTCTCGTCACAAAGCTGAGTTGTTGTGCGTCTTGGCGCATCCGCAGGTGCCGTTGCACAACAACGCGGCTGAGTACGTAACTCCAGAGCCTTAACCGTTTAATAGCCTAACCATAAGCCGTGGCAAACCTCAACTTAATCTATCTATGGAAGGGTATACGTTGGAGTAATCTTTCTAGGGAGGTATAAGGGCGACTGCTGTTTTCAACCCCCAATGGTCTAGGGTCTGTCCTGAAACTTGTTTTTTGTCTTACGCAGGGAAAATCGAGACTTTCAGAGAGCTTTAGAGCAAGCCCTGGGGTTGACGGAAATTAAGCTGCTCAAGACTCTGACCAGAGTAAAACCCTGCCCACTTTCTCCTTCCCTGAGTGATTGACGTTAACCCTTACCACATTACAAAATGTCACAGTTCAACCGCATTGCATCCTTTATCGTTGCGAGTCAGATTGACCCCAACAGCAATACCGACCTGGAGACTGCTGCTGAAATTGTTGCAGCCAGCACAGACGGCAACACCCTCATATACTCCGACTCTCCGCAGGGACAAGTTGGATTTGTCGATATTACCGATCCCGCTGCACCCTTTGGGCTGGGGGTTCTTGACGTTGACGGAGAACCCACCAGTGTTGCGGTATTAGATGATATCTACGCCCTCGTTGCCGTTAACACAAGCGAAGACTTCATCAATCCCTCAGGTCAGCTCCGGGTGATCGACATCGCCAACCAGTCCATTGTTCAGTCTCTAGGCATCGGTGGACAGCCTGATTCGATCGCCGTCAGCCCCGACGGCAACTATGCGGTTATTGCCATTGAGAATGAGCGAGACGAAGACCTTGGAGACGGCGGCATTCCTCAACTGCCCCCTGGCTTCATTGTGATTGCCGATACCTCCAGCGACAGCCCGGCTGATTGGACAACGACTCAGGTTGATCTGACGGGCCTTGACGGTGTGACCGTTCCAGAAGATCCAGAACCGGAATTTGTGGACATCAGCAGTGACAACATCGCTGCTGTAACCCTCCAGGAAAACAACGCCATTGTTCTGATTGACCTGGCCACGGGGACTGTGATCAACAGCTTTTCTGCTGGAACGGTCGATCTCACGAACGTTGACACCGTAGAAGACGACATCATCAATCAGACCTCTACACTGACTGATGTTCCCCGTGAACCCGACGGAATCGCCTTCATTGGCACCGATTTTATTGCCACCGCCGACGAGGGAGATCTGGATGGCGGTAGCCGTGGCTTCACCATTTTTGATCTCGATGGCAACGTCGTATTTACCTCTGGCAGCGAGCTAGATCAAATTGCGGCCCGGTTGGGTCACTACCCTGAAGCCCGGTCTGAGAACAAAGGGAATGAACCCGAAAACATTGAATTTGCCTCCTACGACGGCACCGACTATCTCTTTGTCAATTCTGAGCGTTCTAACCTCGTCTTCGTTTACGACGTTTCCGACCCCACCCAGCCCGTATTTCAGCAAGTACTTCCGGCGGGCGTCGGGCCTGAGGGCGGCACGGCTATTCCCGATCGAGATTTGCTGGTGGTAGCTTCAGAAGTGGATGCCCGTGACGATGTGATTCGCTCTGTCATCAACATCTACAACTTTTCTGACGATGCGGTTGCCTATCCCACGCTTCAGTCTGTCGATGGAGATAATGGTCTGCCGATTCCCTGGGGTGCCATGTCGGGTCTCTCGGCTGGCCCTGGAAGCATTCTTTATGCCGTTGAAGACAGCTTCTACAACTCGAACCGTTTCTTCACCATCGATACTTCCACAACCCCCGCAACCCTGACCAGCGCTACCACTATTAAAGATACCAATGACGTTTTTGCTGCCGTGTCTCCCTTCGGTGATTTCACAGCAGAAGATCTGGAGGCGCTGATCAACGATGACAACACTGTCAACATCGACCCAGAAGGGATTGCCGCTACCGAAGACGGCTTCCTCTGGATTGCGTCTGAGGGTGCAGGAACCGTCGGTGATCCAGATCGGCCCATTGAAAGCCTCAACTTCTTGTTTAAGGTTAGTGCAGCAGATGGCGCGATCGCCGAAGTGGTCACCCTTCCCGATGAGCTAAACAGTATCCAGGTTCGCTTTGGCCTTGAGGGGGTTGCCTACGATAACGGATTACTGGTAGCTGTGCTCCAGCGAGCCTGGGGAGATGACCCCAATCCCCGTGTGCTCGTATATGACACCAACACCTCCGAATGGGTTGGAGACTACTTCTATCCCCTGGATGAGGTTGAGTCCCAGAATGGCGGCTGGGTTGGTCTTTCGGATATTGCTCCCCTGGGTAACGGTCGGTTCCTGGTGCTAGAGCGAGATAATCAGGGTGGCCCCGATGCTGCCGTCAAGCGGCTCTACACCATTGAGCTTTCGCCAACGTTGCAAAATGGCGACACCCTGGAGAAGACCTTTATCCGGGACCTGACCCCTGATTTTCTGGCAGCGGGTGGCTTGATGCCCGAAAAGCTTGAAGGTCTTGCCGTAGACGAAAATGGTGTTTGGGTCATTAATGACAACGACGGGGTTAACGACAATAGTGGCGAGACTCAACTCCTGAACGTGGGCAACCTATTCCAAGCCCAAAGAATTAGGGGGACGAGCGACAATGATCGATTGACCGGCGGTTTGGGGGATGATCGGTTGGTAGGCCGCGGGGGTAACGATCGCCTCATCGGTGTAGACGGAGACGACACCCTGATCGGCGGACGCGGCGTCGATCGCCACCGTGGCGGTGCAGGTGATGATACATTTGTCTTTAAGCGGGGTGACCTGCGCGATCGCCCAGACAGAGTGCTCGACTTTGAAGTGGGCAGCGATATCGTTGATCTGCGAAGGGTGTTCAGAGGCCCCCTCTTTGACTCAGATGACCCATTTGGAGACTACGTTCGCATCAGGGGTTCCAGCCGCCGAACCAAGGTGCAAATCGACCAAAACGGCAACGAAGAGGGAACGGACTTCACGAACCTCGTGGTTCTCAGAGGGGTTGATGCCAATAGCATTGGTGCCGATAGTTTCGTAGTTTGAATGGGCCGTCAAAGTTCGAGTTCTTAGATTTACCCTCACCTGGCTACTCCTGGACGAGCGCCACCGCCCCCTGGCGGTAGACCAGGCTGAGGCCGATTCCCAGTCCTGCCTCTGGCTGACCCGCCGATGGCTGGCTCTCCGCCAACAGCATCTAGCTTTGAGCAGAGGCGAGTTTCGCTTTGTTCGTGCGGATGCAGAGGCACCCCTGCGGGCCAACATGTACGGGCTGGATACCCGCTTTCCCTTCATCTTGATTTTGCCCCAAGCCGAAACCGAAGCCATTTTAGAACGTCGGCTCAATGAGCTTGGCGTCCACGTGGAGCGGGGTCGCACACTAACTGACTTTGCAGAAGCTGAGGAATGGGTACGGGCTACGGTGGACTGTGCTGAAGGCGGCACCTTTGCAATACAGACCCAGTACTTGGTGGGGGCAGACGGAGCCCGCAGCACTGTGCGCAAAACCCTTGACTTACCCTTCGAGGGATCGTCCTATAACTGGACGGCTTTCCTGGGCGATGTGCAGCTCCACGGCCATCAGGCCGAAGGTGGCACCGAGCAGCATTCTAACGAGCGCGGATTAGCGTTCATCGTCCCTTTCGATGATGGCTCCCATCGCATTGTCACCATTGACAGCAAGTATCAGGGCGATCGCCAGAAAAAGGATCTCTCCCTGGACGAACTGCAAGAGTCCATTAGCGCCATTCTGGAAAAGCCCGTCGAGCTTACCGATCCCAAATGGCTGACCCGCTGGGGATCGTCACTACGCTTAGCGTCTCAGTACCGAGTGGGGCGCGTCTTCCTGGGCGGCGATGCCACCCATACCCACAGTCCGGCGGGGGGACAGGGCCTCAATACGGGCGTTCAAGACGCATATAACCTTGGCTGGAAGCTGGCTCTGGCCATCCAGAAAGTCATGCCGGAGGCCGTGCTGGACACCTACCAGCAGGAACGCCATGCCATTGGTAAACGGGTCTTGCGCGTTAGCGACTTTTTGCTGCGGAGTCTGCTAATTCGCCACCCCCTACTCCGACGCCTGCGAGAGGCACTGTTTCGCGTCCTGATTCCGCTCCCTCCCATCCAGCGAAATCTGGCCCTCAACCTTTCGGGTCTCGGCATCCAATATGACACGGGCGCAGGTGAGCTAGCGGGAACGCGCCTCCCCGATATGGCATTCCGAACAGCTGACCAGTCCATCGTGCGACTCTATAAACTCCTGCGGTTTCCGGGGTATTCCCTGCTGCTGTTCATCAGTCCGGAGCAGGCTCGGGAGCATCGGCAGACCATCGAGCAGATCATTCACCACAGAGATGCAGGACTGCAGCCCCACATTCTTCTAAACAACGGTATCCCCGAACTGCACGGCTTTGAGGCCAGTACGCTGGTAGACTATCGCGGCGATTTTGAAACACGGTTTGGGCCAACTACTGGTCGCGTCATTCTGGTGCGCCCTGATGCCCATATCGCTTACGACCTAGCCACCCTTGATGCTGATGCGTTTGAGCAGCAACTGCGGCAGTGGAAAACCGATGGGGTCGCTGCGCCGGAATTCGCAACGGCTTAGGGCCACCCTTGGCAAGGCGAGGGGGATTAAAGCGCTGCTAGCCTCATCGCCTTTGAAAAACAGAGGCTGCCCGGAGTGAATAGCCGGGCGCTCCTTAAAGATAGCCAGGAGACAAAGCATCATGCTGGACGACTTAAACAGACTCTAATTTGAGCTTTGCCTCCTTAGAAGAGACCTCAATAATATCTGGACTGGTTATGAAAATTCAATTTGTGACAAGAAATTCGTTAAAGATCTTTGAAACACGAAATTTCAGGGTCCACCTACTGTCCCATGCTGATGTAGCTCCAGAGTCAAACTGGAAGGAAATGGTGTTTTCTGAGATCTCAGAATATTGATCTTGCGGCTAGAAGATCTACAAACGGTTCTGGATGAGGAGTGGTGGTGGCGATCGCATTCACCCAAGTTGTGCCAATTGCGAAATTTAGTTAGTTGGCAAGAGAAAAATGCAGAGTGCGGAAATAAGCAACACTGATTCCGTTAAGTAAGCAGAGCCGCTGTCTGAAAATAAGCGACACTGACTTTGTTTTAAGTTTCAGGAAGACGACAGATTATGTGTTAACTCCGTTTGCGAAAGCTGAAGCGCTAAAAATCGCTGAAAGCCCTACCCTGATGGGAATTTCAGCTTTCGGCTATGGGCGATAAGATCGTGGGATCACGTCATTTTACGTGTTAACCGACAGCGCGCATTGGCAGAGATTTCACGAGCGTTTCATAGGCCGCAGGATGTCCGGCAAAGTATCCAGAGAGGTAATATCTTGCCGGCTCGTAGTGATTCTCTGCGGTAAGCGGCTCAAGAAACCGATCTGAAACCAAATCTTCTCTCACAAAGAAGGCATTGACGCCCGACAGGTTACAGCCAACAAGGCAATACCCTTTTCTGCGCAGGTTAATTTCAAGAAACTTGAGTGAAGCCCCAAAGCAATCATCTTTTTGCCAGGAATGGGTCTCATCGTAGTCCATGCAAAACAGAATCGGCGGCGTAAACTTAGCGTTGTATTCAACTACAATCACCCTGGGGCTAACGCAAGTAATTGCGCTCAGAACGTGATAGTCATTGCCGTCGATATCTACCGACAGTAGATCAATTTCGCTAGACTCAATCTGAGAAGAAATCAATCGATCAATATTTGTTTTCGTAATAAACGACTCAACCACGGTTAGCTGGCCGTTCTCAATGATGGGTGAAAAATGTTTTCTAATCTTTTTAATAGATTGTGAGGAAGCATCAATCCACAAGCCCTGCCACCCGTCGAAAAGTAGTGCAAGGGTGTTGTTCTCTAGCCCGTTACCAATGCCGAACTCGATGAACGCCTTACTCGTGGTGCCAATCCGGTTAAAGATTTCTCTAATGATCCCATCTTCATCGCTTTGAGAGTAAACCTTGCTGCCAAAGGGAATCAAACTCTTAGGATGTTGATAGCGATCGCTTTCCCTGAGACGATCAATTTCCTGGATGATGGGAAGCTGCTTAAGGCGGTTTCTGACAATAAAGTCATACTTTACTGTCAGAGCTGTAGACTTGATCCATTCCTTCATTCTATTAAGTGGCATAAGTCAATTGCTCACCGATGCCGTCCCCACAGTACGGGGATTCCAGCGGGATCGAAACTCTTCGATGTGCATGTTCTTCTCGTCCTTCTTGAGGTGCCGGGGACTACTCTCAAACGACAGGGAAGACGGCAGCGCATCCGGTCCATATTCCGCCCGAATGAACGCATCGACCTCTGCATAGGCGGGGGAAAAACTTTCATCTGTCGGCAGCGTCACTGCCGCCGGGCTCTGCGGCTGATAGCGCTTAAGCGCAGCGGAAAACAGCCCCGTGCCATCGTCGAAAAAGCGCTCAGTAGTTGCTCCGTATTTCTCATAAGGATGGAAAGCCAGATCATCAGGGGCCTTGGCGGCAACCCAGGAGACATAGGACCAGTATTCGCTGAAGGTACCAAACTCATTGGCAGAGCGCATCATCAGCAGAAGCCAATGGTCATCCGATTGAAAGTAGTGCTGCAGCCGCTGCTTAAAAGAAGCGAGATGCTCTTGCTTAAACCACATATGGTGGGGAATGAAGGTGCCAAGGGGGTCAACTATGGGCTCAACCCCAAGTACCGAATGAATCCACTGCCCCCAAGTGGAAACAATTTGGGCATTGCCATACTGGTTGTGCTGCAGCAGCGCAAAGGGATGCTGTATTCCATGCTGACCCTGTTGCAGGAGCGGCCAGGTATCGACAGGAAGCAAATCGCTGTCCCAAACTACGTACCACTCGCCCAGGTCACCGATGCCTTCGGGCGCACCCAGCTTGAGGAGCTGCTGGTAGAACCAGCCTGGAGTGTAAAGCGATTCTCCCAGATCAAGCTCAGCGCAAATGACATCTTTGGTGAGGCCAGTGCTTGCTTGAAAAAAGGACTCCTCCCCATGAAGGTAGACCGGGGCAGCTTGCCAGTTCGCAGTCTGCTGCTTGAGCGATCGCACCTCTGATGCCGGCGTGACGATATGGATCGCTCGTGGTGCATAGTGAGCCGTCAGCCCTTCCAAAACTGCCCGCGTGTTCCAGCGGATCCGATAGAGGGGAATGACGAAATCCAGCGCTTCCTCTTGTGCCATAGCCGTAAGCTGTACCTATCTATACGCCTGATTCTACACGCCCGATAACACTTCCCCTGCATCTTCCCGATAGGTCTGGCTCGACTCAACCGGGATATGATGGGCAACGGTGGAAGGGTCTTCTAGGCCAACATCTCGACAGAGGGGTTCAACGCCATAGCCGCGTCGGGGATAGTCGGCACAAACTGTTTGGTATTGGGCGATCGCCTGATAGAGTTCATCACGGGTGAGGGAATTTAGGTAGCCGCACTGGCCGACCCGACCCTTGGGTAAGGGAGCTACAAGGTTACCACCCCGCTTCTGCACCATCTTTTCCTGCGCCGCCCACAGAATCTCTTGGTTCAGTAAAACGTCGTGCCACAGACTCAGACCAAAAGCACTAAGCAGGCGCAGAATTCTGTGAAAGTCGCTGGCGCTGATCCAGCCCATTTGGCAGCTCAGGTGGGCTCCAAAGCCCATACCAATGGAAACGGCGTGACCGTGCAGCAGCCCCGCCGCGATTTCAAAGCCCGGCGACCAAGTGTGGCCGTAGGCATGGGGACGACACTGGTGGGTCTCGTAGAGGTTGTCATACTCAGCCTCCACATAGCTCCGCAGGGCTGCTCCCAAAATGCGCTGGGAAAGGACGTTAATCTCATCATCAGGCTTGCAGTTCAGCGTACCAAAGCGGGTGGTGATGAGCTGCTGCCCGGCCTGCTCCAAATACTCGAACAGTTCGGCATTTTTAACGATCGCCATTTTGATAATTTCGGCAATGCCGTGCCGCAGCCACCCCTTATGCAGCGTCTTGAAGAAGGAGCGATCGGTAATGGAAAGGACGGGCGCATGGTATGCCCCAAAGAGGTTTTTGTAGCCAAACCCATCGCAGCAGGTGCGGGGCGAAGGGCCAGCGTCAATACCGGCAACAATGGAGGTAGACAGCATGACATAGGGAGTATTGCGGTGATACAGGGCGCAGGCGAGGCCACCAGTATCTGTCAAAACGCCCCCCCCCATGATGAGCACAGGCTCGTTGCGGGCAACCCCAAGGCGCTTAAAGTCTCCCAGCATCCGCTCCACTGTATGGATGCCCTTATCAACTTCCATAGCGCGGTACACCAGCTTTTCCAGGTGAATGCCGTGATGCTGAAAATAGCGCTCAATCTCTTCACCATAATGGCGCTCCACGTTTTGATCGACCAAACAAACACAGCGCCCTAAAGGTCGGTATGTGTCCCTCAAAACGGTTTGCTGGGGGTCTAAGGTATTCTCCAACACCCGCATAGAGGTAAACGTGGCCGAATTCATGACTGCTTCGATTGCCTGGTCGTCTGCGGTGCTAACCACGTGCCCCCAACTTTGGCGATAGCTAGAAGTTGGATAGATCGTGTGAGGATCCGCTTCAACTAGCTGAGCTGCAAGGTTCTGGTAGAAGGCTTGGTCCTGACTACGCAGTAGGTAACTGAGGAGCTTAGTCTTCCCAAAATCGGACCAGTGAACTTTGTCTGCAAACGAAAGCCATTCAGCGCCCGCGACTTCATTAAAAGCAAAAATCAGTTCAGCAAGTAAATGAAAGAAACTGCTGAGGGACAGGTTTAGACAGCTTCGCAACTTGCGATAAGCCGACAATCCCTGGATCGCTCCAGCCGAGGCAAACTCTTCTCCAATCTCCCTGGAGAAGGCTTCATTTCTGATCAGTGAAAGCAGTAGGTTTCTGAACTGCTCACTACAGCAGACTGCTTCAAGCGCCGCATCCAGATTTCGACATGCCAAAGGCTTGCCGTCGTAGGTATCGATAAAAGCCCTAACCGCCGAGGTAGTCCTTGTCATTATGATTTCCGGGGAAAACCTTATCTATACTGTCAGCCAAGGTGTTGGCACCTCGTTCTATGAGTAACTTAACATAAGTGCCCCGAAAAGTTAAAAATTTTCAGCGATCGCACCAAAATATGCGCGATCGCACTATGATCTACCTGTCGAAATGCACCCAGCGGTAGAGGCTCGCTGTGAACTATTCATTAAATCCGGGGCACCGCCCGGGGCATTAGTCCTGTGGGACTAGCGCTAACGATACGGCTGGAACTGCTTCATCGCCTCAGGGCTGGTGCTTAGAACAGGAGGCTTAATATCTCCCAACCGCTGGCCTTGCTGAAGCCTGGACCGCAGATAGCTTTCCAGCGGTTGCTGTACCCGATAGAGTTTGGGAGGGTGGATCTGACTAATCTGCCGAGCATAGGCGTACTGGGGGTTGATGGATAGACGCTGATCGAGCCTATGCAGAAGAAGGGGGGCGATCGCCTCGTCACATTCTGCCCCGTCCACCACCAGCACGTAGTGGGGATGGCTTTCCAAGGATGGGACCAGCATCATAAAGGCTCCAGCGGTAAATTCAAGCTGCAAGGCCCGAAACTGATTAACAATAAAGGCTTCCGTCAGCTTCTCACCACAAAGGTCGCTGGTTAGCCCCGCCCGGCCCACAAATTCTAGTAAGGGAGTTTGCTGGTGCCAGCCCACGACACGGACGCGATCACCCAGGTCATAGCGATACAGCCCAGATGCGGTAGTCATCACCACGCGGTAGTCCTGCCCGACCTGGAGCTGGTGACAGAGGTAGGGGCGATGCGCTTCATCGAGAAACTCATAGAAGCCACTGCGGAGGGCGAGCACAGGTGCAGAACAGCCCATCTGGGGTAAGGTGACCACCCCCTCAGTTGCCAGCAACCCTTTGCCCTGAATCCAAACACGGGGACAGTGGGATTGGAGCCTGGGCAGAAAAGCCCGAGAGGCGGCACTCGTCCAGCAGCTAATGGTATCCAGTTGGGGCCAGATGCAGGATAGATCAAGGGGAGCAGTGGCAAAAGCGGCTTTGATTGCCGCCGCCCGGGCTGGGTGCGCGGACAGGGTAGCGGTGCCGTGGTGCAAGTCCTTCACGAGGCGATCGCCCGACCGCTGCATCTCGTCTACAAACTGAAGTAAAAAGGTAGGACTCCACACCGAAACAAAGCTCAGGTCTGCAGCCGCCAGCAGATGCAGCACCGTTTGGTAGCGCCATTCATCGACCTGGGCGATCGCGGCCAGATGGGTCGGCACCGCCAGCAGCTCCCCAATCCACGCCCCTACCTCTTCCCCAAAGTAGGCCGCGTCGCTGGCCAGCCCGATGGGAATTCCTCCCTCTGTCGCTGCTGCCTGCCGCGCTACCGGACTGATGGCCCAGTAGGTGCGTCCCTGCCGGATAGCGGGACGGTGGGTAATCAAATCCCCCAGCCAGGTAAACACCGCCCGCTGAAAGCCCTGGATGCCTGACCGGGTGTAGGGAATTAGCTTGGCCCCCTGGGTGCTGCCCCCCGTTAGCTCAAAGGCGATCGCCGGTTCAGCGGTTAAAACCTTTGGCTCCCCCGCCGCCGTTCGCCGGATCCACGGGGCCAGGTCATCGTAGGTGTAAATGGGCACTCGCTGGCAAAAGCTGGCATAGTCCGTGATGGTGGCAAAGTCATAGGCTCGACCCACCACCGTATCCCGATTCTCCTCCAGGATGCCATGCAGGATTTGCTGCTGAGTCCTACGGGGCTGGATCAAAGCAGCCTGAAAGCGATCGCGCTCTACCTGAGTTGCCTGCTGAAATCGTTGCCAGTAATGACTAGGAGGATGCTTCATAGGGCTATTTTGCCGTCCACCATTGCCGACCAACCAAAACCTGCTGTACTCCCAAACAAACCACTACTATCCAGGTCACGATGAGAATACCAGCATACTGACTCTCCCCCGGCACAAAGTACACGGGGTCGTCCCCCAGATGGACGTTTTGCAGCATATATCCAGCAAAGTAGATTTCAACTAAAAACATACCTCCCGTAACCATCAGGTTTTGATAAAGGCTGGTATCTAGAGGAGAGAAGGAATAAAGCTGGAGCGATCGCCCTTTGATCCAGATCAGCAATCCCCCAATCAATGCCGCACTGAAGGCGTCATGGGCGATGCCCCAGTAGGGATGCCAGGTATGGCTGCCGTACATCATCCAAAGTTCGGCGATCGCCCGCAGCACCATGTTGCCCCAAGCGATACCATAGGCGAGCCGCAGGGGAGGGGAAAGGCGGCGATCGGCGGCTAATAAGAGCGGTAGGGCATACCAAATCCAGAGGGCGATCGCCAGCCAGATCAGTTTGGGCAGGGCAATGGTGCCGCCAATGGCGTCACCGCTGTTTTGCTGATGGTAGAAAACGGTCCCACTAATCACCAGGACGGCAATGAGGAGCCAGTAGGCCCAGCGGAGAGTACTTGCAGGAGCTTGACGGGAAGCATTCATGTCAGTTTGAAAGAGCAACGAAGATAAAAGAACGGTATGAAACTTTGCTAAGTACATGGCCATAAATAAAAGTCAGTGGGGTGGGGGGGCGGGCCGGGCGGGCGCCCCCCCCGCCGCCCCCCGCGGCGAGGTCGTCCCCCGCGAGGGGACGGACGCCACGCCACGCGCGCCC
>JBHJGR010000286.1:0-22236 GCA_050331615.1 Elainellaceae cyanobacterium
AATACTGCCAAAAGGATACTCCTAACTTCCGGCAAGTCTTCTTCAACCCCACAAACATATCACGGGCACGCCGTCCAGCATCCGAACGGGTGCCACCGCTAATCTTGCGACGTATCACATACTCCCGAATGTCGGTCTCAGCTGCATTGTTGTGCAACGGCACCTGCGGATGCGCCAACACGCACAACAACTCGGCTTTGTGACGACAAAACCTTGTCAGCACCCGGTTAAGGGCCTCATGCTGCAAATAACAGCGCTCGAACACCTGGTCAAACTCCTGCCACAGTTCCTGGCGCATCGCAGGTGTCGGTTGCTGCTGATAGTGCTGCAACTGCCGATAGTACTGCCACAGCAACTGCTGCATCTCGGCAATATTCTGCTGCTGCGGGGTGTCTGCCACCAGACGCCGCAACCCTCGTTCTGCATGCACCCAGCACAAGCCGTGGACGAACACGTTGAACTGACCGGCCCCATCGCTGAGGATGCGCAACGGGGCGTCTATCCCCTGGCCCATCACCCCGCCCAGTAAAGCTGCTTCGCTCACCAAGCGCACTGCCTTGGGACTCTTGATACCCTGTGTGCTCAAATAATACTGCCAATCCTCTCATTGATTGGTTGGAGTGTTTTGATCTGCTGCTGTTGCTCCTGCACGATACGTTGCCAGTACTCCAGTCGTACGGCGTTTGTCAACTGCAGTCCGTGCAGGCAGCTTAGGAGTAGACGATGAAAAACCAGCACCAATCGGCTAAAACTCATTCACCATCCAGAGCGGTGAAACTGTTCATTAGTTTAACCCTTTGCATCGTTCTAATGGCCTTTTTCAATCCCCTCAGTGCCGCAGCTGTACCCTTGTTTGCTTATCGGTCGGCTGTGGAAAAGTCGATGCCTGTCGATTCCCAGTCGGAGACGGTCGATTCAGCCCTGCCTCCGGACATTCACCACATTCTGGAGCGGGGAACGCTGGTGGTCGCGATGCTCAGCCGAGATAATTCTCCGTTTTTTGTGGAAGATGATGCAGGCGAAATGGAGGGGCTTGATGTTGAGCTAGCGCAGGCGATCGCCAATCAATTGACCGTTGGTTTAAAGTTCGACCGCTCAGCAAGGACCTTTGATGACGTTGTCGACCAGGTCTTAAATACTCTTCAGGGCGATCGCAGCGGTGAGGCTTTCATTATTATTAATGCCAACCAGGAATTGATTGCCTCAACTGACCCCAATGAGGTAAGTCCGGTTCAATCGGTTCAAAACGTTACTCCTATGCTCAAACACTTTAGCGACACGCAGAATCCCTTGCTACAGCATGCCAGCAGTACCCTGGCGCTGCAATCTGTATCGCTTGAGGCACTTCAGTCCTGGCAGCGGTACTTCTACGTTGATTCCCGCACCAATCAGAAGTATTACATTTCTCTACCCCCTTTAGGGTATTTAGATTGGACAATCGGGACAGTCATTCCTGAGGCAGACTACCTGATAAGCGTTAAGCGCAATCGAAGACTGTTGCCGATTGTGATCTCAGGATTTATTGGCGTCACTGCTTGCCTGGCAATGATTCTCTCTGATCGCATCATTGCTTATCCCACTTTAAAGATTGCCCGGGCCGCCGCTGACGTTGAAGCGGCAAGCTTCAAAACGAATTGTTTAGATTCAATCGCCCGGCGACGGGATGAGCTAGGACAGCTCGCCCGTGTCTTTCAAACCATGGCCCATGAGGTTTGTATGCGTGAACATCGCCTCAAACAGCAGGTCAAGGAATTACGGATTGAGATTGATGATGTGAAGCGACAAAAGCAAGTGAGAGAGATTGTAGAATCTGATTTTTTTAGGACTTAGCGGTAAAAGCGCAGGCAATCCGCCAGCGTGGCTACCGGGGAGCCTCATGCAAGAAAAGTCCAAGTGAACCGACACCTTAAGTAGGTGGTCATAGGTAAACGTAGCTACATCGGGAGCACCACAGTATTTGCAGCCAAATCCGCCAGGATGAAAGTGCTCACGAACGCTAACAAAATATTGTTGTTGAAACGATCGCTCATCGGAAATTCCAAGGCAGGTGCTCCTTATCAGACGTAAATTTGTTCCATTTGGCGATCGCCATGTCCGTCGGTAGTCGGACGCCGGTCTCTCAAAAAACAACTAAGCTACGGCTTGTATCGTCGAGGAAATAAAGCCGTGACTGAAGCCAACCCTGCCCTGCTGAACGGAAACCCCCTCTGGTTCAAAGAAGCCATTATTTATGAAGTGCCCGTCCGCGCCTTTGCCGACAGCAATGCAGATGGTATCGGCGACTTTGCTGGGTTGACGGAGCGGCTAGATTATCTCAAAGACCTGGGCATTACGGCGGTTTGGCTCCTCCCCTTCTTTCCCTCGCCCCTCAAAGACGACGGCTATGACATTGCCGACTACACCAACGTGAATTTAATCTACGGGACGCTGAACGACTTCAAGGATTTTCTTGAAGCGGCCCACCATCGGGGGATTCGGGTGATTATTGAGCTGATTGTCAACCATACGTCAGATCAGCATCCCTGGTTTCAGCGGGCGCGGCGATCGCCCCAGGGTAGCGTGGAGCGAGACTTCTATGTTTGGAGCGACACCCCCCAAAAATATCAGGATGCCCGCATTATCTTTCAAGACTTTGAATCCTCTAACTGGGCTTGGGATCCGGTGGCCAAAGCCTACTACTGGCACCGCTTCTACTCCCATCAGCCCGACTTGAATTACGATAATCCCGCCGTGCGGGACGCCGTTTTTAGTGTGCTGGACTTTTGGCTGAGCATGGGAGTAGACGGGCTGCGCATGGATGCAGTGCCCTACCTCTATGAACGGGAGGGCACCAACTGCGAAAACTTGCCCGAAACCCACGCCTTCCTCAAATCCATGCGGCAATACGTGGACGAGCGCTACCCTGACCGCATGCTGCTAGCGGAGGCCAACCAGTGGCCGGAGGACGCGGCGGCCTACTACGGTGATGGGGACGAGTGCCACATGAACTTTCACTTCCCCTTGATGCCGCGCCTGTTCATGGCCCTGCGGATGGAGGATAACTTTCCCATCATTGACATCCTCCAGCAAACGCCCCCCATCCCCGACAACTGCCAGTGGGGGCTGTTCTTGCGGAACCACGATGAACTCACCCTGGAAATGGTGACCGACGAAGACCGGGACTATATGTATCGGGTCTATGCCCAGGATCCCCAAATGCGGCTAAATTTAGGCATCCGTCGCCGCCTGGCCCCGCTGCTGAGCAACGATCGCCGCCAGATTGAGCTGCTCAACAGTCTGCTGCTGTCCCTGCCCGGAACGCCTGTGCTCTACTACGGGGACGAGATCGGCATGGGGGATAACGTTTACTTGGGCGATCGCAACGGCGTCCGCACGCCCATGCAGTGGAGCCCAGACCGGAATGCGGGCTTTAGCCGCGCCACACCCCACAAGCTCTATCTGCCCCTACTCATCGAGTCGGAGTACCACTATGAAGCCATTAATGTCGAAGCCCAGCGCACTAATCCCAACTCTCTCTGGTACACGCTCAAGCGGCTAATTGCCATGCGCAAGCGGCTTCCCGCCCTGAGCAAAGGGTCGTTTGAGCTACTGCACCCCGATAACCGCAAGGTCTTTGCCTTCATCCGCACCTATCAAGGTGAGCATGTGCTGGTGGTGGCCAACCTATCCCGCTTTGTGCAAACGGTGGAGCTAAATTTAGCTGACTTTCAGGGCCTGATGCCCGTGGAGATCTTTGGTCGCACTGAGTTTCCCCTGATTCTCGACGACCTTTATTTCCTTAGCATTGGGGCCTATGCCTTCTACTGGTTTGCCCTCAAGCCCCAGCCCAGCCAGCTCCAGGCTCCCCATCCGGCAGATCAGATCCCCACCCTGGCGCTGCCCCAGCCCTGGCAAGATATGTTTGTCAAACGGGAGTTGGAAGCCCCGCTAGAGGCAGCCCTATTAAACTATCTCTACACCTACCGCTGGTTTGGCGGACGGACGCGCAAGGTCCAGTCAGCCCACGTGATTGAAGCGATTCCCGTCGTTGATGGCGAGACGGATGCACGGATGGTGTGGCTGCGGGTGGACTACATTGATGGCGAGCCTCAAATCTATTTGCTGCTGCTCGGACATGCCGAGGGAGATCAGGCCATGCACCTGCTCACGGACATGCCCCAGATCGTTGTAGCCCGCCTGCATGGAGGCAGTGCCGACCAAACCGACCAGATCGAGGTTTTGTTTGACGCGATCGCCTCGGGCAGTAATCGTAACGCGATCGCCGGACGTACTATCTTTACTTCGCTGCTGGAGGCGATCGCCCTTAGACAGGTCACCAGGGGGTTTGCTGGGGAACTGATTGCGACAGTGACCGAACAGTTTCCTGATCTAAGCCAGGACTTGGCAACGCTCCATCCAGTGCCTCTCCGGGAAGAACAGCGCAATAGCTCAATCATCTACGACAATCGGTTCATCCTCAAGCTGTTCCGCAGGCAGGAGGAAGGTATCAATCCCGACCTGGAGATCCGCAGGTTCTTAAGCGAAAGGGGATATCAGCAGCACATTGCGCCTTTGATTGGGGCACTGGAGTATCATCGTCCCGACCGGGGCACGATGACGGTGGGCATCATGCAAACCTACGTTACCGACGTGCGCAATAGCTGGGACTATACTCTCGACAGCCTGCGGGACTACTTTGAGCGAGTCATCACCCAGCACGATGATGTCACTCACGTGCCGATGCCCTCCCAATCTCTACTGGAGCTGCGGACTAGGGATGCGTCGGCCCTGGCTAATGAAACCATTGGATCTTATCTCACTAGCATCGACGATCTGGGGCGCAGCACGGCGGATCTGCATCTGGCGATCGCTGCCGATACCCACCATCCGGACTTTGCGCCAGAACCGTTCTCGTCCTTTTATCAGCGATCGATCTACCAGTCGGCCCGCAACTTGACGGGACAAACGTTGCGATCGCTCAAGCAGCGGCTACCCTCGCTACCAGAGGAAATCCAGCCGTTGGCGCAGGCAGTTCTTGGCAATCAAGACACCATCATCGATCATTTCCAGTCTTTGTTAGACCAGCGAATCACGGCCCTGCGCATCCGCTGCCACGGCGACTACCATCTCCGCCAAGTGCTCTATACCGGCAAGGACTTTATCTTAATTGACTTTGAAGGTGATCCGGCTCGCAGCCTCAACGAACGCCGATTGAAGCGCTCCGCCCTGCGGGATGTGGCCGAGATGCTGCAGTCCTTTACCTATGCGGCAGAAATCGCCCTCCGCAACGAGGTCGAAAGCGGCATGCTTCGTCCTGAACACACCCCTCTGATGCGACAGTGGACTCAGTTCTGGCAGCAGTGGGTGAGCGCAACTTTCCTGAAACGCTACCTGGATGTGGCTGGTCAAGGCACGTTCTTACCCAGAACCGAGCAGGAACTGGGCGTGTTGCTGAATGCCTTTCTCCTGGAGCGAGCAATCTACAGCCTGAGCGATGATCTCAGCGATCGCCCCGAGCGGGTGGAAATCTCGCTACAGCAGATGCTACAGATTTTAGACCAGCCAGGATTGACGGAGTAGGAAAGGTCAGCAATCTTACTGTCAACAATCTAACTATCAAGGGATGGCAATTTCACTGTAGAAAGCCATCCTAAAAGTAGTGCAAGGCGAAGGAAAAATAGATTTGAGTATGATTTATCCAAAATCAAATAAAGGAAAGCAAAAGTCTTTAAAGAATCAGGTCTTAACTGCAGGGCTAGGCGCGGCCCTTTTGGGCGCAATGTCAGGAATGATGCCTGCTGAGGCGCTGACGCCATCCCGGTCCTCCCTAGTCAGCCAGGCTAACGCCATTCGCGCAACGAGTGCGCAGAACCAGACTCTATATCTCAATGACGATCGCATCTACTCTTATAATATGGAGGTCCTAACCGGTACCACTGTTAACGGACTTTCCATTCCCGCAGGTGCTACTTTACGGGGTCGCTACGAGCCCACGGCACAGGGCGATGGCCTGCGCTACGTGGTCTATGGCGTTGAAATTAGCGGACAGCGCTACAGCCTCAGCGCCGCCTCTCCCGTGCTGGATGACCAGACCGATCCGCGGGATACTTCTGTTGGCTCTGTAGCTGAAGACGTAGGCATCGGCGCAGCGGCTGGAGCTGTCTTAGGAGAAGTCACGGGTGAAATTGACGCCCTTGAGGTGCTGGGCGGTGCCGCGGCTGGTGGCGTTGTCGGTAATGTCACTGCTGACAATGTCGTCGTCATCGAACCAAACGAACCCATTACGCTTTACCCGCGATAAGCGCCCAAGATCTTGCAACCCTACCCAGATGATAAGTAGGTAGCCACTAACAAACAAAACTATTGTGGGGTGGGACTCTCCGAAAGGGGGCTCACCCCATTGGTCTGTATAGTGACTCAAGGTGGGAAGCTTTCCCAGGAAGGGCTGTCCCGCTTTTTCTTATTTCAAACCGGTCGTCAGCTCCAAATTACTGATAGCTTCCAGCAGATCCTTCATCACCAGCCGTACGTTGCCGTCTGGGAGCTGCACCCGGTCCCAGTGCTCTAGGTAGCGATGAAAGTCTGCTTCAAAGGCACTCAATAAAGTGGCTTCAATCTTTTCGTCCCCCAGATATTCCTGCAAAGTTGGGCCAATTACATCATTCCACATCAGCTTGACCAGGCCAGTTGGTTCTTTGCGATCGATGCAGTCAAAAAACCACTGGAGGATGTCGAGCAGACGAACCGACCGGTGGACCGCTGTCGGAAAAAGATAATCCATCCCCTGGCGGCACTGGCAGTAGAAGTCAATGAATAGACCGGAAGCGGGATCCGAGTACTCCGCTTTAAGTGCCTGCACGGCTGCAGTGAGTTGCTTGGTCTCTGGGGTGATGTTCATGGCGAGAAGCGTAATGGCGATCGCCACACACCTTATCATTTCATCTGCCAATTCTCTGCTGGCTAGAACACCTGGCTCTTGGTGACATCCTCCCGACGCTGACCTTTCAGGTACAGCGCGGGACTTATAGCTCCCCGAACCCCTCAAAAGTTAAATAGGTGGTCATAAAAAACGTAGCTATGGTAGGGTGCGCCCTCCGTCGGGCACCCCACTAGTGGGTCATTTGCTTTGCTCCGAGCCATTGCGCCCTCACCCCAAACCCCTCTCCCAAGAGGGCGAGGGGCTTTGAAGCGATTAGTCAGCTCTGGCTCCCCTTCTCCCAACTTGGGAGAAGGGGCTGGGGGATGAGGGCCATGTTCGTGCCAAATGATCCACTAGCTTTGATCTATGGCCATGCACTTAGCCGTTTTTGCACGCTATTTTTGATCGACGGGAACTGCCTTGACGTCCACGGTTTTAACGTTGGGATCATCAGGCGCGTTATCGGGCGAATCGTCCCAACCTTGGCCGTTGGAGTCACCGGCGGCGATCGCCCCACCCAGCAGCCGCTGAAACATCTCGGAGAACAGCAGCGCCACAATCACAAAGTCGTCAATCTGACCCAGCACGGGAAATAAATCGGGGGAGAGATCGATGGGGCTGACGAGATAGAGCAAGCTGGCCAAAATCACGAGCCAGCCGTATCGAGGGTGCCGAATCAAGCGACGATACCAGCCAAAGGGACGCATAGAATTCTCCAAAGTGCCTGGCTTTAGTCTAGCGGGTTTGATCAGTGGGGCGATCGCGCCAATGTCACCTCCTACCGCCGTAAATGACAGTTCTAAATAGAACTGCATTGGAAAAACGAGGTTAGGAAACCGGGGCGCTCCCCCGGTTTCCTAACATGAATTTAATTGTGCCGACCTACTTACTATTCTTAATTCTAGAAACCTATGCGAGATTTGTTCGCGCAGGCGGCGATCGCCCAAATTCCTAACATTCTTACTCTGCAGGACCGCAACCGCCACAGCCCCACCTACGGCTGTTTCGACCGCAACTTCTGGCAGTACAAAATCATCGACTTCCCTAGCGGCATGTCCCAAGAGTTTGTCCTGCCGCTAGCTCTGGCCTACGCCCTGCCCATTGCCGACAATCCTTTTTACCAGCAGCCTGCCCTGCGAGAGTGGGTCGAAGCAGGTATCCACTATGCTGCTCGCAGTGCTCACCCCGACGGCTCCTGCGATGACTACTTCCCGTTTG
This sequence comes from Elainellaceae cyanobacterium, assembly GCA_050331615.1. Classification (GTDB taxonomy): domain Bacteria; phylum Cyanobacteriota; class Cyanobacteriia; order CAKZMO01; family CAKZMO01; genus JAYKGU01. Next base: position 8,117 of record JBHJGR010000286.1, read on the forward strand.
AGCGAGCCAGCGGTGCCGCCGCCTTTTCTCTGCTGGCCTGTGTGGATAGCTACACTCTCCTGGGGCTGGAGGACCCGGCGCTGCTGCGCTTTTTTGCGACGCGGGCTGACTGGCTAGCCCACCACCACGAAAGCGGACGGCTCACCAACCACCAGGCTTTGATTGCCCTGTGCCTGGAGCTGGTGGGGCGACTGCTGCAGAGCGATCGCTGGCAGCAATTCTGTGACGAGCGGCTGGAGCGGGTGCTGTCCTGGCAAAATCCCGAGGGCTGGTTTCAGGAATACGAGGGCTGTGATCCGGGCTATCATACCCTGACCCTGTCCTGCCTGGCTCGGTTCTACGAGCTGCGTCCTGACCCGCGCCTCAAGGAGGCAATTATTGAGGGCGTTCATCTAGCCAGCCACTTTGTTCATCCCGACGGCTCCTATGGCGGTGAATACACTAGCCGCAACACCTACAACTTCTTTCCCCACGGCTTTGAACTGATTGGTCGCTGGCTGTCCGAAGCTTTGGCCATTAACGATCGCGTCCTGGTGGGGCTAGCCAATGGCAAAGGGGCCTGTTACGCCGACGACCACATCATCGGCCACCACACCTGGAACTACCTGCTGGCCTGGCGCGACTTTGTTGCCGAGCGTCCTCCCCTACCGCCTCGCCGCAGCGATCGCACCTGGCTCCCAGAAGCCCGCATTCTGATCGACCGGCGGGAGGGAACCGAACTCTACCTGGCGCTAAATAAGGGAGGGGCGTTTAAGCTATTTCGGGGCGATCGTCTGGTAGCCTCCGATACCCAGTTTTCGGTGCAGGTGCGGGCGGGGCGATCGCTGAAGAATGCGGTAGGGCATCTGGTGGACACCTACGATGTGGAGATTGGGGAGGAGGAAGTTCTCATTCGTGGACGGCTGGGCTGGGCCAAGCAAAAGCAGATGACTCCCCTCAATTTGCTCATCCTGCGGGGGGTGATGCTGACGGTTGGACGGTTTTTCCCCAACCTGATTCGCAAGCTGCTGCAAAAAGTGCTGATTACCGGAAAGACGCAGGCTCCCTTCACCTTCACCCGCTCCCTGCGCTGGCGGGACGGTCAGTGGCAGGTCACCGATGAGCTGCGGGCAGAGTCCTGGCAATCGGTGGCGGCGGTCAGCCTGGGGTGCGACCAAACCTCTATCTATGTCGTTATGAGCCGCACCTTTCAAGTGGGTCAACTGCAGCCGTGGCTTGACCTGACGGAGAAAACAACGCAGCTTCAGCCCGGCCAACCGCTGGTGGTGACGCGATCGCTCTAGGGTAATCCTAGTGGTCTTTCTGGCCACAGATCAATCGAGCAGGGTGCGCCTCCCGATGGGGGCACCTCCACCATGAAGTTGTGCATTTATGGCTACCTGCGTAATACCGTCTTTCTGTGAAGCTGCACCCAACCAGAGGCTTAAGCCCCTTGTCTGCCTGAACTCCTCCTATGCGTCTTCACACGAAACTGGTAAGTAGAACTGCGTTGAAAACCGAAGGTTAGAAAACTGGGGGAGCGCCCCACCGGGGCGCTCCCCCAGTTTTCTAACCTGAATTTAATTGCGCCAACCTACTTATGGAAGCTATCCAAAAACTCGCCAGGGTTTTTGGATAGACGCTAACTGCAAAGAAAGCAAAAACGGGGGCAAATGCCCCCAAGAAGCTTATTTCCTGTGGAAATAAATCTCACCGAGAGAGCTTGGCAAGATTTGGACAGGAATTAGTAAAGGGCTTCTTCCTGATGCGTCATGACTTTGCAGTCAGAAGTGGGATAAGCCACGCAGGTTAGGACGTACCCAGCTTCGATCTGATCGTCGTCTAGGAAAGACTGGTCGGACTGATCAACCGTTCCCTCCATCATCTTGCCAGCACAGGTCGAGCAAGCACCCGCACGGCAGGAGTAGGGCAGCTCGATCCCTTGCTCTTCAGCCGCATCGAGGATATACGTATCGTCATCGACATCAATGGTGGTATTGAGACCTTCAGCTTCGTTGACCAGAGTTACTTTGTAAGTTGCCATGCGGCAGTCCTCTCAAATAATCATCAAAATGCTAGTACAGGCTGAGCATACCAATCACAAATCTCCCAGAGGTCAAGACATAAGGACTTGTATCTCGGCCTTGCTCACTAATCACGATAGTAAAGGAAAACTAAAGATTTGTGACTGGATTCAAAGCCTCAGACGAATGGGATTAGTAATCAATCCCCTCTGCTTATCCCTAAATTACTTATGGATAAGGGAAGGGACGCCTGATTTGTGTGGGTAAAGCTGGCTTGAATCGTCACCAGGTCAGAGATTGCAGCCTTTCTAAGGGCGGCTCTATCCCCATTTCGACAGCTTTCTGATATGTTCTTCTGACCATTTCAGGCAAAAATAATCAGAACCCATTATCGGTTCGATAGATAACAATTATTCCTACTGGAATTCATGGGATCTTGCAGAATTGTGTCAGGTCTAGCGTCGATTTATCTTACGCAAGTGTGATCTTCTCAAACCATCTGGCGTAATATCGAGAGTGCACGTTTTCACGCCGCAGCGGCAGAAGCAAGATGCTAGAGAGGTCGTCCGTCCTGTGCGTAGGGTTGGTGGGTACCGGCTACGCGGCGCGGCTCCGAGCCGAAACCTTGATTGCCGATCCGCGATCGCACCTAGTCGCCGTAGCGGGGCATAGTCCCGAGAAAACGGCTGCCTTTGGTCAGACCCATCAGGCCGAGGCGATCGCCTCCTGGGAGGAACTGGTCGTCCGTCCCGACCTTGATCTGGTAATCATTGCGACCATCAATCGGGATCATGGGGCGATCGCCCGCGCTGCACTAGAGGCAAACAAGCACGTCGTCGTCGAATATCCCCTAGCTCTGGACGTGGCTGAGGCCGAGGCTTTGCTGGCCCTTGCTAAAGCCCGTCAGCGTCTCCTCCACATTGAGCATATTGACCATCTCAGCGGCATCTACCAGACGATCCGGGACGCTCTGCCCCAAATTGGGACTCCGTTCTACGTGCGCTATACCAGCACCAGCGCCCAGCGCCCAGCGCCTCAAAAGTGGACCTACCATCCTCAACTGTTTGGTTTTCCGCTGGTCGGTGCCCTATCCCGCATCCACCGTTTGGTAGACTTGTTTGGCACAGTAGCATCCATAGGCTGCCAAAGTCGCTTTCGGCTCGCCGATGGCACCCAGCATAACGACCCCAATCAACCACTCCCCTACACCGCCTGCCTCTGCTCTGCCCAGATGCGCTTCACCAGCGGGCTGGTGGCCGATTTGGTATATGGCAAAGGGGAAGCAGTTTGGCAGTCAGAACGGCGGTTTGAAGCCCACGGAAGTTTGGGGCTGGTGCGGGTAGAGCCTAGTGGTGGAGAACTGCTGTTACCAGATGGTAGTCGCTCACTCGCAGTGGGCAGCCGTCGGGGACTGTTTGCTCAGGATACGACCATGGTGCTGGATTGCCTCACCCAGGGTGCGCCGCTGTACATCACTCCGTCTCAGAGTATCTATGCGCTGAAGGTGGCCGACGCGGCCCGGCAGGCGGCAGTGACCCAGCAGGTTATCACCCTGTGAAACGACGACAGCCCTACAGGCTAAGGTTTGAGCGTGGAACCCCCGCGACGCCGGAGTTCCACGCCTATTAAATGTTCTAATGCGAAAGCGTAACGCTATATTTCAAGCATCTCAAGAAAAGCGCGATCGCCTCTCCTCCACGGCGATCGCGCAATATTTTCCCTAGGGAAATCGGTTCCTATCCGGTGGAAAATCGGGGCGGGAGGAGCGTATCAGTGTTCTCCCAAGATCAAGTCCAGCACCAGGGAGGCAGTCCAGGAGAAATGATTGGACCCCAGCCCTTCACCTGTATCGGGGTTGAAATACTCCCAGAAGCCCGATCGCTTCACCAGCCGTAGGCTCATGCGGCGCAGTTTGCGGGCGGCATCCACGGCTCCATAGGTGCGCAGCCCCTGATAGAGCATCCAGTTAAGGTTGAGCCAGACAGGGCCACGCCAGTATTTGGTTGGGCAAAAGCTCGGTTCCAGGCGGCTGGTGCTGGGAAGGCTCCAGCCAGGCTGACCGCTGCTCTGAAAGGCAGGAGATGCCAGATGGTTGACCATCCACTCGGCCTGTAGCGGGTTGGGAACTCCCGCATAAAGCGGCGTGAAGTTGCTGACCACCCGAGCGGGAATCAGGGCCTCTTCCACCAGGTCATAGCTTTGATAAACGCCTTGCCGAGGATTCCAGAGCTTGGCGTTCATGCCAATAGCAGTTTGTTGGGCCCAATTTTCAAAGGGAGTGGGATCAAACTGGAGCAGTTGGGCGATCGCCGCTAAATCCCGATTGGCCTTCACCAGCAGGGAGTTGAAGAACACATCCTGTACCAGAAAGGGGCAATCCTGCCGAATCTGAGCTTCCTGGTAGCCGCACTCCCGCGCCTGCACCAGCAGATAGACGTAGCGGTCGTAATCATGATTAGTAGGGCGGTGATTGTGGTCAATCTCCCGCGTATCTACCCGCCGGTAGGGAGGAATCATATCGGGGGCGAGCACCAGCCGCTGCATAATTCCATCCCACAGGGGCGAGTTGTCCTGCCCCGACTCCCAAGGATGGCGAATGTAGATCAATCCATCTTCACGGGGGTTGCGCTCCCGATAGAGATAGTGGTGCCAGGCCACTAGCTTGGGGAAAAGCTCCACCAGAAACTCGTAAGCCTGCTGGCGATCGCCAGCATGACGGTAGATGTGCAGCGCCGCCGTGGCGTGGACCGGCGGCTGAATGATGCCCGACGTGGCAATGTGGCTGGGGGCGTAGGGCGATCGCTCCGTCTGCCAGTATTCTGGACCAGGAAAGTAGACTTTTTCACCGCTATCCCAGTTGTGAAACACGATGTGGGGCAGCAGGCCGTTGCGCCACTGGCCATCAAAGAGCGATCGCAGTTCCTGCATGGCCCGCTCTTGGTCGTAGTGAGCATAGCCCATGGCAATGAAGCCCGAATCCCAGCTCCACTGGTAGGGATAGAGGTTGGGGGCGGGTTTGGTGGCATTGCCGAGCCAGTTCTGGCTGAGGATCTCTTTGGCTTGCTGGGCGAGGTGAGCATCTGAGGGAGAGACTTGAACAGGAATGCCAAAGTCGGCATCCCTTCTAACCAGGAGAGATGTCATAGGTGCAAATTTCGGTGGGTCCGAGTAAAAAGGTGGGGACTGACGGGGAATGACCTGCACCAAAACAGCTCGAATCAGCTTAGAGCAATCGGTTTCGGCTTCCCTGTATCAAAATTTACACCTGCCTAACCCATCGTCAATTTGGAGATACGGAGTTTATTTCTCTTTTAAGAAAAATGAATTTTGGGGAAGATTTCGGTAAGAATTAGGTGAGCTTCAGGGACGCTCGCAGATTGGATTAGCTTCCCCCATCTAAACCGATGCTGCCCTTGTTGCCCTACAAGCTAAGGTTTGAGTCTGAAACCCCCGCGTCGCGGGGGTTCACACCTCTGAGTGTCCGAATGCGAAAGCGTGACGCTATATTTGGGGCTACAGCACCTAGGTTGCGTACTACCAAATGCTTCGCCCGAACGGAACGGTGTCTACCCGGCGATGCGCAGCAGCTCCACGTCAAAAATCAGCGTCGCATTGGGCGGAATCACGCCGCCTGCGCCCCGTGCGCCATAGCCCAGTTCGGGGGGAATAATCAGGCGACGGCGACCGCCCACCTTCATGGTGGCGATGCCCTCGTCCCAGCCGCGAATCACCCGTCCGGCTCCTAAGCGGAAGGAGAAGGGCTGGTTGCGATCGCGCGAGCTGTCAAACTTGGTGCCGTCTTCCAGGGTTCCCGTGTAGTGAACGATCACCGTCTGCCCTGGCTGGGGGGTGGCCCCATCGCCCTCTACCAGGTCAACGTATTGCAGACCGGATGGTGTGGTAACAGTTTCTGACATTGCCGCCTCGGAGTCATCGGTGTCGGGAGCTTGGGCGGTCGTCGCTTCGGGCTCCGGTAATGGAGCCGCTTCTGATGTCGCCTCACTGGGCTGGGTCATCCACTGGGTGAGAGGCGAGGTCGCGGTTTGCGCTACGGCAGGCGGTTCCGTCTGCTCAGCGGCGATCGCCTCCCCTCGATTGGTGAACTGCGCCACCGCCAACACTAGCGCACACACCACCATCACAGCCACACTAATCAAAATTTCTCGCATAGGTTCACCCCAAAAATCTGCTCTCTTCAATTCTCGCTTTTCAATCTTCGCTCCTTAATCTTGCCTAACCTATCGCCACATGCGGTTTTCCAGGTCGCGAATCTGCCGCTCCAGGCGATCGAGCCGTCCCCGCAGCTCATCCATTTCATTCTGGCGGGGCACTCCCAGATCCTGGAGCACGTTTCGCATCTGGCGCTGCATCTGCGCCTCGAAGTTAGTTTGCTCTGAGCGCATCTGCTGCATCAGGTCGTCAATGAAGCCCTTGGCCTGCTCGGAGTCGAGCTTCCCGTCGCGCACCCACTGGTCGCTCACCTCACGCAGCTTCTCGGCGACGAGGGAGGTGGTGCCAATCCCGATCATGAGGATTTGTTTAACGAAATTATTGCTGTCCATTCTGCGTTCCTTCTTGGTTTCGGCGGGGTGGAGGCTGCTCCGGGTCATTGACACAAGGATACCGACGGACACTCATGACAGCCTACTGCTTCATTGTTGCAGGACTTCGGCCCGACGTGTGCGGTCTTAGGAAATTCGTTGCTGCCGGTTGGGCGATCGCCCCCAATTCCGCCCTATAGTCTATGGTACAAATTTGGAGTTGAATGACGGCTTTAAGCGGTTAACCGTTCAGCCGACCAGGACAAAAGGTCAGATTAGTGAATGAATTCTCAGGAGAGCAACCCATGGTGGTGGAATGGCTGCATTTTCGCGTGGATGAGTCCCTGCGGGAGAAGTTTGTGCGGGAGGATGACGCCATCTGGACGGCGACCCTGTCCCAGTACCCCGGCTTCATCAAGAAGGAAGTCTGGATCAGCCACGAAAATCTGGAGGAGGTGATCACGGTGCTGCACTGGGAAACTTTTGAGCAGTGGCAGGCGGTGCCGCCAGACGTGCTGGAGGAGACGGAAGCGGCATTCCAGGCCGCCATGGGAGAAGGCACCTACGAGCTGCTGGAGTCGAAGAAGTACCAGGTGCGCAAGGTAACCCAGGTCTGAGCTTTGCTAGAGTGAACGAGAGCAAGTTTAGCGAGCCTCAGCCCACAGTATTGTGCTGTGTTGGGTGGGCGAATTTTACCGAGACCTATGCCAGAATGTCCCCGCTGTCACCAACCCATTGATGCCCAGGCGATCGCCTGCCCCACCTGCAACAACCCACTGAAGGCGTTCGGCCATCCCGGCATTCCCCTGCATCAGGCCACTGGCGACACCTACCTGTGCGACACCTGCACCTATCACGCAGACGACACCTGCAATTTTCCCAAGCGCCCCTACGCCAAGCAGTGTACGCTTTACCACAACCCGGCTGACCAGGACACTCCCGTAATTCAGCCCCTTGCGCCAGGGGAAGCGATCGCCCGCTGGGTGAGGCGCAACACCACCCTGCTGCTGTTCTTGGGGTTGATTGCTATCAGCGTGGCGATCGTCGTAGCAGGAGGGTAAGCGCTGTTTGCCATCGTCCGCAGATAGCGCAGATTTCGCAGATGAAAATTCTCTATCTGCGGTCATCTGCGTCATCTGCGGAAAAATCCTGCGATCTGCGTTCAGCCTTCCCCCTGGGAAAGAGTCAGGGCTAGCTGCTCCAGCTCCGTGTCGGATGCCTCGATGGCTTCTTCGGAGTCGGGGCGATCGCCGCTCCCCCCCTCTGACAGCATCGCCTCAAAGGAGGGAGCTTCCTGGCGGTAGGTGGCCAGGTCAAACCAGAAGGTGGTGCCCACCCCCACTTCGCTGATCAGGTGAACGGAGCTGTAGTGCTTCTCGATGATGTTGCGCACGATGGACAGCCCTAGCCCAGTGCCCTCCAGGGTGTGGACCCGGTTTTCGACGCGGAAGAAGCGATCGAAGATGGCCTCCTGGTCTTCTGGGGCAATGCCGATGCCTGTATCGGAAATTTCCACCCGTACAAAGTTGGGCACCAGGGGCGGCAGATTGGGTTCTGTGGTGTAGGCCCGAATCGCCACCCGACCGCCGGGCTTAGTGAACTTGAGGGCGTTGCCCACCAGGTTGGCAAACACCTGGAGCAGCAGGTCGTAGTTGCCCAGCACGGGCGGCAGGTTGGGCTCGATGTCCTGCATCAGCTCGATGCCCTTGTCCCGCGCGTTGAGCTGGTAGGTGCGCAGGGTTTGCTCCACAGGCTGGGTTAAATCTACTGCCTCAAAGCGGTAGCGCTTGTTGGACTCCAGGCGGGACAGGTCGAGCACGTCGTTCACCAGGCGGGTGAGGCGATCGGTCTCCCGGTTGGCGGTGTCCAGGAATTCGCGCCGCTCCTGCTCCGTCAGGTCTTCGCCGTAGTCGTGCAGGGTCTCGATAAAGGACTTGATGTTGAACAAGGGCGTGCGCAGCTCGTGGGAGACGTTGCTGATGAACTGGCTCTTGGCCTCGTTCAGCTCCACCTCGCGGGTAATGTCCTGCACGGTGATGGCGATGCCCTTGAGATTCTCCTTCGACTGGTCCAGCACGGTAGTGAGCAGCACGCGAATGGTGCGACGGTTGGACTCCTGGGTGGTGAGGCGAAATTCCATAGCCTCGCGATCGCGAACCAAATCCGCATGGAATTTGCGGGTGGCAATCTGATAAAGCGGTCGGGTCAGCTCGGGCTTGATCACGTCGGGCAGGTGGTGCAGGATGTGGGAGCCAACCACGGTGTCGCCATTTTCCCAGCCCAGGATGCGGCGGGCAGTGGGGTTGACCAGCACCACATTCATGTCCGCATCCAGCAGCACCGCACCATCGGCGATGGTCGAAACCAGGGTTTCCAGCTTGGCCTTTTCCGCCGTGAGTTCTTCGATGTTCTGCTCCTCGTAGCGCTCCAGCCGCTCCGCCATCTCATTAAAGTTGAGGATCAGCTCCCCCAGCTCACCCCCCAGGGGCAGATCGATGCGCTGTCTGAAGTTCCCGGCGGCGATGTTCTTCACCCCTACCAGCAGTTCTTTAATGGGCTTGGTAATGGTCAGAGCATTGAAAACCGCCCCCAGAATCACCATTACCCAGATGGAGACAAACACGGCAATGGTGACGTCGCGGGTCAGGTGGGAGGAGGCCACCACCGTGGGATTGGGGTTGATGCCGATGGCCACGACGCCCAAGTAGCGATCGCCATAGATCAGCGGCACAAACACATCCGTCACTTCGCCATCGGGGGTCTGGTGCTGGCGCACCATGGGCTGCTCCATATCGCGGGAGAAGCTTTCGGGAAGCTGGATGCGCCGCCGAATGGTGAGGGAGCTTTGCACCTCTGACTCAGAGAAGGGAATGCCAAAGAAAATGCTGCCGTCTTCGTCGGCGTAGAGCATGTAGCGAATGCTGGAGGTGCTGCTGTAGAAGCGCTGGGAGAAGCGGGCCAGCTCGCTGCGGTCGTCGTCATTCACCAGGGGGGCGACGTTGGCCGACAGCAGCAGCCCCAGGTCGCGCCCGAAGCGGGTGTCGTTGAGGCGGGCGTCTTGCTGGATCATGTTGACCGCCCAGAAAGTAAGACCACTCATCAGCAGCGACACCACCAGGGTGGCCGCTGCCATCAGCCGGGTCTGGAGGGTAAACTCCGACCACCAGCGGGCGATGATTGCTCTGATCTGGTTGAGAAACGCTAGCAAGACAGGCTCGGCCCCTTGGATAGTTGACTTGATACCGAATTTGGTAGAGAGATTTTTGAAAATGATTTTACCCAATGAGATAAGGGCAAATGGCCATTTCCCCCTACCGACCGCTTAACTAGAGGTAGAATTTTCCTAGAAATCACCTAAGTGCTTAGTCACGAGTAAAGCGAGCGGCCATCGCTTCTTTGTATGCAGTACAGTATCTTTAATCTTACTGCGACATGCAGGTAAGCGTTGACACAAGCCATCCTTATCGGCTGGACTCCTGCAAGACTCGATAGCCGATGTCTCGCCGGTAGTACATGCCCTCGAACTGAATACAGTCTATCGCCTGGTAGGCATGGGCGATCGCCCCGGCAAATGTCTCTCCCAACGCCGTCACCCCCAGCACCCGCCCCCCATCGGAGAGGAGCTGCTGCTGCCGCAGTTGGGTGCCAGCGTGGAACACCGTGGCTCCCGTCGCCTCCGCCTCTTCGATTCCAATAATCGGCAGTCCCTTTTCGTAGCGATCGGGATAGCCTCCAGAGGCTAGCACCACGCAGGCAGCGGCTCCGTCCTTCCAGGCAATGGGGGGAAGCTGGGCCAGCTTTTGCTGAGTGCAGGCCAACAACAGCGTTTCCAGGGGCATGTCCAGCAGGGGCAGCACTGCCTGGGTTTCGGGGTCGCCAAAGCGGCAGTTGAACTCGATCACCACCGGGTCGCCTGCGGGAGTAATCATCAGTCCGACGTAGAGCACACCACGATAGTCGATGCCCCGCCGCTGGAATTCGGCGATCGCCGGTTCCAGAATCTCGGCCTGAACGCGTTCCATCAGGGCCGCTGAAATCACAGGCGTGGGGGCGTAGGCTCCCATTCCCCCCGTGTTCGCCCCCGTATCGCCCTCGCCAATAGGTTTATGGTCCTGCGCCGGGAGCAGCGGGCGGATGGTGAGACCGTCGGTAATGGCCAGGACGGACGCCTCCTGGCCCGTGAGGTAATCTTCGATTACGAGGCGATCGCCCGCTGCCCCAAACCGACCACCAAAGGCATCTTCAATGGCGGTACTGGCCTCTGCCATCGTCTGGGCCACCGTCACCCCCTTCCCTGCCGCCAGCCCGTCGGCCTTAATCACAATCGGCAGTCCGGCGGAGTGGACATGGGCTTTAGCCGCCTCGGCATCAGTAAACACCGCCGCCGTCGCCGTGGGAATGCTGGCTTTTGCCATGAAATCCTTGGCCCAGGCTTTGCTGGACTCGATCTGCGCCCCTGCCTGGGTCGGCCCGAACACCATCAGCCCCTTGGACTGCAGGTAATCAGTAATGCCCGCCGCCAGGGGAGCCTCTGGCCCCACCACGATCAGGGAGGCATTGTTCACCAGGGCCACCCGCTCGATGCCCTCGAAGTCGTTAACCCCCATGGCGATGTTGCGACACTTCTGGATACCAGCCGTCCCGCCATTGCCCGGTACGCAGAACAACTCCCGTACCGTCTCCGACTGGGCCAGCTTCCAGGCAATGGCATGTTCTCGCCCGCCGTTTCCCACCACTAATACTCTCACGCTGTTTACCGTCTTACGTTATTGACCGCTCATCTATTCTCAGGCAATTTGTTGCCGATGCTACACCCAGTCTGCTTTGGGTCATCACGGGTCGGCGTAATCTGTAATCATCTTGGCAGCAAATAATGGTTTGTCAATTATTCATCAATCATCAGCCAATCATCGGCCAGCAGCAGTTCTGGCGATCGCCCCTATCCTAACCCGCCAGTGTCCCAGGGTCTGCCCCAGTTGACCGGATTCTCGCCATAATCGACAGTAGACCATGGTGTTTAACCATTAGCAGAACCTAGCAGAACCAGCGAGGCCCCGTGAAAGAATCTCACCGCGTCCCATCCCCGATTGCCCCCGTTGCCTACCGCACGGCCCTCATCCTATTAGCGGGAGTGGGGCTCTGGGGCGGCAGCATGCCGTCTAGCCTGGCCCAAACCAACCCAAACGAACCCAGCCCGCTGGAGGTGGACGAAACCGATCCCCTGCTGCCCAATCTGGTGGTGGATCGCCCCCTCAGCCCCCAGGAGCGGCGGGTGCTAACGGCAGCCATTGAGGAACTGCGGCTCCAGGCGGAGGCAGAATTTAACGCTGGCAACGTATCAGCAGCCTTCGACATCTGGATTCGGGAGCTGCGGCTGCGGCGGGTGCTGGGCATCCAAGAAGAGGTGGCGGCCCTGAGCCGGGTGGGGACGGTGGCCTGGCGGGAAACCCAAACCACTGAGGTGCGGCTGATTACAGAACGGCTCTTTGAGATCGAGCAGGAAGTGCAGGCCCAGACCCCACCGGATTATGACCTGCTGCTGCAAATCGCCCAGGCTTACCAGAGTCTGCGCGATCGCAACCGCGCCGTCGCCCTATACGACCAAATCCTCACCCAGGCCCAGCAAACCGGCGATGAGGCGACCCAGGATCAGACCTTGCGGGCACTGGGAGAAATGCACCTGATCTGGTTTGACTATCCCCAGGCGGCGGCAGCCTATCGTCAGCTATTGGAGCGGGTGCGCGCCCAGGGCGACCGGGTCACCGAGATAGACGTGCTGGAGCGGCTGGCCTTTATCTATGATGGCGGCAACGAACCGGCGGAGGCGATCGCCGTGCGCGATGACCTGATTGGCCTCTACCGCGAGATTCCCGACCTGAGGCCGATTCCGGCCCTGAAGATTGCGATCGCCGACGACTATCTAGAGCTGGGTCGCCCCGATCGAGCGGCTCCCAACTACCAGGAAGCCTTCGCCGTTGCCCGCACGGTGCAGTACTACGGCTATGCCGCCGATGCCCTGCGCAAACTGGCGGAACTCTACCTCGACCTGGGCCGCGAGAACGACGCCCTGGTGGTCTACCAACTGCTGCTGGACGTGGAGGTGCAGTCCTACAACTACTACGGCATGATGAACGCCTACGACTGGATCGGCCAAATTCACCGCAACCGAGGCGCAATGCCCCAGGCGGCTGACGCATTTCGACAGGCCCTCGACCTGGCCCAACAGCTCAATTACCGGGTAGACTACTTCACCCAGCAGCTCCAGGCCCTGGGACAGTAGCCCGTAGGGTAGGCACCGCCCACCGTAAAAAACTTGTCAAAAATTGGCAAAAAAAAAGTCCGGCTCTCCACCGGACGAGCACTCATTGCAATGAAGCAATTCCTCTCCCACTGTTCCATAACCCGGAGCGGCAGGGGAGCCTTGCCCCAAGTTTCGTTATGAAACGTACCGTTCCGTTACACAGACGTAGGGGGGCAATGCCCAACAGTCAGAAGTTTGACGCGATCGCTCAATACACTATCTTAGGCTTATCAAACCAATAAGGTGCCTTACCCAACGACCCCACACCTATCCCGGTAGCCGCACCAGCATCACGGGACAGGGCGCATACACCCGCACATAGTCCGAGAGAGACTGACCCAAAAGCCGATCCAGATCCGGCAGACCTTTGGCAATGGAAGGCCGTCGCTCCGGCGACCCCATCACCAGCAGGTCTACGTCCTGGTCTTCTGCCAGGGCACAGATGCGGGCACCGGGTTTGCCAGAAGGCGCTTCGCAGCGATATTTCAGGCCCATGCGCTTAGCCTCCGCTACGGCAGGGGCGAGCACCGGGTCAGATTCTGGATCATCGGTGGGGGCATCGGGAATGGACTTCAGGTCGGTGTTGACGTGGACCAGAATCAGTTCGCCGTTCTTCACATCCTTAATAATGGCGGTCGCGAGCTGAAGCGCCTGCTGAGAAGATTCCGACCGATCCATCGTCACCAGCACTTTGCGAATCTTCTTCACATAGATGTCGTCCTTGACCAGCAGCATGGGCCGGGAGGCGAGCTGGAACACGTACTGGCTCACGGAGTTTTCCAGAATCGACTGGAGCCGCTTCAGCCCCCGTGACCCCATGATGATTAGATCCGTATCGGTTTCCTCGGCCACGCGGCACACCACGTCTTTGGGGTCGCCCTCCCGCAGCATGGCCGCTGAGCGATCGGGGTCGAGCTGGAGGGACTGCATCGCCCGCGCCAGGGTTTTGCCCCCCTCTTCCCATTTGCTGGTCATGGCTTCTGCGGTAACCTGGGGGGGCACCACGTGCAGCACAGTGACCGTTGCCCGCTGAAACAGGGGAATATCCATTAAAAATTTGAGCATTGCTTCTGATTGCCCGGTGCCGGAATCAGCCAGCAAAATTTTGTCCATGTTAATCATATTGTTGCCCCTCGGTGGCTTGCTAACTCGATGCCTGCTAGAGGTTGTTATCGTTTGGCATCATACCGCCGAAACAACCCCCAGAGGGCAGTTGTGTTAATTTGCTTCACACCATCGAGCGGGGAGGGGTGCCGTGAGGGGGCGATCGCTCTT
>JBHJGR010000287.1:0-3387 GCA_050331615.1 Elainellaceae cyanobacterium
CCACCAACGTCATCGAACCCCGCCCGCACGCCGAACTCACCGACAAAAACCACCACCTCCTCACCCACCCATCCCCCCACTCACCCCACCACCCGTCCACTCACCCCTCCACCCATCCATCCATCCATCCCACCCCTGACCCCGTCCTCCTGGAAATCTTCAACAACCTCTTCATGGCGATCGGCGAAGAGTTGGGCTTCACCCTGCAAAACACAAGCTACTCGGTAAACATCAAAGAAAGGCTGGACTTCTCCTGCGCCATCTTTGACCAGAACGGTCAACTGGTGGCCAACGCCCCCCATATCCCGGTGCATTTGGGGTCGATGGGCGAGAGCGTCCAGTCCCTGATGGCCGACCGGGGGGCAGAGCTACAGCCGGGAGATGTCTACATGCTCAATAACCCCTACAACGGCGGCACCCACTTGCCCGACATCACGGTGATCACCCCCGTCTTTCCACCAGAGGCGCGATCGCCCCTGTTCTATGTCGCCTCACGGGGACACCATGCGGATATCGGCGGCATCACCCCCGGCTCCATGCCGCCCACCAGTACGTCCATTGAGGAAGAAGGTATTCTGATCAACCACGTGAAGCTGGTGGATCGGGGGCAGTTTTGCGAAGCGACGCTGATGGATTTGCTGAGTTCAGGACCCTATCCAGCGCGGAACCCTGACCAGAATCGGGCCGACCTCCAGGCCCAGATTGCCGCCAATGAAAAAGGGGTGCAGGAACTCCAGAAGATGGTGGCCCGGTACGGTCTGGCCACTGTGCAAGCCTATATGCAGCACGTCCAGGATAATGCTGAGGAGTCCGTGCGCCGGGTCATTGAAGTGCTTCAGGACGGCGCTTTCACCTATCCTATGGACAACGGTAGCGTGATTCAGGTGCAGGTGACCTGCGATCGCCCCAATCGTCGCGCCCGCATTGACTTTACGGGTACTTCACCCCAGCAGCCCAACAACTTTAACGCGCCCCTGGCGGTGGCCAAAGCCGTGGTGCTCTATGTATTTCGAACTTTGGTCGACGCGGATATTCCCCTGAATGCGGGCTGCCTGAAGCCTTTGGAGATTGTCATCCCCGACCACTGTTTGCTGAATCCCGCCTATCCTGCCGCTGTGGTAGCCGGAAATGTGGAGACTTCCCAGGCGATCGCCAACGCCCTGTATCTGGCTCTGGGCGTGATGGCCGCCTCTCAGGGCACGATGAACAACCTCACCTTTGGCAACGCTCGCCACCAGTATTACGAAACCATCTGCGGCGGTGCGGGGGCCGGAGCAGACTTTGATGGCACCGATGCCGTCCATACCCACATGACCAATTCTCGCCTGACGGATCCGGAGGTGCTGGAATGGCGCTTTCCGGTACGGGTAGAATCCTTTGGCATCCGGCCCGACAGCGGCGGCAGGGGCGAGCATCCCGGTGGCAACGGCGTGATTCGCTGTCTTGAGTTCCTGGAGCCGATGACGGCAGCTATTCTCTCCAACCATCGCCACATCCCTCCCTTTGGTCTGGCTGGAGGCGAAGCGGGCAGCCCCGGCAGCAATCGGGTGCAGCGTCGGGATGGCACCGTTGAAGAGTTGGACAGCACCGCGACGGTGAAAATAGAGGTGGGCGATCGCCTAATGATTGAAACTCCCGGTGGGGGAGGATACGGTAGGCCATCTTAAATTGCCCCGCTTGCGCTCATCGTGACGCCAAGTGCCAGAGGCATGCCCTGACCAGTTCCCTAATCCGTCCCATTGGTTAAGTTAGCGGCTGGAGATGTTTCTTATAATTAGTGTTTATAAGCGTTCACATAGTCAGATTGCGTTGCCCCCTAAACCCCAGTTATCACGCGAGGATAGACACTGATGGCACTACACAGAAAGCAGCTAAACGGGTATGGCTGGACGGCCCGCCTCCAGAGAGTGGTGGGTAGAATTGGCATGGGTTTGCTGGTGGGTGGGGCCGCGATGACATTAGGCGGTGAGGCGATCGCAGCCGAGCGGGTCGTGCTGACCTACGGAGTGCTGCAGCGGTCAATTGCCGTAGAGGATCTGACGCTGCTGGCGGAAACGGGCGAGGCCACGCCAACGCTGCAAACCTACCTAAAGATGGCAGGACGAGATTCTGAAGAGTTGCGCGACTGGCTCAATCGAGACTTGGAGGTAAGCCCGGTTCTACTAGATCGGAGTTTGAACAATCCTCTAGGTGACATTGCCCTCGATCGCATCGGAGAAACTATCCACACTCGCTCAGGTAGTGCAAATCGGCAGGCGCTACGGGCGGCGCTGGTTCTCTCTGCCAGCGATGACGAGCGCATCAGCCTGATGGAGGTGCTGCAAAACTACCCCACTGAGGCGGTGTACGTCAATGGTGAAAGCCTGCGCACGGCCTACCGGGACATTTCTAGAGTGATAGAAATCCAGCGGGACGTGAGCGATTGGTTTGATTAGTACGCCAGCGTTTCTAGGGTTTCTCGGAGGTATCGCATCACCAGCTCATCTAGCGTTGTCTCGTCTGGGCTGGTGGTATCTCGCGTTTGCAGCTTCCAGCGCTGGAATCCAGAACTAGAGGCGATCGCCCGCTTGAGGCTTTCCCAGGTGGGCGTATCATGAAACGCCTGATTGGCAGACGAAGAAACGGGAGCAGCCATTGTAACCTCCTAACAGCTAAGAATTTCTGGTAGCTAATATTTCTAACAACTCAGAATAAATAAAAGCAATCGATAGCAGACATGCGCCTAACTGCCACTCTACCTCCGACCTTATCCTAAATTTTTGGCGATAGATGTGACGAGATACACCGCCACCACGGGGATGGGTGGGCTAATTGCCCTGAGTAGGGTTGTCGGGCATTGGCTCACTGGGGACTGACTTGGGCGCTTCATCGGCAGTAGATTGATGATCAGGAGCGATCGCCTCTGGTTCGTCGGTCATCTCTGTCACTTCAGCAGCGGGGGGCACTTTCTCAAATTCCGGCTCGGCCTCGTCGAAAGCTACCTCAACAGTAGTAGTGTTCCCCGGATCATCTGCTTCAGCAGCGATCGCTTCGATATCGTTAGGAGCAGCAGCCCCGGCATCGACAACCTCGGTCTCGGTAGCCTCGGTTTCGGGAGCCTCAGTCTCGGTAGCTCCGGTCTCGGTAGCCCCAGTCTCGGTAGCCTCAGTTTCAGGGACTTCGGTTTCAGAGACCCCAGTCTCGGTGACCTCAGTTTCGGTAGCCTCAGTCTCGGTAGCCTCAGTTTCTGTAGCCTCCGTCTCGGTGACCTCCGTCTCGGTGACCTCGGTCTAGGTAGCCTCAGTTTCAGGGACCTCGGTTTCAGGAGGCTCAGTTTCAGGAGCGCCAGGCTCGGTGACCTCCGTCTCGGCGAACCCCTGATAGCGCTCTCCCGCAGAACGCGCGGCC
>JBHJGR010000288.1:0-47138 GCA_050331615.1 Elainellaceae cyanobacterium
GCCTCAAAGACCGCAGCTTCCTACAGATCCTCCACCAGACCGAAGATCGTGATACGATTCGCAATCGGGTCAACAATCCAGTATACTGGAATCTTCAACACGTTGTACTCAACCCGCCTGGCGCGATAGTCAACGGTTTGGGTAGACTCGCTGACCACTTCCACCACCAGCAGAGGCGGCGGGTCATTGAGCCGAATCATCGCTTCCTGGTTCCGCAACGCACGCCACTGGTCTATAGGTAACACCATCACGTCTGGGATGCGGGCGGTGTCCCACCGGCCACCGCGCGGTGACTGGAGGGCGATCGCCATCTGCTTCGATGTCCATGCCTGGCCCATGCGGCCAATTTCAGCACGAAACTGATCATTCAAGTACTCGGCGATCGCCCCGTGCCGTCCCTTGGGCTGCGCCATCGCGATCAGCTCTCCGTTGACGAGCTCGTAGCGCGTGTCGGTGCCATCGTCGTAGATGAGGTAGGCATCCAGGGAGAAGCGTTGAGTCGCGGTAGTCATGGAACAGTTCCCTGGCTATCAGACCTCTAGAATAGCGTGGTTGTCGATGGGTTGCTCGGCGCTGAACTGCTCAAAGTATTGGCGCACCGGGGACGGAAGCTGGGGGAACTGGAACTGAGCATCGCCATCGGCCAGGTCGGCCCAGAAGTAGCGGAGGTGGGGGAGGAGGGTTGCCGCTTCCGCCGGAGACAGGTGCAGGGGAGGGCTGGTGAGCAGCTTGAGCATCAGGGGTTGGGAGCGATCGCCCACAAACTCCCGCGACATCAGCGCCTCGGCCAGGGCCGGAGTATCGGGCTGGATGCGCTTCGACTCGATTTGCAGCCGTCCCCGCTGTCCCGCTTCCTGGCGATAGTTGAGGATGCGGAAGGGATGGGGGTAGCTCACCAGCGACCCGGTGACGATGTCATAAATGGGGGCGTCCGGGCGTCCCGACCGGGCCACATCCTGGACATGCAGGTGGCCGGTGAAGATTAAATTAACGCCATAGCGCTCCAGAATCGCCAGCAGATCCGGAGCATTTTGCAGCATGTAGCGCCGCCCCAGGGGGCTTTGCATCTGGCCAGGCAGGTGCTCGATGACGTTGTGGTGAATCATCACCATCACCAGCTCGGCCTCGTTGGCGGCCAGGGTTTGCTCCAGCCAGAGGAGCTGGGTGTCGTCCATCCGCCCCATGTAAATCTGCCGTCCGTCGGTGCCGAAGAAAACCGAGTTGAGGCCGATCAGCCGCACCTCCGGCAGGATCAGGTGGGTGTAGTAGAGCTGGTCAGTGTCCTGGTAGCCGAACTTGGCGTAGTAGCGGGGGAAGTCGGTGACGCTGATGGTGCGATCGCCCCCGTGCCGCTCCAGAAAATCGTGGTTTCCCGGCACGACATACACCGGATAGGGAAGCTGGGTTAACCGTTCCGCGAGCCACTGGTGGTTGTCCCGTTCTCCGTCCTGGGTGAGGTCGCCGGGGAGCAGCAGAAAATCAATATCGAGCTGGGCCAAGTAGTCCAGAGTCTGCTCCAGGGCCGGAATGCTGATTTCCACCCGATGGAAGCGATAGGGATTGTCGGGGATGGTGTGGGGGAGGGCGATGTGCAGGTCGCTGGCGATCGCAAACCGAAATCGTAGGGTCATGGTTTAACTTAAGGCAGGTGGTTCCGGAGAAACCCATACAGGCATTGCCGCAGGACAAAGATTCCAGTTGGAGTATAACCTCTAGGCTGGATCAAGGTCAGGGTGTTTGGGCCAGGTGAAGTGAAAGGCAGTGCCCTGGCCGAGCTGAGACTCCACTTGAATGGTGCCGCCCTCCGTCTCGATGATTTTCTTCACCAGGGAGAGGCCAATGCCCGTATTGGCAGACGGATTGCGGGAAGGCAGGGTTTGGAAGATGCCAAAGATGCGATCGTGAAAGCGGGGGTCGATACCGGGGCCATCGTCGGCTACGGTGAATGCGTAGACGGCTCCCTGGTCGCGGACGGTAACGGTGACCGTGCCATCGGGGCGATCGTGGTGCTTGATGGCGTTACCGATGAGATTGGCAAATACCTGATGCAGCAGCAGGCGGCGGGCCGTCAAAGTTGGCAGATTGGCGTCCAGGTGAACGGTGATGCCATCGGGTGGGGCGAGGGAATCCAGCACGTCCGCCAGCAGCTCGCCCACGTTCACCCGCTCAAAGGGCACATCGGCGCGTCCAGCGCGGGAATAGCGCAGCAGACCGTTAATCAGGTCTTCCATGCGGGTTACCCGCTGCCGCAGCAGGGCGAGCTGGTCCTGGCTTTCCGGCGGTAGCTGGCTTTGCAGGTCTTCCTCAATCCACATAGACAGATTGGCGATCGCCCGCAGGGGAGCCTTGAGGTCGTGGGACACCACATGGGCAAACTCGTCCAGTTCCCGGTTGCGCTCCTCCAGCCGCAGCTTGGTTTGGGTGAGGAGCTGATTTGCTTCCGTTAGCTTGGCGGTTTGAGTCTTGAGGCCGGTTTCGGCCTGCTTGCGCTCGGTGATGTCCACGACGGTACCGAGGAGATGTTCCACCTGGCCGGTTTCCCCGATTACAGGACGGCCTTTGCTATAGACAAACCGCACCTGCCCGTCCTGCCGCTGAATACGGTGATCCATTTCAAAAGCGTGGCGAACCTCGAAGGACTCCTGAAACAGCGATCGCACCCATGACCGATCGGCTGGATGAACCTGGCGGTAAAGCTGGGCCACCGTGACTGGTTGCCCCGGCGGGATCCCAAAGATGCGCCGCAGCTCTTCCGAACAGGCAAAGGTTTGCTGCTGCACATCGTAGTCCCAACTGCCCAACTGGGCGAGCTGCTGGGCTTCGGCGAGCTGGGCCTGCTGTTTCTCCAGCGACAGCAGGGAGGACTGAAGCTGATTGGAGATTTGGTTAAAGGCGATCGCCAGTGCCCCCAGCTCATCATTGCGGTTCGTATCGATGGGCTCGCCCCATTCGCCCGCCGCCACGTCGGTGGCCGCCGCCGCTAGATTGGCCACGGGGCGCACAAACCAGCGAGCCAAAATCCAGCCCACCCCGAGGGAAACCCCCAGGGCAATCAGCGCCAGGGCGATCGCCGACTTGCGGCCTGCACCAACGGCGGGGGACAGTTCAGCTTCGGTTAGGGCCACGACGATGAGCCAATCAATTCCCCGAGAGTCGCGATAGGGCAGCACCTGGAGAAAGCGGCGATCGCCATCTAGGTCCACATCAAGCTGCTGGGAATCTTGGATGGTATTCAGTTCGCCAAACTGCTCCCAGAGATACTGAGCGGTGGACCGAATGATGGGAGAGGGACTTTCGGTGGCCTGGAGACGGCTGGCTTCCTGGTTTTCCCGCACCTCGTAGGGAATTTCTGGGGTGGAGGTGGCCACCAGTTGCCCCGATCGCTCCATGATGAAAATCTCTCCATCCCCAACCCGCAGGCTGCGCAGGAACTGGTTGATATCTGACAGCATCAGGTCGGTGATGGTCACGCCTTGAAAAACACCCAGCGGGTCATAGAGGGCGCGCACGGCAGAAATGACGTAAACCGGCTGGGAGGAGTAGGTGAAAATGTCGGTCCACTGGCCCTGCTCGGTCTGCTGGCCGAGCTGATACCAGGGGCGCACACGGGGGTCGTAGTTGGGATTGCCCGTATAGGCCAGGGTGGTCGGGTTGCCGTCCGCGTCCGCAAGGTACATGTGCAGCTTGCCTTCGGGCGAGTTGGCGTCACGATGGCCCAGGCGGAAGGTATCATTGCGGCGATCGCCCGCGACGTAGGCCCCATCCGTTCGCCCGAATCCGATGGAGCTGAGGGAATCATAGGCTTGTATTTGTCGCCAGAACCGCAGCTCCAGACTACGGATATTGTCGAGGTCAAGCTGTCCCAATCGAGCAGCGTCGGCGTTGATCTGATTGATGAGGTGGGGGGTTTCCAGAAACAGCTCCAGCCGATCATAGACCTGACTGCTGATTTCCGTCCGTAGTCGGGCAGTGACATCCTCGACCGCCTGCTGCCGAAATCGGTAGGATAGCCAGGTCGTGGTGCCGATGACCAGGGCAATTTGCAGCGCGAAGGGAACGGTCAGCACCAGCGTAAAGATCAGCTGGAGGCGCGATAGCCGCTGCGGGCGCTGACGCTTTTGGTAAAACTTGGCGAACTGAAATCGATGACCTTTGAGACTCATCAAGCGGTGCAAACCTACACAGAAACATTGGCTTCGTCGATCAGCTTAGTATAGCCCTACGGCCTAAGGTTTGAGTTTGGAATCCGCGCGACGCGGGGGTTCCACACCTCTTGAATGTCCTAACGCCAGTGCGTAGTGCTATGGAGCCTGTTTACAGTTTGTAATGGCTTGAATCCTAACCCAATCGTCCCACTAATTCAGGCTGAGTGACAATCAGCCTTTAGCTAGATGACAAAGCAAGTGATGGAGGTGAGTACAAGCACCCATGCCAGATCTAAGGAGATTTTTGAAAATGATCCTACCAGACAACATAGGGGCAAATGGCTATTTGCCCTTAGAGGATGTTTGAGAAGTCTTGCCTTGAGTCGCAAAACCCGCTCGATCCCCCTAAATCCCCTTAAAAAGGGGGACTTTTGCTCCGGTTTCCCCCTTTTCAAGGGGGGCTAAGGGGGGATCACCAGGTGCTCAAAATTACAGCCAGCCACTTTCCAAACATGCCCTTACCGACCGTTCAACCGCGGGTAAATTTTTTCCTGGAAATCCCCTAAGCACTCAGGGGTGTCTCAGGGATATCGATGGTAATGGGGAAGCAGACCACAAACGTGGTGCGATCGCCCCCGCTACGCACGGTGATGGTACCGTTGAGAGTCTGCACCAGCTTTTTCACTAAAGCCAGCCCCAGGCCAGTGCCGCCGTGTTTCCAGGGATCGCTGTTGGGAATGCGGTAGAACTTATCAAAGATGCGATCGCGCTCTTCCAGAGGAATTTCAACGCCCGTGTTGGTAATGGCCAGGGAGAGCTGGGAGCCAGCGGTAACGGCAGTGAGAGTAATCGTTCCATCAGGCGGCGTGTATTTGCAGGCGTTCTCCAGCAGCTCGATCAAAATCCGCTTGAGGAAGTTGGCATCCGTGATGATGGATGGTAAGTCGGGCGGCAGGTCGATTGCCAGGGTCTGCCGCTGCCGCCGGACGCGGTCGTGGAAGACCTCGGCCAGATGGGGCAGCCAGGTGGACAGCGGCACCGTGCTAATTTGCAGAAGTTCGGTGCCCGCATCCAGCCGAGACAGGTCCAGCAGATTGTCAATTAGCTGGGTTTCCCGCTGGCACTCGTCCTGCAGGATGGCAAAGTATCGCTTCAAGATGCCGTCGGCTTCCGACAGAACTCCCCGCTTCTTCAGGCTAACCTCCAGCATGTGAGCCGCCATTTTGATGCTGGACATGGGGGTGCGCAGCTCGTGGGAAATGGTGCTGAGAAAATCATCCTTCAGATAGTTCAGCCGCTCCAGCTCCTTCACCTGCGTCTGGGCAGCCTGGTAGAGGCGAGCCTGGCGAATGGCGATCGCACACTGGCTGGCCACCTGCTGAATCAGCCCCACCTCTACATCGCTGAAGACGTCTTGCCGCTGACGAACCAGTAGAATATCGCCCAGAAGGCGATCGCTCTCATCCCGCATAGGGCAAATCAGCACCGTCCGCCAATCCTCCGCTGCGGGCAGTTGGGTACAGAACTGCACGTGATTCCCCAGCATCAGGGTCCGTTCCACGTCCAAAGACTCGACCTCATCCAGCACCAGCCCTGATAGTTCAAGGCAGGTACCCGCATACTCGCTGGCAACGGTGATTGGGTCATCATCCCCCGAAAAATCTGGATGATAGAGAATCGTGTTGCCAAACTGGATGCCTAGCTTGTCGGCCAGCTCGTCGATGGCGGTTTGCAGAATGTGGGCCTCGTCCAGGCTGCTGCGAATCCGTTCGGTAATGCGCTTGAGGGCTGACTCAAAGTGGAGCGCGCGCTGGAGTTCGGCAGTGCGCTGGCGCACCTGGCTTTCCAGGGAGCTGTTGAGCTGGCGCACCTGCTGATAGAGTTCCGACTGCTGGATGGCGATCGCCAACTGGTCGGCCACCGTGCGCGCTAGCTCCACCTCGCCGTCGGACCACTGTTGGGGCGACTTGCCCCAGCGGAGACTCAGGCCGCCCCAAATAGCTTGGTTGACCCAGATGGGAATCAGCAGCCAGTGGCCCGTTTCAGGGATAGATGTGGGCAAATTGAGGCGATCGCACCACTTGCCATAGTCATTGATACGCACAATGCCCCCCTGCTTCAGGCGAGCGGCGATGGGGTTATTGCGGTCGGGCATGGTAAGCCCCGGCAGCACTGGCCGGTCGAGGTCAGCGGCAGGAATGTCGATCACGTTGCGCCAGAGCTGCTCCTCCGGCAGATACTTGATCACATCCACCTGCTCCACGTTCAGCAAGGCAGCGACTTCAACCGTTGCCGTTTGGAACACGGTCTCGATGTCTAGGGATTGCCGAATGGCCTGGATCACGTGGTTGAGAGCGATTTCGCGGCGAGCCTGGCGGCGCAGCACCTCCTCCGCCTGCCGCAGGGTGGTGATATCGGAAATAATGCCCTGATAGCGATGCACCCGCCCCGATTCGTCGCGCACCACGTGCATCACGTCTCGCAAATGGCGGATCTCCCCGTCAGGACGGACGATGCGATAGCCCGCCTGAATTAGGTTGGACGCATCGCCGCTGCTGAAAAAAGCCTGCCGCACCAGGTCGCGATCGCGCGGATCGATACACGCCAGCAAACTGCGCACATAGTTGGGCTGGAAGAAGTCGGGCGATCGCCCAAAGATCGTCTCCATGGCGGGGTTGCAGTAGATCAACTGCAGAGACGGGCTGATTAGATAAATGCCGTCGGTCATGTTCTCCGCCAGCGACCGATATTTCTCCTCCGAGAGCTGGAGATCAGCAGCCACCTGCCGCCGCTGCTCAGCGTCTTTGATTTCAAGCTGCTGAGCCATCTGGTTAAACGATTGGGCCAGGCCCTGCAGTTCCTGCACGGGGATATTTTCGTCAATGCGCCGCTGGAGTTTGCCCTGGGCGATCGCGTTGGCCGCCGCCTTCATGCCCTGAATCGGGTGGGCAATGCGGTGGGATGTAATCACTCCCAGACCAATGGTGACCAGGGTCGCAGCAACGCAGAGGATAATCGTATTGCGGGTATTGGCTTCAATTTGCTGGGTAAAGTCGGATTCGGGAATAACCGTCACTACAATCCAGTCCAGCCCGTGATCATCCTGGAAGGGCATGACGTTCACAAACTGACGGGTCCGATCGAGCCGCCAGCGGCGCTGTTCGCTTGCCTCGATGGCCTGAAAACTGCCGAAGGTGTCAACTAGTTGCTGGGCCGTTTGGCTGACCATGGGGTTGGGGCTGGCGGTGGCTGGTAGCCGAAACGGGGTCTCCCCCTGCACGGTCATCATCGGATCGGGAGTCGAGGTGCTGATCAGCCGCCCCGAGCGGTCCACGATAAAGGCTTCCCCCGACTGGCCAATGCTGAGGCTAGATAGAAACTGGTGCAAATTTCGCAGGTAAAGGTCGCTGGCCAGCACATACTCCAGCTTGCCCTCGTCATCGTAGAGCGGATGCACCGCCGAAATGGTCAGTTCCTCGGTTTCATAATCGAGATAGGGAGAACTCCAGGTGGGCTCGCCAACGGTCTGGGCGATCTGAAACCAGGGGCGTGTGCGGATGTCCACACTGGGGAAAACGTTGAGCAATTCTCCCGGTTCACCATTGGCTGCCAGGGCGTAGCGCGCCACATCTAGTCTGGGGGAAGGCTCGGTGATCACCAGGGTGTGGACGCCATTGGGCAGACTGCCGACACCGATGATGGAGCCGTTGCGATCGCCCATGTAAATCGAGGTGAGGGTATCAAACGCCTGGATCTCCTGCCAGAAGCGGCGATACACCAAGTCTGAGTTAACCGGATCGAGCAGCCCCAGCCGGATGGCATCGGCATTGAGATGGTTGAGTTTGTGGGGCACCTCCAGGTAGGTTTCGAGCTTTTGCTGGATGCGATCGCCAATTTCCTGCTGCAGGTGGGTGGCCAACTGGTCAACGGTTTCCTGCCCGTTGCGGAGCGATAAATATCCCGTCAGCCCCACTGCTACGATGACCTGACATAGAAAGGGAATCGTCAGGATAGTCCGCAGTGATATCCTGTGGAATGCTTTCCCAGCTATGTGATCGAAGAGAGATTTGGCCACCGCAGCACCAGACCGCTAGGTCTTTATGATTTGGAGTCAACGTTTACACTGCGAGCGAGCGATCGCCTACCCACTAAACCCGTTGGGAGGCTCAGCCGTTCGCACAAGCGCAGATTGCTAATGGATCAGGACCAGAAGCAGCGTCATCATGTAACTGGCTGCCGCTGCTCTTCATCCAATCTTTGTCACTGGTTATTTGTCTCAGACGTATCTTTAATATTCCCGAATTCATCAAGAAAGATGAAAGGCTGATTTTACGCAAATCTCCCCCATACGGCGCTTCTCTACAGTTTCCCTAAAAATCCGTTAAAATCCAGAAGCTGCTTTTTTGGTTGTGATGCAGGTAAGATGCCTGCGTGACGGCAGCAGATTCACTCCCGGAGATTGTCCTGGCTCGCTTTTGACAGCGATCGCCCCATTCTCCCGCCCCTCGACCTATTCCACCTGACCCAACTCTCATGGCTCCCACCGTTCTAATTACCGGCGCATCCCAGGGCAGCGGCAAGGCAACGGCCCTGCTGTTTGCCCGCAAAGGCTACAACGTCGTGCTGGCAGCCCGCAGTCCCCAAACCCTGGAAGCGGCGGCGGCTGATGTGCGATCGCTCGGCATGAGTGCGCTAGCCATTCCTACGGATGTGGGCGATCGCGCCCAGGTTAAAAGCCTGGTGCAAAAGTCCCTTGATTTCTTTGGCCAGGTGGATGTACTGGTGAACAATGCGGGTATCTGCCTCACGGGGTCAATGGCCCACACCACCTCAGAAGATTGGCAGCGCATCATGGACACCAACTTCTGGGGATACGTCTACACTATCCAGGCGTTGCTGCCCCAGTTTCTTGACCGAGGTTCGGGGGTGATTGTGAACGTGGGTTCCTTTGGCGGTAAGATGCCCCTCCCCAACATGACGGCCTACTGCGCCAGCAAATATGCGGTGGCTGGCCTCAGCGAAACCCTCCACCTGGAGCTGGCTCCCAAAGGCATTCACGTCGCCGCCGTGCATCCGGGGGTGATCAACAGCAGCTTCATGGAGCGGGCCATGTTTCGGGGCGGAGACTCCAGCGAAGCGCAGGCTCGCCGCGACCAGATGCAGTCGGTGCTGGGTAGTGCTCTGGTGAGTCAGCCGGAGGACATCGCCAAAGCCGTGTGGGAAGCCGTTTCCCAAAAGCGCGCTGAGGTGGTGGTAGGGCCAGCGGCGATCGCCACCGAAGCCTATCGCCTCGTGCCGGGGCTGACCCAGTGGCTGCTGGGGCGGGCGTCCTCCTAGGGCACCATTCACCGTCGCCTATCGGATGGTTCGGGAGAGTGAGGCGCTTCCCGCTAAATTGGCATATCCTATAAGTATGGGAATAAAAGCAGTCGCAAGCGTCTAGCCAGCGGGCTTGACGCAGCGCGTGATTGCTGGTCCTGTGGTGTTTCTAATTCAGCGATTGTCGACTTAGAAGAATATACACCCTTTGGCCCGCATATGTGCAGAAACCTCAGAAATAAATTTACATACGCCGGATGAGCGCCAATCGCTGGGCTTTTGACGCAGGGCTATTCGCTTAAACAACTCCAAACGGGAGGTCGAACCTATGAAACTGACAAACATTACGGCAGCAGCGGCAGCAGTATTAGCAACCTTGGCGATCGCCTCACCCGGTCGGGCGGCTGATCCAGCCCATGTCCAGCAGCTCCTGCTGACGGGCGAGTGCGCGGGCTGCGATTTGTCGGGGGCCGATCTAGACGAGACTCACCTGATTGGGGTTGACCTGCGGGGTGCAAATCTGCAGGGGGCTTCTCTGGTAAACGCCAATTTGGAAGGGGCTGACCTGACGGGGGCTAACCTGGCCAACGCCAACCTGACCTCCGCATTTCTGACCAATGCTGTGCTGGAGAACGCCAACCTCAACTCCGTGAACCTGACGGAGGCCCAGATCTACCACGCCAATGTTTCCGGTGCATCCATGCAGAACATTAACCTGAGCGATGCGGAAGTATTTGGCACCGGCATCAGCGTCGGCGGCGGCGAATAGTATCCCGCCAGTCCGGTTCAGCTGCTGGTATAGATGCCTCGCTGCCGGAGCTGCTGCACAAAAAACTCCTCCAGGGTGGGGCGGGCTAGCTTCATCGACACGAGCTGCCCCCCCGCCAAAGACAGACTGGCAAGGAAGTCCTGGGGCTGACCGCTGAGGTGCCCCTGCCACAGCCCGTCACTCAGCTCCACGTCGGGCAGCCACTGCTGCAAAACGGCCTCGTTACCGTCTTTGACAACGACGTGGTAGGTATTAGCCTCCCCCAGCAGCTTCTGCAGGGAACCGGAGCAGATGAGTTCGCCCTGGGCCAAGATGCCGACGCGATCGCAAATGAGCTCTACATCCGACAGCACGTGACTGTTGAAGAAAATCGTTTTGCCCTGGCCCTTCAGAGAAAGAATAATTTCTCGAATCTGGTAGCGTCCCATCGGGTCAAGACCCGACATGGGTTCATCCAAAAAGACGATTTCCGGGTCGTTAATCAGCGCCTGGGCCATGCCGACCCGCTGCAGCATTCCCTTGGAGTACTGGCGTAGCTGCTTTTTGCGGGCGGTGGACTGGGCCAGCCCTACCAAATCCAGCAGTTCGGGGATGCGCTTGCGCTGCTCGTCGCGGGGTAGTTGGAACAGACCCGCTGCATACTGCAGAAATTCCCAGCCGGTCAGATAGTCGTAGAAGTAGGGGTTTTCCGGCAGGTAGCCGATGCGGTGCTTCACGGTGCGATCGCCCAGGGGATGCCCCAGCAGCGTGCCCGTGCCCGATGTAGGACGGATGATGCCGAGCAGGGTCTTTAGCAGGGTAGTCTTACCCGCACCGTTGGGTCCCAGCAGGCCAAACGTTTCCCCTTGAAAGACCCGAATCGAGCAGTTCTTCAGAGTAATCAGCTTCTGGTTGAGCCAGAACCCCGTCCGATAGACCTTCTGCAGGGCAGCGGTTTCGATTACGGCGGGGGGGAGATTGGGAGAAGAGTCTTCAGCCATGGCAGCAGGTGAGGGATTAAGTCCAGAGTCCACGGATTCTCTACCGATCATGATGATACCCGCTGGTCGCCTTCATCTTGCACAGACATCGCAATGGCCTATCCTGTTGGGTATTGGTCACTTTCTTCTCGGCAACTTGTCTGGCGGGGACCCATGTCTAACCGAACTTTGAATCTCACAGAAGCGCTGCACGACTACCTCCTGTCCACCTCCCTGCGGGAACCACCCCTGCTGCAGGAGCTGCGGCAGGAAACCGCCCAGCAGCCCATGAGTCAGATGCAGATCGCCCCCGAGCAGGGGCAGCTAATGGCGCTGCTGGTGCGGCTGATGGGGGCAACCCGTGCCCTGGAGATTGGCGTGTTTACTGGATATAGCTCCCTCTGCGTTGCTCTGGCGCTGCCGGAGGATGGCAAGCTGGTGGCCTGTGATGTCAGCGAAGAATATACGGCGATCGCCCAACGCTACTGGCAACAGGCCCGGGTAGATCACAAGATTGACCTGCGCCTCGCTCCCGCCCTGGAAACCCTGGATCAGCTCCTGGCATCTGGGCAGGCAGAAACGTTTGACTTTGCCTTCATTGATGCCGACAAGTCGAATTACGGAAGTTACTACGAGCGATCGCTCCAGCTCGTGCGTCCGGGAGGTTTAGTGGCGATCGATAATGTGCTCTGGTCGGGACGGGTGGCCGATCCAGCGGTGCAGGATAATCGCACCAGCGCCATCCGTGGGTTCAACCAAACGCTGCACCAAGACGAGCGCATCCACCTGAGTCTGGTTCCCATTGCGGATGGCCTGTCCCTAGCATTAAAGAAGTAAGTAGGTCGGCACAATTAAATTCAGGTTAGAAAACCGGGGCGCTTCCCCGGTTTTCTAACCTTCGTTTTTCAACCCAGTTCCACTTAGGCTGAAGTTAACTTCGAGTTCATCGCGCAGCCGCAGGCAAGCATCCGAATAATTACCTAAAATCCTCCGGATATGGCCAGTAGATTTGGTATGAGTAGAAGGCGGCATCGCTGTAGCCCAATCTAGAAATTAAGGACCGGTACATCATGGACGCACTGATGAGCAATCCCCCAGATGTCAGTCTGATGAGTTCAGATCCTCTCCTGGCCCCAGATCTGCCCCAGGTGAATAACGGTTCCGAAATTGCTGTAGCGCCCGCAGTCGGAGGAGACGGCATTCCCGCCATTCCTGTAACTCCACCCATTACCGTTCCTAGCGTCCCTCTAATGCCAGTCATAGACGCTCCAGACGGCACCATCGGTGCGGCAGCAGGCTACCTGTTCGATCCGTTCACCGTCACCTGGACGCCCCTCGTCGTCGTTGAGCCAGCCGGCTTGATCGCCTTTCCCCAGGAGTAGATTCAGCCTTCAGCGGCATTGGGCCAGCGGGGGAGATCAACCGACTCATCCTACTGCCGTCAGCTCCACCACGTTGCCGTCGGGGTCGTGAACGAAGAGGGCAGGACGGCCCGAGGCACTCATCTGCACGTCGCAACCGTGGTCGAGGAGATGGGTCTTGGCCTCCTGAATGTCGGCTACGGCAAGGGCGATGTGGCGATTGCGGCCCCACTTCTCCCGATTGTGCAGCCCATTGGTGCAGCTCGCGTCTTCAATCAGGTGAATCTGATAGTCGCCAAGCTGATACCAGGCCCCTGGATATTTCAGCGTGCGATCGACCTTAGGCAGACCGAGAATAGTGCCGTAGAAATGTTCAGCCTTTGCCAGGTCTGACACGAGCACGGCGGCATGGAGCGGGAAGCGGAGTTGGATGGCCATAGGCAGGTCTTGCAGAGGGGCGATCGCCAACAGGAGCAGCATACCGTTAATCCAATCATAGCTTCAGGCGGTAAACTCAGACGGTAGTGTAAACATAGCGTCATTGCCGAGGGATGCTGATGAAAGGGAAGTATGTACTACTCACCGGCGGCACGGGCGGCCTGGGTTCAGGAGTTACCCCCGCGGTCCTGTCCCGTGGTGCCGAACAGGTGGTCGTTCCATATCACAACGCCCAGCAGGTGGAGCGGCTCAAGGGGCGGCTGTCCCCCGCTGACCTCTCCCGCATCCGCTTTATTTCCACTGACCTCACCCAGGAGGAGTCAGTGCAGCGACTCATCGACGGGCTCAGCCGGGTGGATGTGCTAATTCATTTAGTGGGCGGGTTCTCTATGGGTAAGACCCATGAATACAGCTACGATCAGTGGCGGCGCGATTTTGACCTCAACCTCAATACCACTTTTCTGGTCTGTAAATATAGCCTGACCAAGATGCTGGCCCAGGGCTACGGGCGGATTGTTACAATCGGCTCGCGGGGGGCAGAGCAGCCGGGGGCGCAGTTGGCCGCCTACTGTGCTTCCAAGGCCGGAGTGGTGGCGTTGACGCGGGCGATCGCCGAGGAAACTAAAGGCACCAACATCACCGCTAATTCCGTGTTAGCCAGCGTGATTGATACCCCCGCCAATCGCGACGCAATGGGAGCTGATCAGGCCAACCAGTGGGTCAAGCCCGAATCGCTGGCCCAGGTGATTTGCTTCCTAGCTTCTGAGGCTGCGCGGGATATTCGCGGGGCTGCCGTTCCTGCCTATGGAGACGCCTGAACGAAGACGACCCATCACCCATGCCTGACCCATCCCATTCCACACCATCCGCTCTCCATTGCCGCCAGGGGCACGTCAATCCGTCTGACAGTCGGTTTTGTCGCCTGTGTGGGGAATTGCTGCAGGGGTCCGTCTTACCGGGACCGTCGGCGGCTCCGATTGCCGCGACGATTGTTGGTCTGCGGTATCGTGTGCGGCGCATTCTGGGGCATGGCGGCTTCGGGCGGACCTACCTAGCCGAAGACATTCACCGGTTTGATGAGCTGTGCGTCCTCAAGGAGTTTGCCCCCCAGGTAGAGGGGCAGAACGCCCTGGAAAAAGCCGAAGCCCTCTTTGCGCGGGAGGCAGGCGTTCTCTATCGCCTGCATCATCCTCAGATTCCCAAGTTTCGCGAGATTTTGCGCACGGAGTTTGAGGGGCGGGAGCGGCTTTTCCTAGTGCAAGACTATGTGGATGGGCTCACTTACCAGGACATTCTAGAGCGGCGGCAGCAGCAGCAGCGCTGCTTGACAGAGGCCGAAGTGATTGCTTTTCTGACCCAAATTTTGCCCGTGCTGGACTACATTCACCGCCTGGGGGTGATTCACCGGGACATTTCTCCCGACAACCTGATTCGCCGGAATACCGATCAACTCCCGGTTTTGATTGACTTTGGCGGCGTCAGGCAGGCAGCAGCCACGGTGATTTCTCAGTTTGGGCGATCGCCCGACACCCTCTCCCCTGGTGCTCCTGCGGCCAAACCCGCTATCCATACCGAAGCCCCAGAGACCCGTTCCGTAACGCTGGTGGGTAAAATTGGCTTTGCTCCCTATGAGCAGATTCAGCAGGGCCGGGCCGAACCCAGTAGCGACCTCTATGCCCTGGCGGTAACGGCCCTGGTGCTGCTCACCGGGTCATCCCCCGCCGATCTGCTGGATGCCAACGGTTCCCAGTACTGGTTCACCCAGGTGCGCCATCCCCTGCTGGTGCCCCTCTTCACCAAAATGCTGGCTCCCTATCCGGGCGATCGCTACCCATCGGCCCAGGCAGTGCTGGACGTGCTCCAGGGAGCCCACCGTCCTGCCCCTCACCCTGCCGCCCCGGCTGCCCATCCCCTGTCACGTCAGGCTACCGTACCCGTTGCGCCTGCTGGTCACCCAGCCCCCCCTCGCCCGGCCCCCCGTCCGTCCCCACCGGCTCCTCCCGTCCGCCCCGTTCGGTCAGCTCCAACGATGGCGGTTCCGGCCCGATCGCCCCAGGTCATCGCTAAAGCGCCCCCTTCCCAATCCACAGGAAATGGCATGGGTCAGATGCTGCTGGTATGGGCCATGATTTTGGGGGTAGCTGGATTGGCCGGCTGGGCCGGATATCACTGGCTGCCTGCCCTAATTGCGCCATCCGGTCCCGATCAGGGAAATACGCAGAACCCTCAGCCGGGGGGTGATCTGGACGAATCCAGTCGCTTTAGTGCGGCAGAGCAGGCCCGCAAGGAGGCGCTACGATCGCGCCGGGACAATCTTGGGGTAGATGACTCCTTCCTAGTGCAGCTCACCGATGTCCAGTTCTACGCCCAATACCCGGAACAGCAGGGCCGCACCCTGTCTGATGAGCCGGATGACGAGGAGTGGCGATCGCGCTGGGATGCGATCGCCGCCGACTGGCTAGACGTGCTGGATACCCACCTCAGCGCCCGCGCCCGTCGCCAGTTGGGCAGCTATGGTCCCGCCGATCGGGAGCAGTGGCAGCAGACGCTGCTTCAGATTAATGTGGGCGATCGCGCCCTGCAGGATTTGACCGATGCCCAATTCTTCCGACTGTTTCCCGATCTGCAAGGCGAGGACTTTCTGGATCAGCCGCTGGGGCAAATCTGGTATGGCATGGCCGCCGACCAGGTGCGCGCCATCCAATCGGGCGAAAGGCTGGAGACCATCCGACTCGAAAACGACGACCGGGAACAGGTGAGGGGCACCCTCCAGCCCGGTTCGGGCCAAATCTACGTCATGAACGCCTCCGAAGGCGACGAATTGCGGCTCGACCTCCAGGCTCCCAAACGTCAAACCCGCCTGTCGCTCTACCTGCCCCGCCCCTCAGACGAGCGGCCTTATCTGCTGGAAACGGCACGCCGCAATACCTGGTCGGGTGAGCTTCCCCAGACGGGATATTACGAAGTCGTGCTGGTATCCGCCGCTGAGGAAGCCGTTGACTATGAGTTGGAGCTAGAGCTGCGGTAGGGTAGCGCCCCTGGTCTGCTGTAGGTTTTATGACTGGCAGATGACCCGCCGCATTTGCCGCATGTTGTCGGGCAGGTCTAGCTTCATGGCTTCTTGGATGACCGCGCTCGGTACCGGGAAAGAGGGCGTTGCCCGTACCGAGTAGGTGAGCAGCGTACCCTGGCCATAGTCCTGCAGCTTCAGGTCAGCGGAAAAGTCGTTGAAGGTGCCCTGCTCCATAAAAAACTGGATTTGCTGCCAGGTATTGTGATGGGCGACTTCAATGACTCGCAGATAGATCTCTACCTGGGCTGAGAAGAAAAATACCGCTTTGCGGGCCACCTGGTAGAGTCGCTTGCCCTTGCGGGCCAGCCCTTTCCCACCGGGGATGGAGGCGATGACCTCGCTGCGGGTGAGGTTAGGGAAGAAATGGACCCACTTGGGATAGTCGGTGATTTGCTGCCAGACCTGCGATCGCGCTGCGGGCAGGTACATCTTGGCCGTCACCGCTCCGCCCCAAGCAGAATGGGGTGCGGTTTCTAGCAAAATTTCACCATTGAGTAATGCCGCATGGATTGCCTCAGTGGTCGCTTCAACATGAGCCGAAGAATTAGACGGCTGTAGCGGGATGGATGCGGTGAATGAAGTCATGGGATACTGGCACTCCTGCGAATCTAAGGGGGCGACGTATCCCCCATCATGGAAGTTACCCAACACAATATCAGGTCAACATCTGTCTGCCGTAAAATCTGCCTGTTTCCCTTGTGAAGTTTCTGATAACTTTGAGGGAAAACCCTTAGAGATGCCTGACCTGATGACGTTTGATTTAGCTGAAACAGTGCCCATCTCCTTAGTACCTATCCGAAAACTCTGGCGAGTTTTTGGATTCAAGAAGATCCCAACGGGGTTGTTGGATAGGAGCTTAATTTGGAGGGACGGCGGCAATCTACGGAGTGATTCAACCTGTGCGTAAGCTGACTGCCATGACAACGCAGCTGTTCCTGGTGCTGTTAGGGCTCACCCTCGGCGTGTGGGTGCTGCGCGGGCTGGGCATTCTGACCTTCCTACCCGGAGGAATACTCTGGCTGCTGTTTCTTTTAACCATCGGAGCTGGGGTAATCAACGGCATCCAGCGAACCCGCCGCTGGTGAATTTTCTAGGGAACTTCGAAGAACTCGCTAGAATAGTCGATACTGCTGACAATCCCGCTGAACCTTACGCCCACCGTGTGGCTTGATTCCCATGGCGTCCAACCAGCCGTCACCCCCCCCTCCCAATCGTCCAAAGACCCTGCTGACCACCATTACCCAGGTCTTTCAGGCCGTGCAGGCCAACGTCGATTTTGGCAAGCTGCGGCTCAAGTCCAATGCCCGAGTGCCCAAACTCCTGGTACAAGAGGCAGAAGCTGGGCGGGCTCAAGAGTATCCGCTGCTGGGCGATCGCTACCTAGTGGGACGCAGCTCCAGTCGGTGTGACATCGTTGTCCGCAATGCGGTGGTCAGTCAGGTGCACATGTCCCTCAGCCGCGACAGCCTTGGCCCCAACGCCAGCTTCCTCATCCGTGACGAAAATTCGACCAACGGAGTTTACATCGGCAAGCGTCGGGTCAAGACCCTCCCCCTGCGCAACGGCGATATACTCACCCTGGGACCACCCGATCTGGAAGATGCCGTCCGCATTGAGTACAAAAACCCGCCCCCCTGGTACGTCAAAACCGCTCGCTATGGCCTCTATGGGTTCACTGGCCTGACGGCGGTGGTAGCTCTGTGGATTGGGGCAGAGTGGCAGCGCTTTTCGGTGCGTCCCCTGCCGCCGTCGGTGCAGGGGCCTGTCATTGTTTATGCCCGCGACGGAGAGACGCCGCTACGCTCTTCCACCACCCGCGCCCATGTTGAATTCGACAGCCTCTCAGACTACTCCGAGTATCTCCCGGGGGCGGTGATCGCTTCGGAAGACTCCCGCTTTTACTGGCACCAGGGGGTAGACCCCATCGGCATTTTGCGGGCGCTGATTACCAATATCCGGGGCGGCGAAATTCGGGAAGGGGGCAGCACCGTTACCCAGCAGCTCGCCCGCAATATCTTTCGAGACTATGTAGGCACCGAAGATTCTGCCGCCCGTAAAATTCGGGAAGCAGTGGTGGCCCTCAAGCTAGAAACCTTCTACAGCAAGGATTTTCTGCTGTTAACCTACCTCAACCAGGTATACCTGGGTAACGGCAACTACGGCTTTGAGGACGCGGCTCAGTTCTACTTTGGCAAGTCTGCTGCCGACCTCAGCCTCTCGGAAGCGGCGACCCTGGTGGGTATCCTGCCTGCCCCCAATAGCTTTAACCCTGTGCAGGACTATGAGACGGCGATCGCCCTCCGTAATCGCGTCCTCAACCGCATGGCTGCATTGGGGATGGTGAGCCGGGAGGCGGCCCAGGAAGCGCGGCGATCGCGCATCAACATCAACCCCGAGGCCATCGAAGAACTTCAGGGCACCATTGCCCCCTACTTCTACGCCCAGGTGTTCAGCGAAATCGAAACGCTGCTGGGCAGCGAGCTGGCGCGGGAGGGTAACTTTATCGTCGAAAGCACCTTGGCTCCATCCGTTCAGGACAAAGCCGAGGCGGAGTTGCGGTCAACTCTGGCCAATACGGGGGCGGCTCTGGGCTTCAGTCAGGGGGCGATCGCCACCATCGACGCCTCCACGGGGGAGGTGCTGGCCCTGGTTGGGGGCGCTGACTTTCAGCAGAGCCAGTTTAACCGGGCCACCCAGGCCCTGCGCCAGCCTGGATCTACCTTCAAAATCTTTGCCTACATTGCTGCCCTAGAGCAGGGCGTCTCGCCGGGAAAGTCCTACTCCTGCGCACCTCTCACCTGGCGGGGGCAGCGCTTTGCCGGGTGTCGTTCTGGCAGCGGTAGCGCCGATATGTATGCTGGCATGGCCCGCTCCGACAACGTCGTGGCCCTGCGCATTGCCCAAGACGTTGGGCTGGATCGGGTCGTGCAGGTAGCTCGCCGCTTTGGTATTTCATCGAAGCTGGACCCGGTGCCGGGGCTGATTTTGGGGCAGAACGAAGTGACAGTTCTAGAGCTAACCGGTGCTTTTGGTGTCTTGGCCAATGATGGCGTCTATCAGCGTCCTCACCTCATTCAGCGGATTCTGGACGGCAGCGACTGCGAAGATACTAATGATCTCGCTACTTGTCGCGTCATCTATTCCTACCGCGAAGATCCGACTACCACGCGCCGAGTTGTCTCTGCTGAAGTGGCTAATCAAATGACGCGGCTGCTTCAGGGCGTTATCCGCAGTGGCACGGGACGCAGCGCTCAAGTAGGGGTGGGAGAAGCGGGAAAAACGGGCACCACCAACGACAACGTCGATCTCTGGTTTGTGGGCTATTTCCCGAATCGCCTGGCGAGCGGCATCTGGCTGGGAAACGACGATAACAGTCCCACCGCTGGCAGCAGTGGTCAGGCCGCCAAGCTCTGGGGAGACTATATGGGGCGATTACTGCAGTAGCGGGAGCTCGAAGTCGATCAATGCGATGCGCCCACTTCAGCAAGATAAAAAATTGACAATTTTGTGATGGGATATGGCTGCCATTTGCCAAGAGATCGGCTATGATGGCAGCGAAATTAGTTCGGTTGTAGAAGGCAAGAGCCATCTTCTGCGCCCTTGAATTGTCTCCGAGCTGACTTTCGCACCTAAAGTTTTTAGTTGGACTGATCTTGACTTGGTTTGGAGAGAATCGTGACTATTTACATTGGGAATCTGTCGTTTCAGGCGACGGAAGAGGACATCCGTGAAGTCTTTGTTGAGTACGGCACGGTGAAGCGAGTCAGTCTTCCTACTGATCGAGAAACGGGCAAGAAACGAGGCTTTGCCTTTGTAGAACTGGAAACCGAAGCGGAGGAAGATAACGCTATCGAGGAGTTGGACGGTGCCGAGTGGATGGGTCGCGAGATTCGCCTCAATAAGGCAAAGCCCCGTGAATCCCGCCGCAGCAGCTCGTTTGCCGAACGCTAAGTTTTCCCGACCCGATCGCACTCCGATCACTCCAACTTTTATAGCGCTACGCTTTCGTGTTAGAACGCTTAAGAGGTGTGAAACCCCTGCGGCGCGGGGGTTCCACACTCAAAACTTAGCCCGTAGGGCCATATCTCAACAGTCATTTCACCATCCGTAAGTTGACCGGACCTATCGGGCAGCTTCCAGTCGGGTGAGGATCGTCAATGAGTATGGGCACCTTGCCAGCAACGCTTTAGACTTAAAAGAAGCTAACGCTGGGTAGCAGGATCCCATGTCTCGATATCGCTCGGTTCTCATCGTACTCGGCCTGGCTCTGATTCTGGGGCTGGTGCTTTGGCTGGTTACCTCCCTTGGTCAGCTCTACACCAGCATAGCGCTAACCTCGACCCTCCTGGCTAACCTAATACTGGTGCTGGTGCTGGTCCTGCTGGCTGTATTGATTGGAGCATTCGTTTACTACTGCGTCCGATTTTTTCGTCCTGCTCCCAAGCGTCCGCTACCGCCGCGTGTACCGCTCCGGCGGACGGAAGCGGCGGGCGAAACTCTTCAGGCTGTCCGGCGGCAGGTCGCGCAAATTCAGGACGAAGTCGCTCGACAGGCGTTTGTCCAGCGATCGCGCGCCATCGAAGCCGAGCTAGCCCGAGGCCACCTGCAGGTGGTCGTATTTGGCACGGGTTCAGCCGGTAAAACCTCCATCATTAATGCCATCATTGGCCGTATGGTTGGGCAGGTGGGGGCACCGATGGGCACGACTGACGTGGGCGAGGTCTATCCCTTTCGCTTCAAGACCGTTGAGCGGGAGATTCACCTAATCGACACTCCCGGCATCCTGGAGGCAGGGCTAATGGGGGGCGATCGCCAGCAGCGCGCCCGCCAGCTCGCTACCGAAGCCGATCTGCTCCTGTTCGTGGTAGACAACGACCTGCGTCAGTCGGAGTTTGAAGCCCTGCGTGCCCTGGCCCACATGGGCAAACGCATGATTCTGGTGTTTAATAAAACCGATCTATACAGCGACGACGACCTGGAGATCATCCTGCGGCGGCTACAGCAGCGGGTGCAAAATCTGGTGCCGCCCGACGATGTGGTGGCGATCGCTGCCCGTCCCCAGGCCGTCACGCTGGAGCAGGAAGAGCGCATTCAGCCCCAGCCCTACATCCTGCCCCTGCTGCGGCGCATGGCCACCATCCTGCGGGAAGAAGGGGAGGATTTGATTGCTGATAATATTTTGCTCCAGTCCCAGCGATTGGGGGATGAGGCTCGCCAGATTCTCGATCAGCAGCGGCGACGGGAGGCGGAGGCCATTGTAGAGCGGTTTCAGTGGATTAGCGGCGGCGTAATTTCGGTGATGCCTCTGCCCGTGGTGGATCTGCTGGCGACCGCCGCCATCAACGCCCAGATGGTGATGGAAATTGGCCGCGTCTACGGCTGTGAGATCAACGCCGAGCGGGCTAAAGAGCTAGCCGTGTCCCTGGCCAAAACCCTGGCAGGACTGGGGCTCGTCAAAGGAGCCATTGAGCTGTCTACCCTGGCCCTCAGGATGAATGTCGGCACCCTAATTATGGGGCAGGCAGTGCAGGGGGTGACGGCGGCCTACCTAACCCGCATTGCCGGTAAGAGCTTCATCGAGTATTTCCGCCGCAATCAAGACTGGGGCGATGGCGGCATGACGGAGGTGGTGCAGCAGCAGTTTCAGCTCAATCGCCGGGATGAGTTTATGCGGGGCTTTGTGCAGCAGGCGATCGCCCACATCGTCGCACCTCTCCAGGGGATGGGCTCCTCCCCTTCACCGGCCGATAATCAAAATCAAGATCAGCCGCTGGATCGAGATCGGCCTCTTTAACCCCATCGGTATGGCTTATTCAGGCGATCCAGTAGCCCGTTCAAATACTAAGCGGTAGCGATAAAGAGCCACTGGGCGGGCACGGGCCACAAAATAATCCGGGTCTTGAGGAGAGAGATAGATGGCAGTTGCCTGATCCGCAACGATAGGCGACGGCTGATCGGGCTGATGCTGGTAGGCGGTCGTTGTTTCTACTCGATTGACGTAGGGCTGGGGAATGCCGCGAAAGATTTGCCGCACAACTTCAGTGGCAACAAACTGATTGCATTCATCCCGACTGGCATCAGTACAGGGAACCTCTACCGCGCGACCTATGATGTTGGAGACTAGCTGGCGATCGCCCTTCATCAGGGTTATTTGACGATTAGGGTTGGCAGGGCCTACCTTAACCTGGCGCACCAGGCGATCGCCCAAGCCTTCTTCTGCCTGATTGAGATAGGCCCGAGCCAAGTTCAGCCCGTTGAAGGCCCGATCAGCGACAATGGCCACGGATGCTTGAGTCAGGAGTCGGGGTAAGAAAGGGGAAGCTTTGACGGATGGAGCACTTTGCTGGACGAATCGCGCCTGGAATCGAACGGGTTGCTGCAAGTACTGCCGATTGCTCTCGAAGCCAGGCGTCATCAGGTCGGGGGCAAAGGGCGCAGCCAAATCAGTTAACGTCGCCGTGACGGTCCAAGTGCCCTCAAACCAGGCCGGATAGACCAAATCTCCCTGAGCCGCTGCCGCCACAGGTGGACGATTCCAGTTAGGAAACCGATGCAGCCGCTCCTGCAGAGGAGTTGCGGCGAAAAATCCACTACACAGCAGCCACAACGCTGTTAGCAAAACAACCCACAGCCACCGCTTTTTGCGCTTGATAATCGCCATACCCTGGTTGCCGCAGCATTACTTCCCAGCACCAGTTTCCCATATTTCACCGAGGCAACCGATGGAGAAACAAGGGGGCGATCGCCTTCTAAAACACGTGGTCCGCTGAAATGATGATGTGCCGCTGGCGATCAACGGCGAGCCACCCTTCTTCCTTGAGCTGGCTCAAGAGCCGGGTCACGGTGACGCGGGTGGTACCAATGGCATTGGCAAGCTGCTGGTGGGTGAGCCGCACACTTAAACGGATACCGCCCCCATCGGTGGGCTGCCCCACCTCCTGGCGCAGCAGCATCAGCAGATGCCGCAGCCGCTCCTCTACCCGGCGATAGCCTACCATCGCCAGCAGAGCCTCAGTCTGCCGCAGTCGGCGGCTCAAGTGGCGGAAAATGCTCTGGGCCAGGATGGGTGACTGCTCAATCTCAATGATGCTGAGCCGCATCAGGTCAACGCTGGTGAGTGCAGTGGCGTGATAGGGCCGGATAGACGTGAGGGGTAGGCCAAAGGGCATCGAGGGACAAGCCAAGCCCAGCAAAGCCTCATCCCCTGAAGTATAGAGCGTGCCCAGCTGCACAATGCCGCGACAAACCACCCAAATCTCTTGAGAACTCACAGGAATAGACTGGCCACCTGCGTAGGGATGCAGGTTCCGCCCCTGATACAACTCTTCCAGAACCTGGCGCAGGTCTACCTGAGGCGTCGTTTCGGAAACAAACGAATGGACCATGTAGTCATCCTCTAATTTCCCACAATCAAGTTAGACCCCAAAGCTAAAGAAAAGGTAAACAGAGGATTGCGAGGACGTTAAGCTTTGAAAAAGAGCCGAGGCTGGAGAAAAGCAGCGCGGCAAGAGCTACAGGACAGATCCTACCGATTCATCGTTCCTAGCGCCCCAGACAGCGAATGGCCTCCAGCATGCCCCGCGCCTTATTGAGCGTCTCCTCATACTCCCGCTGGGGGTCAGAATCAGCCACTAGACCCGCCCCGGCCTGAACGCTTACCGTATAGGAACCGTCAGCTTCCTGGCGAGACACCATGGTGCGAATGGCGATCGCCGTATTGAGCTGACCTTCAAAGTCGTAATAGCCGTAGGCTCCGGAATAGGGACCCCGCCGACCGGGTTCCAGCTCATGGATGATCTCCATCGCTCGAATTTTGGGGGCACCGCTGACGGTACCCGCCGGGAAGCAGGCTTTCAGCAGTTCCCAGGCAGTTTGTCCGGCGCGCAGGGTACCCACCACGTTGCTGACGATGTGCATGACATGGGAGTAGTACTCAATGCCCATGAGTTCGTCTACCACCAC
This sequence comes from Elainellaceae cyanobacterium, assembly GCA_050331615.1. Lineage (GTDB taxonomy): Bacteria > Cyanobacteriota > Cyanobacteriia > CAKZMO01 > CAKZMO01 > JAYKGU01. The sequence continues at coordinate 24,027 of JBHJGR010000288.1, forward strand.
CGTTCCCTGCTGGCAGACCCGGCCCAAGTCGTTGCGGCCCAAATCCACCAGCATCACGTGTTCAGCTACCTCCTTGGGGTCGTGGAGTAGCTCCTCGGCCAGTTCGGCATCTTCCTTGGCCGTTTTTCCTCGCCGCCGGGTTCCGGCAATGGGGCGTAGAGTGGCCAGCGGGGCGGTGGCATCTGCTTTGGAATGATCGGCCCGCACCATTACCTCTGGGCTAGAGCCGATAATTTGCCAGTCCTGAAAGTGGAAATACGCCATGTAGGGCGAGGGGTTAATCAGGCGCAGGGAGCGGTAGAGAGCAAACGGATCGCCGCTGTAGCGGGTGGAAAGCCGTTGGGAAAGGACGACCTGAAAAATATCGCCCGCCAGGATATGCTCCTTGGCCCGCTCTACGCTGGCGCAGAACTGGTCAGGGGTAACGTTGCTGGCATAGGCCAGGTCGGGGCGATCGCCCACGTTCGGCGGCGTCCACTCCAGCACCGTATCCTGCCCCGATAGGGGGAGCTGGAGCTTGGCCACCATTTGCTGCACCTGCTGGCTGGCCCGCTCGTAGGCTGCCTCAGGGGAGACGTTGGTATCCCGCAAATCGGCATAGGCGATCGCCCAGATCTTCCGCTTCACTTGGTCAAACACGATCAGGTGGTCAATCTGCATCCACAGCCCATCGGGCAAATCTTCCGGTTCCGCCGGATGGACGGGGACGCGAGGTTCAATCCAGTGAATCAGCTCATATCCCCAAATGCCAAACAGACCGCCAATGCCGGGGGGGAGGGCCGTGAGCTTGACGGGCTTGTAGGGCTGGAGACAGTCGGCCAGGATGGTGAACGGATTGCCGTCAAAGGAGTGGCGATCGCCACTACGAAAAAACTGGATGGACTGGCTGCCGCGCGCTTCCAGCACCCACAGAGGGTCACACCCCAAAAAGCTGTAGCGGGCCAGGTTTTCGCCCCCTTCCACCGACTCCAGCAGAAAGCTGTAGGGTTGCCCAGCGCAGACCTTGTACCAGGCAGAAACTGGCGTTTCCAGGTCGGCGACCCATTCCTGGTAAACCGGGATAAAGTTACCCTGCGTTGCTAGCTGGAGAAATTGCTCAAAATCTGGAAAAATCATAGGACGCCGTCTGGGTACCTGGCTGTTCCTGGAGCTGTGTTCCTGGTGATTTCTGAAGACTGGCCGCTGGAGATTGGCTGGATAAAGCGCTGTTTACGTTGATAGAGTACGGGCGTTGATGGCGTGCGGGAGCTGCTGGCGATCGCGCTATCACCTCCCAAATCGATGAAAATTTCGTAGGGGCATGGTACCCCTACGAAAAAAGCTAACCCTACTCAGTGCCGCCCCAATGAACCCTAAGGCTTAGGGGTCAAAGGTGTTGCGACCCGAGAACTTCAGTGCCGCAGGCTCGGGGTTGCTGCCGATATTCCGGTCAACCTTATTCGCAAAGGGACGACCTTCATTCACCTTCTCAGGGAAGACGCCATCCTTCGGGTGCAGGTACTGAATTTCGCCATTTGGGAAAATGCGGTAAATTTTATAGTCCTGGATTTTGGGCTTGAACTTGGTGCGAAGCTGGGTACCCAACGCCAGACACTGCTCTTTACGAGCGAGGTAGAGGAGGTTGTCGCCCTCATTCATGATGGCGGCTCCACCGGTCGGCATTTCGAATACCTGCTCCTTCGGGCTGGTCCAGGTAATGGCGTATTTCTCTTCAACTTCGGCCTTGGTCAGCAGCCCACCCGTGCTGCCGCCAAATTGGGGGGTTTTTCCAGTAAGAGTTTCTGTCATAGACGCTTCTCTTGAACAATTTGATTGGAATCGTATCACTGGAAAGTCCCCAAAATGTTGGTTTGTGAGGAACTGTTACAGTTGCCCTGCGGGACTTCTCTAGGCGTCAAGATTTTTCATGCTAAAAGTGTGGTAGCTCCAGCCGGGGCACGAGCTGTAGGGGACCCAACCCCAGGTCTTCTGGCGTGAGCGATCGCACCTCAAACAGGGCCATCATATCTTTAAGTCTGGGGTTACCTCGCGACGCCCCCTTCAGCCCCCGTGCGATTACTAAGCCACAGTGGCCTTTGGTCTTCTTGCAGCGCTGGTCCCACTTCTTGCGGGCGTTGATATGAACCGGATCAGCGTCATCAAATTCGCCGAACAGGTGGAATTCGCCATTGTGGGTCTGAAAGATGCCCAGGTCATACATCTCGTTGGCAAAAGGGTTTTCGCCTGGGTTGAAGCAAATCCCCGCCAGCCCGCCCGCCGCCTCAATTTCTTCAATCATGTTCAACGCCTTGGGACGAGAGGTCTGAATCAGAATGATGGGAAAGGCATCGGCCTTGGTGGGAAATTCAGCTTCTGCGGGCTGGTGAAACTTGATGGTGGGCCGCAGGGCTTCCAGCACCTCCCAGGGAATAGCCCCTAGGCTGAAGAAGGCATCCGTGGGGACGAGGTCATCGTTGAGCACGGGGGGGAAGCCATCCACAAACCCGGCAGCATTTTCTGAGGCGATCGCCGCGCCCATTTCATACAGCTCATCTGCCAGATCGGGCAGGGTGGACACAGTCACCGAAAGCTTACGGCTGTCATCGTCGGGGGTCGAAATTTGGTAGCGGCTGTTGATGGCGGGAAAATCGTCTACGTCGAGGCGATCGCCGTGACGACTGAAGAATCGGTGCAGCGCTTCTAGGGCCACAATCACCACTGCGGCTTCCTCTTCGTACAGCACCGGGCGCATTCCCTCCAGGGGATGGAGATTGCCAAAGGTGGGCTCCAAGGGAGATAGGGCAGAGCCATGACCGTTAACGGGCGGAAAGCTGGGGGCGTCGTCGTCCTGGTCGAAGGTGACGAACAGGCAGTCTTGCTGGAGAAATGCCTCCTCCAGGTATTCCCGCGATGACTCGTCAGCCGAGAGCACCCGCTCCCGAAACTGCTTGAGGGAATCGAGGGAGCGATACATCAGCACGCCATATTCCACTCCCAGCATCCCCAGAACTGAAACGTAGAGCGTCTCAACTTCTTGATAGTTCAGGCGAATGGCAATGATCTTTTCCTCATCGAGCAGCTCCCACGGGGCGTCTTCCCAGAGCTGCTGTGCCTGCTTGGACAGAGCCTCGGCATAGGCAGGAGAGAGTTCGGGCACGCCGCCCGCGAGGGACGCCTGCAGCCCCTGCAAAATTTCGTTGACCAGGGGTAGTTCGGCAGCGTAGTCTATATCGATATCTAGGCCCTGCAGCGCTCCCCGCAGGAAAAACTGGGCTTCCCGACTGCGCACTAGAATCTTCTTGGGCCGGGCTGGATTTGCCGCCCCGTGGGGATTTTCCATTGCCCGTAGCAGGGTGCGCACCATTGCCTCGTGGCCTACCTCAGCGGTTACCACATCCATCGCCCGGATAACGGCCTCGGTGCCGTCTACCCAGAGAATGCAGTCTCCTTGCTTGTCCATGCTTCCCGATTCGCCGTTCCCGCCTTTGAACAGGGGCTGGCGATCGCCCTCCCAAACGCTGGGAAGTTGACGCAACTTTTGCAGCCGACGACGAGTAGCACGATTAAAAGGAGTCATATTGCTAGTCAAACCAAAATCTTTCAGCAATCAGCACCAAATGTCTAGCCTACCAGGGCAGGGTCCATTTGCCCGCAGCAGCTCCAAAACATCTGAAGAGGGCGATATGCATCAGCCAGCGGCTTTACCATTGGCTCAAGTGATTGGGCAATGGAGCGCTCAGACTTCTATTATCTTAGACAACTCAATCCCTAAATGGATGTCACCGTCCCGTTAAGTAGGTAACTGTAAACCAATGACGCCGTGGTGGGATGCGCCCCCCGGCGGGGGGCGCACCCAATGGCTTTATTGATGTCCGTGTACTGACTCCCAGCCAATGGCCGCAAACCTACTTTTTGCGGAAATTTTTGAGCGGTGTCCATAGCCCGACGCCTACCTGACCCGCCATAATAGAGAACAGGTTTTTAACTGTTTTAGAAATCGCTATCGGCGATTCAATACGTCGAGTAAAGTCAATACATCGAGTAAAGGAGTCGCAGACCCTAATGACACAAGCAACTCAACCTCAGCAACGTGGCATCCTCATGTCCGATTCGGCCTTGAAGCAAGTTCTCGCACTCCGCGACAAGCAAGGGGCAGATCTTTGCCTGCGGGTCGGAGTGCGCCAAGGCGGCTGCTCTGGCATGTCCTACACCATGGATTTTGAAGAAATTGGCAATGTTCGCGACGACGACGAAGTGTTTGACTACGAAGGCTTTAAGGTCGTATGCGATCGCAAGAGCATGCTCTACCTCTATGGGCTGATGCTCGACTACAGCGATGCCATGATCGGCGGCGGATTCCAGTTCACCAACCCCAACGCCAACCAAACCTGTGGCTGCGGCAAGTCGTTTAGCTAGTCGGTTTTGCCCGAGCGGCTAACCCGGTTGTCATTCGATTCGTCTACGCCTATCGTCTTCACAATAACGCCCTGCAGGGGCGAAGCATTCGGACAGCAAACCCTATGAGCATCTAGAGGGTATTTATCGAATGCTTCGCCCCTACGCATGGGTTCATTCCGATGGTTTGCCGATAAAGATTTGTAACGCTTCTGTCGCAGATTGTTTGTAGCGTTATTTGAGTGCTCAAGCACAGCTAATTGCAGCTTATGGGGGGTGCGCCTCCGCCGGGGGCGCATCCCCAAGAAAATAATTTTGTCTAACTCCCATGACTCAAACCGTTGAAGACCTGTTTAACGAAGGGCTGTCGCGCTATCAGTCCGGGGAAGACGTCGCCTCCCTGATTCCCACCTTTAAGGAAGTTTGCGATCGCGCCCCCAAAAGCAGCCCGGCCTGGACCTGTCTGGCTTGGCTCTACCTGCTGGATGACAAGCCCAACTCTGCTCTGAAGGCCGCACAGAAGGCAGTAAAGCTGAATGCGGAAGACCCCCAGGCGCGGGTCAATTTGGCGATCGCCATGCTAGAAACCTCAAAAAAAGGCGTCCGTCAGCATGTTGAAATTGCGCAGCAAATCGTCATGGCAATCCCCGAATTGCGGGATGAGCTGCAGAAGAACTTTGAGGATGGCCTGGCGCGAAACCCAGACTGGAAGAGCCTCAAGCGCGTGAAGACCTGGATTTTTGAGGGATAAATATCGGCTAGAATTCTGTTACTTAACTCAATATTCATAAGTCTTAAAAAACTATCTTGAAAGGTTGAGATGGCGCAACACATGCTCAAAATAATTTAATAAATAAAACAGGGTTCTAATGATAAGCTTTCATCAACAAGGCGATTAGCGGCACTTATGTTGCTGCTAGCCGTACCAAATTTTCAGGCTTTTCAAGATATTTAAGGAGACTGGTAATGATGAAGGCTACTAATGTTGGTGTTAAACCCGAAACGCGCAATCACAAGGGTTTCTTTGTTCAAGATGCATCCTATAAGTTCATGGGCATTGATCAATCCGGATGGGCGCTGATCTGCATTGATGATGCTTCATGTCACTATGTGGACCCGGATAATCTGAATCTAGAGCTGATTGGTGAGCAGTAGAGCCAACAGGTGAGATTTGCGAAGGAAACTTAGCAAAAGCCTTGCACCAATCTCTAAGTACATGACCACAAATAAAGCGAGTGGGGTGCGCTCTCCGGCGGGGGGCGCACCTCACTGTAGCATCGCTTTATGAGGTGTGGAATCCCCGCGCTGCGGGGGTTCCACACTCAAACCTTAGCCCGTAGGGCCATACTCATAAAGATCTTTGGTTTTAAAGATCAGTTTCAATGACTAGATCTGAGGGCTGCACGCGTTAAAAGTGCAGCCCTTTTAGCGCCCCTGCTTACATCGGAGCGATCGCCTCTCCCACCCTGAAAATCATTGGTAAGATCAGCTAGGCTATCCAGCCCTTTTTTAGATTAAGAGTTTTGAAGCGATCGCCATGAAAGACAAGCTATTGGAGTGGCTTAACCTGGCCCTAACCGCCAATTTGTTTTTAGTTTTATTAAGCTTTGCTTGGCTCGTTCTGGCCGTGGGCGGACGGGCGATGAACCTGCCTCTGGGCCTAGATTTGTGGTATAGGCTTTGGGAGCCGGTCTTTACCCCAGCTATCGGCATTTTGATGGCCGGGGCAATCCTCAGCGGCGTGATCGGCTGGTTGAATCGACGGCTAAACTGACGCCTGAACCACCGCCTTCAAGGCAGGCTTGACTGTCGGATACTGATATTGAAACCCGGCTTCTTCCTGGGTGCGCTTGGGCAGCACCCGCTGGCCTTCGAGGACGACCTTCGCTGCATCTCCCATGAGCAGCTCCAGAGCAAAGTCTGGTACGGGTAGCCAGGAGGGACGGTTCATGGCTTGGCCCAAAGCGTCACAGAGCTCAGCCATGCGCACTGGATGAGGGGCGGTGGCGTTGTAGACGCCGTCCATCTGCGGGTCGTTCAGGGCCTTGAGGATCAGGTTGACCATATCTTCCCGGTGAATCCAGGAGAACCACTGCCGCCCGCTGCCGATAGGGCCGCCAGCAAACATTTGGAAAGGCGTCAGCATACGGGCGATCGCCCCCCCCTGCCCCAGCACGATGCCCGTCCGCAGAATCACCAGCCTTGTGCCCGTCTGTCGCACTGCCTGGGCCGCCTCTTCCCACCGCTGACAGACCTGGGCCAGAAAATCGTCTCCCGGTCCGCTGCTCTCCTCAAAGGTGGCGGTTTCGCTGGTGCCGTAATAGCCCACGGCAGAGGAATTCACCAGTACGGCAGGTTTGTCGGTGGCCATGGCGATCGCCTCCACGATCTTCTGGGTGCCCGTCTGGCGGCTCTCCAGAATGGCCCGCTTGCGCTCCACCGTCCACCGCCCCTCAGCGATGGGTTCCCCCGCTAGGTTGGCTACGCCGTCGCAGCCGGAAATGGACTGCTGCCAGGGGCCAGACTGGGTGAGGTTGTATTCCACAATCTGCACCTGAGGAAATGCCCGCTCAGGAAAAACGCGCCGCCCTCGCTCCGCGCTGCGAGTCAGCACCAGCACCTGATGGCCCTCGGTGTGCAGCCGCTCCACCAGGCGGCTACCGACAAATCCCGTTGCTCCAGTAATGGCAATTTTCACCGCTCTCCGTACTCCATCCCATTTGACTCGGCATATCGATGCATAAAGCGCATGAACCGCTCCCAGTGATCTTCCTGCTCCACCGCAAACTTGCACTCCACCCGCTCCAGGTCATCTCCCTCCGGACCACCAAAGACAAACTGCACCGAGTCGGGCTGGACGTTGATCACCCCCTCGGCGTCCGTCAGGCGCAGGGCATTGACAAAGCGCTTGGTGTAGCTCTGAAAACGCTCGATAGACTTGAGGGACTTAAAGCTCATCAGCACAATGCGGCTGCCGGTGGCGCGATCGCGACGGAGACTGACCCCGTCTAACTCTTCTGGGATGCCTTCAAAAAATTCAATGGAGGGCGCGATAGATGACATAGGCTTGCGGTTCTGCTGAAAGTTTGGGCCAATTGCTACCCTTCAGTATACCGAGGTGGGCGATCGCCCCTGCCGTCCTGCTGGGTGAGCCTTGGCCCGTAGAGCGATACATTAAAACCATGATTCCACCATCTCCCGTTGAACTCCAGGTTGAGGCCGGAAATCTGAGCGATCCCGATTCGACCCTGCGGCTGGATCGCTGGCTGGCGGCCCAGCTTCCCGACCTGTCGCGATCGCGCATCCAGCAGCTAATTGAAGACGCCCAGGTCTGCGTGAACGGTCAGATATGTACTCGCAAGCAGCAGGCCGTTGCCGTGGGCGATCGCATTACTCTGACTATTCCCAGCGTGATCCCAACGGCGCTGAAACCCCAGGCCATTCCCCTCGACATCCTTTACGAAGATGAGACGCTGATCATTCTCAACAAGCCCGCTGGCATGGTGGTGCATCCTTCGGCGGGCCATGCGGAGGGCACCCTGGTAAATGCGCTGCTGGCCCACTGCGGCTCTCTGCCGGGGATCGGCGGCGTGGAGCGCCCCGGCATTGTCCACCGGCTGGATAAGGATACGACAGGGGCAATCGTCGTGGCCAAAACGGACCAGGCCCTACAGCATCTCCAGGATCAGATCCGGGCCAAGACGGCGCGGCGGGAATATCTGGCGGTGGTCTATGGTGCGCCCCAGGCATCCCAGGGGACGATCGACCAGCCCATCGGGCGGCATCCCGTAGATCGGCAGAAAATGGGCATTGTGTCACCGGAGCGGGGCGGGCGACGGGCCATCACCCACTGGACCGTCCAGGAGCGCCTAGGCAACTACACTTTGATGCACTTCCAGCTGCAGACGGGACGTACCCATCAGATCAGGGTCCACAGCAGCGAGATGGGCCATCCGATTGTGGGAGACACCACCTATGGAGCGGGCCGGTCGGTGGGAGTCAAGCTGACGGGGCAGGCCCTCCATGCCTGGAAGCTCTCCCTCCAGCATCCGGTGAGCGGGGAGGAAATCGAGGCGATCGCCCCCCTCCCCGCCGACTTCCAAACCCTGCTCACCGTCCTGCGGCAGCGCTGTCGCTAGCCGAATCGGTAGGCTTGCTAAAAACCGCAGGGGGATCCGAGGAGGTGCAGTACAATAGCCATATTCGAAGCCACCCTCGATTGCAACGATTTGGGGATATGTTGCTGGCGTTCCAGGATATGGGGCTGGTGTGGCCCTATTGCGAATCACCCGCCATTACAGTAACGTTCGAGCAGATGTGATGAACCAAAAACCCTCAATGGCCTCCACCGATCTACTCATCGGACTGGGCACAATTCCGCTTTTGGCAGGGCTGATTAGTGCGAAAGCCCTCTCAGAGATGATGCAGAGCGTTGGGCAATTCAGCGAAGAAGTGTTTCGGGGCGATCGCCTCCCGGTCCTTAATCTAACGGACCCTCCCACCCCCGGCGATGATGATGAATCCCGCTAGTGGCGCGATCGCTCCCGCTAGCTTCACGGCAAAAATTGGTTATTTCGGATAGATTCGACCAGTCTTGAGCGCTTGCATGGCTTCGACCTGGTCAGTCATCTTTGCTAAAAAATCTCGCTCTATCCGTCACCAATGCCTCCAACAGTAGCATAGATTACAAACGAATCCGTTGCTTCGGCTCAAGTCTATGGATAGATCGTGTGAAACGCCAGCTACCTGGAATGTCAGTTACGTAAACCGCTAGAGCTTCTTTCGTATATTCTCCTAGAATTATCACGTATTTCGTAGGATAGACTATGAGTTCAACCCTCCACTCTTCGGATGATGCATCCCGTTCGGGAACAACAACGGCAGCAGCAGAGCCAGCGCTGCCCAAAGGCATTCCCACCACCTCCACTTCTGACCTGTTCTTGAGACATCGCCTCAAAATCGTGGAGGATCTGTGGGAGTCGGTGCTAAAGCAGGAATGTGGGCAAGAGTTTATTGATTTGTTGAAGCAACTCCTCGCTATCTGCCTGCCGGAGGGGCAAGCTTCCAAGAGTGAGAGCAATAAGGCGGTTGAAGTCGTTGAGAACCTTGACCTGAATGAGGCGATTCGGGCGACCCGCGCCTTTGCTCTGTACTTCCAGCTCATCAATATAGTCGAGCAGCACTACGAGCAGCGGGGGCAGCAGCAGCAGTATCGGGCGGCCTATGAAAGTCTGGCGGAGGGGGGCGATCGCGAATTTCGTTCCTTTTTTGCCGATGCGCTGCCGCCCTACCTCGACAGCGAATCCCAGGGGCAGGGGCTGCGGGCCGATATGCTAGAACGCAGTTGGCGGGAGAGCGAGTCTCGCCGCCGGGAAGCCCGCACCTTTCAGGGCGTGTTTCCCAAGCTGCGGCGGCTCAACGTACCGCCCCAGCATATTCAGAACCTGATCGATAAGCTAGACATCCGGCTGGTGTTTACGGCTCATCCCACGGAAATTGTGCGCCACACCATTCGCGGTAAGCAGCGCCGTATTGCCAAAGTCCTGCGCGAGCTGGATCGGGTGGAAGACGGAGTCCAGTCCCTGGATCACGCTCCTTCCTGGGAAGTGGAGTCCCTGCGGCGGCAGTTGACCGAGGAGATTCGCCTGTGGTGGCGCACGGATGAGCTGCACCAGTTCAAGCCCAGCGTTATGGATGAGGTGGATTTCACCCTCCACTATTTCGAAGAGGTGCTGTTCGACGCCATTCCCGAACTCTACCAGCGGTTCCAGGCGGCCCTCAAATCTACCTTCCCCTGGCTGCGTCCCCCCCGTCACAGCTTCTGTCGCTTTGGCTCCTGGGTGGGGTCTGACCGGGACGGCAACCCTTCGGTGACGCCTCAGATCACCTGGCAAACCGCCTGCTACCAGCGCAACCTGGTGCTGGGCAAGTACATTCAATCCATCGATAACCTGATTGAGCTGCTCAGCCTCTCCCTCCACTGGAGCGATGTGCTGCCCGACCTGCTGGAGTCGTTGGAGCAGGACCAGGTACACATGCCGGAGGTCTACGAGAAGCTAGCCATCCGCTTCCGGCAGGAGCCTTACCGGCTGAAGCTGTCTTACATTAAGCAGCGGTTGGAGAACACGCGCGATCGCAACCAGCAAATCTCCAGCCGCGACTGCTTTCAGGACCAGGCTCCCGATGCCAATCCCACTCTGGTCTACCGATCGGGAGCGGACTTCCTAGGCGAGCTGCGCCTGATCCAGCGCAATTTGGAAGAAACCGGCCTCAACTGCGCTGCCCTTGATAACCTCATCTGCCAGGCAGAGATCTACGGCTTCAACCTATCTGAACTGGATGTGCGTCAGGAAAGCTCCCGCCATTCGGATGTGATTAACGAGATTGCGGAGTATCTGCAGCTGCTGCCCCGGCCCTACAATGAGCTGTCTGAAGCTGAGCGGGTAGAGTGGCTAGTTTCAGAACTACAGACGCGGCGGCCCATCATTCCCAACGAGCTGCCTTTCTCTGACACCACCCGCGATGTGGTGATGACCTTCCGCATGGTGCGCAAGCTCCACCAGGAGTTTGGTCCAAATATCTGCCAGACCTACATCATCAGCATGTGCCACTATGTCAGCGATCTGCTGGAGGTGCTGCTGCTGGCTAAGGAGGCGGGACTCTATGATCCGGCAACGGGTATCGGCAGTCTGCATGTGGTGCCGCTGTTCGAAACGGTGGAGGACCTGCGCAATGCCCCCAGCGTGATGCAGGCGCTGTTTGAACTGCCCATCTACCGCACTTTCCTGGCGGGGGGACACAGTGACGCGGTTAAATCGCCCCTGATGCCAGACCTGCAGGAGGTGATGCTGGGCTACTCTGACAGCAACAAGGACTCTGGCTTCTTGAGCAGCAACTGGGAAATTCACAAGGCCCAGCAGGCCCTACAGCAAACGGCGGAACCTTATGGACTATCCCTACGCATCTTCCACGGACGCGGCGGTTCAGTGGGGCGCGGCGGCGGTCCTGCCTATGACGCCATTCTGGCTCAGCCCGGACGCAGCATTGATGGGCGTATCAAAATTACGGAGCAGGGGGAGGTGCTGGCCTCGAAGTACAACCTGCCCGAACTGGCCCTTTACAACCTGGAAACGGTGACCACGGCTGTGATGCAGGCCAGCCTGTTGAGCACGGGCTTCGACCACATCGATTCCTGGAATCGGATTATGGAGGAGCTGGCGATGCGATCGCGCACCCACTACCGCTCCCTGATCTACGAGCAGCCCGACTTCATTGATTTCTTCCTGCAGGTCACCCCGATCGAGGAGATCAGCCAGCTCCAGATCAGCTCCCGTCCCGCCCGTCGCGGCGGCGGCAAGAAGAAAGACCTGTCCGGTCTGCGGGCCATCCCCTGGGTGTTTAGCTGGACGCAAACCCGCTTCCTGCTGCCCTCCTGGTACGGCGTGGGCACGGCTCTACAGGAGTTTCTCCAGGAAGAACCTCAGGAGAACCTGAAGCTGCTGCGCTACTTCTACTACAAGTGGCCCTTCTTCCGCATGGTGATTTCTAAAGTGGAAATGACCCTCTCCAAGGCCGATCTGCAGATTGCCCATCATTATCTCCGGGAGCTAAGTAACCCGGAGGATCGCGATCGCTTCGAGCGGCTGTATCAGCAAATTGCCGATGAATACCGGCTCACCCGCGACCTGGTACTGCAAATCACAGGCCATGAGCGGCTGCTGGACGGCGATCCCGACCTGCAGCGCTCGGTGCAGCTCCGCAACGGTACGATCATTCCCCTGGGCTTTCTCCAGGTGTCGCTGATTAAGCGACTGCGCCAGCACAAGCAAAATCCCGCCGCTGCCATCATTCGCTCTCGCTATAGCCGGGGCGAGCTCCTGCGGGGTGCCCTGCTAACAATCAACGGCATTGCCGCTGGCATGAGAAACACGGGCTGACCAGTCCTGCACCGTGGGAATCAAATAGTTCACCAGGGTCTGGGCGTCAACGCCCAGCTCCCCTCGCTCCAGTGCCGCCCGCCGACCGGCCTGGGCATGCCACCAGGCAGCACTGGCGGTAATGACATCCGGGGCCACCTGCTTGGTGGCGGACTGGGCCAGTAAACCACCCAGGAGTCCCGTCAGCACGTCGCCGCTGCCGCCCCTGGCCAGGGCTGGGGTGCTCTCCGGGTTTACCCAGCCCCGCCCTTTGGGATTGGCGATCGCCACCATTGCGCCTTTCAGCAGTACCACCGCGCCACTCTGCTGGGCCGCCTGCTGGGCCGCTTCCAGGCGATCGCCCATATCCTCGGCCAGGTTGGTAAACAGTCGCTTAAATTCGCCGGGATGGGGCGTCAGCACCGTGGGGGCAGACCGCTGGCTGAGGGTAGCGGCAGGGTTCATCTGGGCCAGGATATTCAGTCCGTCGGCGTCCAGCACCAGGGGGCGATCGCTGTCCAGCACCTGCTTCACGGCCTGGGTGGCGTCCTGGGAGAGGCCGGGACCGCAGGCGATGGCGCTGAATTTTTCTAAGGCTAAGTCAGAGGGAAAATAGGCGATCGCCCCGCTCTCGGTTTCGGGACAGGCCACCGTCACCGCGTCGGGAATCTGCATGGCGATCACGGGTTTCAGTGCCTGGGGAATGGCCAGGGTTAGCATGCCAACACCGCTGGCCCGCGCTGCGAGTCCCGTAAGCACGGCGGCTCCCATATACTGTTCTGAGCCGCACACCAGCAGCAGGTGGCCCTCGCGATATTTGTAGGTCGCCGGGGGACGGGGTAAGGGCAGGGGGGCGATCGCCTGAGCTGGCGTGAGCCGCTGCCACGGGGGCGATTCGCCAACGACGGCTTCAATGTCCGCCAATGGAATATCAAAGTCAATCAGCGCTGGCGTACCCACATAGTCCAGCCCCCGATCTTGGAGGAATGCCCGCTTCCACAGCCCCAGGCAGGCGGTACGGCTGGCGCGAATTGCCGTCCCCAGCACTTCCCCCGTATCGGTATGCAGCCCGGAGGGCAAGTCGATGCTAACCACGGGAGCAGGCAAACGATTAATTCTGTCCACCAGCTTCGCCAGATCATCTGTAATCGGTCGAGTCAGCCCAAAGCCAAACAAGCCGTCAACGATCAAGCTACTTTGGTCGAGCGCTTCAGCATCGACCAGCGGCATTCCCAAACTTTTGGCGTAATTGACGTGGGCTGCAGTCAGCTCCTTCAGCGTCGCCAGCGGACAGTGCAGCACGGCCTGATAGCCGCTGAAGTGCAGCTCCCGCGCCACCACTGCTGCATCTCCGCCGTTGTGCCCCGGTCCGACAATTACTCCCACACGGGGAAACTGCTCAGCGGGATAGTGGGCCTCAATGTACCTCGCCACCTGAATGGCTACTTTTTCCATGAGCGCCGCCACCGGCATCCCCGCAGCGAAAATGCGCGACTCAACCTGCCCCATTTGCTGGGCGGTGACAGCCGTGCGCTGCAGCCACTCTTGCCGTTTGAGCTTAGACATTTGCCCCGCTGTCATCCGGATCTCCGCATATAGCGTTACGCTTTCGCGTTAGGACATTTAAGAGATGTGGACCCCCGCGTCGCGGGGGGGCCACACTCAAACCTTCATACCTGATGCCATTGTCATCCTGCCGAAGATCCTACCGGAAGTTAGGGCCCCACCAATCCGACCAGGGGCATAGGGGTGGGATTGCCTCCGTTGCTCCCCGGCGGCTCCAATGGGTTTTCAGCGTTGATGAACTACCCTTGGCTACTTCGTTGAGCCAGGGGTTTCGGGACGCTTCGACCTCCCCAGTTGCTTAAAGCTTCCGCATTCTTAGCGTTTGTAATACACTCTGGCGTCCATGCCAAAGTCGCGCAAAAAGCGATTCCAGCGGGTTGCCGCCGAGCGGTCGACGAACGGACCGATGAGCAGGTGTGGTCCCAGAGGACGCTCTCGCTGGGCGATCGCACTTTGTCGTGCCCCGAGGAGAATGACCTGCTCCTGCATCTGCGGTAGCCGATCGGAGTCACCGGGAACCACGATGTAATAGGAGCTATCCTGCACTGGCTGGGGTGCGGCAGCAACGACTGGGGCAGGGGCACGGGTCGGAGCCGGGGCCGGGGACTGCAGCTCTGGTGGGCGGGGCACCGCTGGGCTGATATCGGCGGGGGGCAGTGCGGGCAGGCCAGTCGGTGCGCCGGGGGAATTGGCTGCAGCCGTTGACGTAGCGCCAGCGTTCTCAGCCGCAACGATTTCTGCCTCGATCCCCTGATCCTCCAGGGCATCTGCCTGATCCTCAGCGTCATCCCGGTCTTCAAAAACCCCGGCCACAATCACCGCCTGACCGCCATAGTCCTGCACAATCGCCGTTGGCTCTACTTGCCGCACCTGCTCCAGCAGCAGGGGACTATCACCATTGACGTACACCAGATACAGCAGCTCGGCGTTAGTCTGGTTTGAGCCCGTTGGGCTTTGAGGGGCAGGGGCGATCGCCGGCGGCGACTGCTGTAAGTCGGGAATTGGCGGCGGCGGCGGTAGACCATCAATAACCTGCTGGGCCAGCAGCGGTGGACGGCTAGGCAGCGCCTGCCCAGCGACGGGCTGGGCCGTCAGTGCTAAACCGCTGCCCAGGGTCCCAATCCAGACCGCTGTTTGCAGTAGAAAATCAAGTCGTGAGGTAGGCGAATTCATAGCGAATGAAATGGCTCGCTTCTAGAGACTTGAAAAATAGTCTATCCGCATTGTTCCTAAATACAGCACTTTTCAGGTGCATGAGGGACAGATTTTCTGTTGACAGCCGCGCGTTGCACGGCTGCCAACAAAAAATCTGATTCCATCAAAGCGCGAAGCGCTGTAAGTGCTAAGGCACAGTTAATTACATTTTGTGGGCGTGTGCGCCTCCGGCGGGGGCGCATATCCTCAGGAAAATGAACCGAGGGCTATGCCGTCGCAGCCGACGGGGAATTGAGTCGTAAATGTTAACCTGGAGAAGTGATTCTCAACTAACTGTAACGCTTTCAAACTCTTGTAGGATCACTCCGTTTCTCGATCAGGTTTTCCCAGTCCCATGCAAAAAGTCGTAGTCGGTCTCTCAGGCGGTGTCGATAGCTCCGTAGCAGCAGCAACCCTCCACCACCAGGGTTACGACGTGGTGGGGCTGACCCTCTGGCTGATGAAGGGCAAGGGGCAGTGCTGCTCTGAGGGCATGGTGGATGCGGCTCGCATCTGTGAACAGTTGGGGGTGCCGCACCACATCGTTGATAGTCGAGACCTATTCCAGACCCAGATTATTGACTATCTGGTCAACGGTTACAGCAACGGGGTCACGCCGCTGCCCTGCTCCCAATGCAACCGGGCCGTCAAATTTGCCCCTATGATTCAGTACGCCAAGAACGAGCTGGGCACTGACCAAATCGCCACGGGCCACTATGCTCGTATTGAGTACGATGCGGCGACGGGGCGTTACCAGCTCAAGCGGGCGATCGATGTCAGCAAAGATCAGTCCTATTTCCTCTACGATTTGTCGCAGGACATTCTGGCCCACACCCACTTCCCTCTGGGCCAGCAAACCAAAGAGCAGACCCGCAAAGTTGCCGCTGAATTTGGCCTCCATACCGCCGCCAAGCCCGACAGCCAAGACCTGTGCCTGATCGAAGCCCACGGCTCCATGCAGCGATTCCTCGACACCTACCTGGCTCCTACGCCGGGCGATATCGTTGATTCTACAGGGCGGGTTCTGGGAACTCATACGGGCATTCACCACTACACCATTGGTCAGCGCAAAGGGTTGGGCATTGCCGCTCCCCATCCCCTTTACGTCATCGGCATTGACGTGGGGCGAAATCAAGTGATTGTGGGCGATCGCACCACCGCCCACCACGCCGAAGGCACCGTCCACCGGGCCAACTGGGTATCAATGGCTCCACCAATGGCCCCTTTCCGGGCAGAGGTGCAAATTCGCTATCGCTCTCCCGCTGTTCCAGCTACGATTCTTCCCCTCAACCCCGAGGCAGGCAGCACACGGGTTAGGCTCCAGTTCGACGAACCGCAGTTCGGCATTACGCCAGGTCAGGCAGCGGTTTGGTATCGGGGAGAGGTGCTGCTGGGAGGCGGTATCATCGAGCCTCTGGAAGCTAGTTCTCTGGAAACGGAATATGAAGCACAGGGACGCGAATCGTAAAGAGATTGTAATTGCATCCAGCAACACTTAGACTGAAACAACCGCCCATACTAGGATATGGGCGGCAATGCTAACAAGCATTCAATATCCCTAAATTTGCGGTACCCATTATCAGTCCATCGTCAGAATATGGATGAAGGTGCCGCAAAGTACTGTTAAGAAATAGCCATGAGTAAACGACGCTAGGGTGGGGGTGCCCCACCTGGGGGCGCACTCCACTAGCTCTATTTGTGGCCATATACTTATCTGTCGTCGTAGGAATCGTTAGGAGAGAACCTTGAGCCTTCATCTAGACATCGCTGCACCCCACGGGGGACAGCTCATTAACCGGATTGCGACCCCCGAACAACGCCAGGAATTTCTAGAGCAGGCTGAGCGTCTGCCCCGGCTCCAAATGGATGAACGGGCGACATCCGACCTGGTCATGATCGCCATCGGCGGCTTTAGCCCCCTGACTGGGTTTATGGAAGAGGCTGACTATAACTCGGTTGTAGCCGGCATGACGCTTGCCGATGGGTTGCCCTGGTCCGTTCCCATCACTCTCTCCGTTACCGAGGAGGAAGCAGCGCCTTTAGAAGAAGGAAGCTTGGTTCGGCTAGATGACCCTACTGGAACCTTTGTCGGCGTTCTGCAGTTGACCCAAAAGTACCACTATGACAAGGTCAAAGAAGCCGTCAACGTTTACCGTACTGACGAAGATAAGCACCCCGGCGTTAAGGTTGTTTATGATCAGGGGCCGGTTAACCTGGCAGGGCCGGTTTGGCTGCTAGAGCGCCAACCCCATCCCCAATTTCCCGCCTATCAAATCGATCCGGCTGAATCGCGGGCCATGTTCCGGGAGCGAGGCTGGAAAACTGTCGTCGGCTTCCAAACCCGCAACCCCATTCACCGTGCCCATGAGTATATCCAGAAGTGCGCTCTCGAAACGGTTGACGGCCTATTCCTCCATCCACTAGTGGGTGCCACCAAGAGCGACGACATTCCCGCAGATGTACGGATGCGCTGCTACGAAATTATGGTGGACAAATATTTTCCGAAAGATCGCGTTATTCTGGCGATTAATCCTGCCGCAATGCGGTACGCTGGTCCTCGGGAAGCAATTTTCCACGCGCTTGTCCGCAAGAACTACGGCTGTACCCATTTCATCGTTGGGCGTGACCATGCAGGCGTAGGTGATTACTATGGCACCTACGATGCTCAGCACATCTTCGACGAGTTTGAGCCGGGAGCGCTGGGAATCATCCCGATGAAGTTTGAACATGCCTTCTACTGCATGCGCACGGGCACCATGGCAACCTCTAAGACTAGCCCCAGTACCCCCGAAGAACGAATTCACCTATCGGGTACGAAGGTGCGGGCGATGCTTCGCAAGGGAGAGCTTCCACCTGCTGAGTTTTCCCGTCCTGAGGTTGCTGCGGAACTGGCGCGGGCCATGAAGGTCACCGTGGAGGTCTGAGGCATTCAGTGAGATTACGGCGGCGAGTATTTTTGCAGCAGGCATCATTGGCTCTGGCAACGTTAGGCGTTAGCCAGACGGGACTGTCTCTGATGGCGAGCCGCTACCAGCATGTACTAGCAGCGCCAGCCGCACGCCGGTTGGCGTTGCTTATAGGAATCGACCAGTATCCTGAGAGCGTTTGCGACTGTCCTCCTATTCGGGGTACGGTCTTGCAGGGTGCTGTTACCGATGTCAATCTGCAGCGCGAGTTGCTGATTCATCGGTTCGGCTTTCAACCTGCCGATGTTCTAACGCTCACCAATGGCGAGGCCACCCGGTCAAGCATTGAAGCGGCATTTAGCTCCCACCTGGTTGATCAAGCTCGGCCCGGAGACGTGGTGGTTTTTCACTTTAGCGGCTTTGGCAGTCGGGTGCGCCTGAATTCGGCAGATGAGCAAGCTAAATCGGTCAGTCACACCGTTCCGGATCTCACCCGCAACAGTTTGGTACCAGTGGATGGGGTCTTACCAACGGAGGAAGCGCCGCTCATTAATGACTTGATGGAAGATACGCTGGCGCTGCTGCTGCGATCGCTCCAAACCGAGAAAGTCGTCACCGTCCTCGACCTGAGCTACGCCCAGCCCAGCGCCACCCTAATGGGCGGCCTGCGGATTCGGTCGCGGCCCAGCGTCCCCAGCGGTCAGCTCAACCCAGCAGAGCAAGAGCAGCAGCAGCAGCTTATTAGCAAACGGCGATCGCTCCGTAAAGCGATCGCCCCCTATTGGAATCCGGCCCAGCTACCGGGCGTTATCCTAACCGCCTCAACCGACCATCAGATCGCGGCAGAAGCCCAGTGGAACGGGTTTAGTGCCGGACTATTTACCTATGCCCTAACGCAGCAGCTCTGGTGGACCACACCCAAAACCTCCATCAGCGTCAATGTCAGTCAAGCGGGCGGCACTGTCGAGCAAATCACCGGCGTCCAGCAGCGCCCAACCCTGATCAAGGGAGGCAGAAAGCCCGCTAACTTTGAGGGGCTGCCACCCACCACGGAGGTACCCGATGGGGCCGATGGCGTTGTCGTTGGTGCAGATCAAGACGGGGATCTGGCGCGGATCTGGCTAGCTGGTCTACCCGCAATGGTGCTAGCGAACTACGGTACGAACTCGCTCCTGTCAGTCATCCCTGCCCGTCCTCCAGGGGCACCCAAGACCGACGCAGAACCTGCGTCCGTTGTCGCTCCAACCGATGCGGAGACTGCGACAGCGGCAGCAGCCGCAGCGCCCCCCGAAGCAGCGGCCATGTCTGCGGAACCGGTGGGTGATGCCGATACAGGAACTACCGATTCACCTCCTCCAGACGGTCACTTGTTGCAGGTGCGATCGCGCAACGGCCTGTATGTCAGAGCAAAGCCCTGCTGCCAAACGGGCACCCAAAAGCTGGTGCGCACTGGGCAACTGGTGCGCGAAATTCTGCGAACGGTGCCCCGTAATATTGGCCTGACGGTCGCCCTCGACTTTAGCCTGGAGCGCATTGAGCGGGTTGATGCCACTAGCGCGATCGCCGGAATTCCCAAAATCAGCTCTGTCGTTGCTGGCGAACAGCCCGCCGACTGTCTCTTCGGCAAAGCCATGCCGCCAATTAGGACCGCCGCCGCTTCCCTCGGGTCAGGCTCGGCCCAGACCGGAGCAGATCGCTCGGCTGACGCCCCCGTGACTCCATCGGGCATTTCTCCGGGTGACAAGGTTTATGGCCTGTTCAACTTGGGGCGGACGGCCATTCCCAACACTTTAATCGAGTCCGAGGAAGCTGTGAAAACCGCCATTAACCGCATGGCACCGCAGCTTAGAACCCTTCTGGCGGCAAAGCTCTTGCGCTTAACAACCAATCAGGGCACGTCCAGGCTGGGGGTGCGGGCCACGCTGGAGATGGTCGCGCCCCAGGAGCGGATCCTGATGCAGCAGACCACCGTTCGGGCCAAGTGGCTGCCTCCCGACAATCGCCTAGCGACCCTATTGACCAATCAGGGTGAGGTACCCTCCTTGCCGATTGGCAGCCGCATTCAGTTCCGCATTCTGAACTACAGCGATCGCCCCGTTTACTGCATTTTGTTGGGGGTCGACAGCGGCGGCAATGCCACAGCACTCTATCCCGCCATTCAGGATCGGAGTAATGAAGCGTCGGCAGCTCCAGGAGATAGCGTCATTGCCCCAGACGAAATCCTTACAGTGCCCCAAGCCAACGTCTCCGCCGAGTGGTTAATTAGCGGTCCCCCCGGCCTCGCCGAAACCCATCTCATCTTCAGCCAAGCACCCTTTGCTAAGACGGTGAAGGCTTTGGGGAAGGCGATGAGGCCGATGGGGAATAGTCGGCGGCTGAGCCTGCTGAGCGACCCGCTGGCGATCGCTGAAGCCGTCTTAGATGACCTCAATCGCGCCAGCCTTGCCGCCGAGTCTACTGCCAAGCTCGACATTCCCGCCGATATGTACGCGCTTCACGTAGACCAATGGGCTACCCTGAGCTTTATCTATCAGGTCGTCGACGCCTAGTCAGTACATAGCCATAAATCTCACAAACCTAAGCCCGTAGGGCTATATCATCATCTGCCTAGAACTGGGGCACAAGCTTGATAAGCTATTAATTAGGGCCGTAGCTAAACTCTGCTGGCTTGCCCTTTCCGTCTAAATATTCTCTACATTTATGAAAAAACTGATCAAGGGGCTGCGGCAGTTCCAAACCAGCTATTTCAGCGAGCACCACGAACTATTTGAGCAACTTGCCCGCGGACAAAAGCCCAGAGTTTTGTTCATCACCTGCTCTGATTCCCGCGTCGATCCAAACTTGATTACCCAGGCCCAGGTTGGCGATATCTTCGTCATTCGCAATGCGGGCAACATCATCCCGCCCTTCGGTGCGGCCAATGGTGGGGAGGGAGCCGCTGTTGAGTATGCCATCCACGCCCTGGGTATCGAGAACATCATTGTCTGCGGCCACTCCAACTGCGGAGCCATGAAGGGGCTGCTCAAGCTGGATAAGCTAGAGACTGAGATGCCGCTAGTTTACGAGTGGTTGCAGCACGCTGAGGCCACCCGCCGACTCATCAAGGAAAACTACAGCGATCGCACTGGTGAAGACCTGCTGGACTTGGCGATCGCCGAAAACGTCCTCACCCAGATTGAGAACCTGCGCACCTATCCCGTCATCCACTCTAAGCTCTATCAAGGCAAACTCACGCTCCATGGCTGGGTCTACCACATCGATACCGGCGAAGTTTACGCCTACGATCCGGCAACCCATTCCTATCTGCCGCCACAGAACCAGATCGTCGCCTATGAACCTGGGGAAGACGAAATGCCTGCGGTGCATTTTCCGGGAGCGAAGTGGCTGACACCGGAACAGTCGGAGCGGATTTATCGCGGCAGGGTTACAAACCTAAGCCCGTGAAACCGTCACAGTATGTTTCCCCACGCACAGCTAGGCCGACAGATCCAGCTCATGGGGCATGGCCGACCATTCGGGTGTGGGCATAAGCTGCCCATCTTCCAGGTAAACAACCCGATCGGCAACCTTCTGGATACGGGGATCGTGAGTCACCATCAGCACCGTCCGGTGGGATTGCTTCGCCAGAGTGCGCAATAGCTCGATTACGGCCTGACCGCTATGAGAATCCAGGGCGGCAGTGGGCTCGTCAGCCATAATCAGCGGTGGGTTTCCGGCCAGGGCGCGGGCGATCGCCACTCGCTGCTTTTGGCCACCGGATAGATCCTTGGGCAGGCTCTTGGCCTTCTCGGCTAGGCCGACCTGCTCCAGCAGATGCTGCACCTCCAGGCGAGCCGCCCGTGGACGATAGCCCTTCAGCTTGAGGGCAACCTCAACGTTCTCCGACACCGTCAGGGCATCAAACAGGTTGAACCCCTGGAAGATGAAACCGATGTTGTGCAGACGAAACTTAGCCAGCTTTTCGCGGGAAAGTTGGGTAATATCTTGGCCCAGCAGATGGACATGCCCGCTCGTCGGCTTCAGGATGCCGCCGAGGATAGACAGCAGCGTCGTCTTCCCGGACCCAGACGGTCCCATCAGTAGCTGAATATCTCCGGTGTGAATCTCTAAATCAATGTCTTTCAGAACCTGAGTACTTTGCCCGCCTGACTGATAAACCATTTCAATGTGGGAAGCGGCGATCGCTTGAGACGGCAGCGGCGCTGAGGAAGCCTGACAGATGGAGGGAGTGGTCAGACTAGCGGTGTTCCTCCCCTGGTCTATCATTTCGGTGGCTCTTGGCAATCTGAGTGAAGAAATAGTCATTAGTCAAAAACCTGACAAGTATCTGAAGACAAATGGTGAGGACACCTGTTTGAACTCTAACGGTTACCTGATTCAGTGTAAAGAAGGATTACTTAAAGTGTACGCGAAGAAAAGAATATTCTACTTCGTACAAATTACTCACCCACATGGGTGAGCCTTAACCCTATCCACAGAGAGATACCTCGTGGAAACCGAGACCTATGCACTGTGTAACCACCGTTTTTTCAGTTCCTTCTAGGATTTTTCCTATGTCCTATGAAACTAAGGTATGGAATCAACCTGAGGTGCGACTATTCCAGAAATGAGATTGTCCTAACCCGCAGATGAGGATTTGGTGAGAAACGCCCTTGAACAGTTGCCTCGGGAAGCGATCGCGGCGGTCCTGCTGCCGATTGTCGGCGGGCGTACGGTATATCCTCAGGGTAGATTTACGAGCGCATGGGATTACGGATACGGTTTTGAGTAATTTCTTGGAGGCATTCTAGTCGGGTAATCGCTGAAACTTAAAGGGAGTTAAGCCGAAAAACTCAGTAAGTAGGTAGCCATAAGTAAACGACGCTATGGTGGGGAGCGCACCCAACTTGCGTTTATTTATGTCCAAGCACTTACGGCCCAGTGACATCCTCCCGACGCTGACCCTACGGGTACAGCGCGGGCCTCCTAACCTCGCGATTAGGCACTCCTGCCCCACGCCACTGATCTAGTTAAAAAAACCTGGCATAGCTGCCAGGTTGTGCAAGGTGTTTATCTCTATCGGTCGTTCTGATTCATTGTTCCCGCCCAGCGAAGGCGGCTATCACCCCAAGTTTTTGCCGTTGTTCTGCCTCCCGTAGAGATGCTAGGTTGGCTAG